>DWYC01000088.1 GCA_019118925.1 Candidatus Flavonifractor intestinipullorum | reverse complement strand
GGCTCTCGTATTTGCTCCGGCCTCCCCCGTTCGGCCTGGGCTTCTTTTTCCCTCCGGCCCGCACCGTCTCCCCCTCCTTTCGAACGATAATCTCTCGCTCTGATGGTATCACATCTCCCGGCCCCTGCCGTCCCCCCTCTGTGGGTTCTCCCCCCTCCCCCCTATAGTCCCCCCTCCCCCCATCCAAGCATAACAAAAGGGCAGGAACTCTTGCGAGTTCCCGCCCCTCTCTTAGGAAATGACTGTCATGGCCAGCAGGCAGAGGAACAGCCCCACCCCCGCTGACCCCGCCAAAGCCCCAAATACAAACGCCTTGTCCTCGAAGTCCGGCATCTCCCGCTCGGCGAAGATGACGGCCACGCTAGCCAGGATCAGCGCCAGCAAGGCCAGCGCGGTCATTGCCAGCACGACCACCGCGGCGATCTTCACGCTCCGTCACCCCTCTCCGGCGGGCCAGGCAGAGGCCGCCACCAGCTCACCTTGGCGTCCTCCCACTCCGGCCACTCCTCAATAATCCAGCCGCCGCAGCCGTCCCACTCGCCGATCTGATACGCGCCCTTCAGCGTGATATTCTTCGCCGGCTGACCGTCCACGATGCACAGCACCCCCTGGTACTCATCCGGCAGCCGCTCCGCGACGGGAATCCACCTATCCAATTCTTCCAACACCGCCCACATGCACCCGGCGGCGATGCGGTAGCGCCCGGCCTCGCCCTGGACCTGCTCATGCAGGCCCCCAATGGTCTCCCGGGCCATGTCCTCCCGGAGCTTGGCCTCCTTCTCCGCCCACAGGAGGGCCTTTTTCAGTTCGTTTTGGTCCATTTTGGTACTCCCCTTTACAGTCCCAGATTGAGCAGCCGTACCAGCGCGCAGCCGCTGCAGTGCAGCTCCCGCAGGCTCTCTTCGTCCCCGCACTCCCGGGGCCAGCGGCAGTCGTGATCGCAAAACGTCTCCAGTTCCCGTTTCGCCGCCGTCTCCCAGCAGGCCGCGTGGAACACGCGGGCGCAGCGCACCGGTTCTCCGCAGATCTTACAGTTGGCCATGGTCCATCGCCTCGCTTTCCGAAATTTCATAAGCTCGCGCCCGGCGCTCCCCAAATTCCGGGCTGAAGTACATCTCATTCACCAGGCCGGGATACCGTCCGCCGTCCGAATAAATGAGCCGTCTCTGGCCTTCGTGCCGGATTATCTCTTTGACCCGCACAATCTTGTACCAGGCGTGGGACTGCGTCGACATGTCATAGACAATGCACTGGCCTACCCGGGCCGCGATCTCATCGAAGGTAAGCTCCCGGCCGTGCGTCTCTACCCAGTCCCCTACGCCCGGGAAGGCCGAAAACAGACTGATCTGATCCACCGCATCCACTCCTTCCGCTCAGAAGAGCGACATCTGCGCCCCTTCCGGCGGGGGCGGGTCCTCCCGCAGGTAGCGCTCCCACGTCCTGCGCATGGGCGCCTCCCCCATGCCGCCCCAGACCCGGTCCTCCCGGTCGGTCAGCGCCTGGGCGCGCCGGGCGGCCTCCTGCGCGCTCCGGAAAACCAACGTCCCGAGGGAGCCCGTCCCCAGTTTGTCCCAGTATCCGCACCCGCCGAGCGTCATCCAGCCGTACTCGTTGACCTCCACAACCTCCGCCCGGACCACGCAATACTCCTTCTGCACCAGCGCCCCCGCCGCGGGGTAGTAAAAGTGCTCATACACCACCCAGAGCGCCTCGCCCGGGTGCGCGTTGACGGCCCGCTTCACGGTTCCATCCGCTCCACCAGGCGTGCGCCGATGCCCTGATTCGAGCGGGTCACCAATGCGCAGAAGGATTTTTTGCCTTTGAATCCCAGCTGCCGGCTGCACTCCTCCCGCGTCCCCTCCGCGAGGATCTCCCCGGTCGCCCGGTCCCGGACGCGATAGCGTGCGCGCCGCTTCGGGGCCCTTTGGACGTGATAGCCGCGGTCCCGGACCAGTCCCATCCGGACGGCCAGCGCGCACAGCCGCCCGGCCTTCTCCTTGCTGACCCCGAGCCGCGCCCCGATGTCCCGGTAGATCACCCCGGCGTTGTAGAGCTCGATCAGTTCCTCCCAGCGGTCGAACGCGCGGCGCGCGTCTGCCCCCGCGCTCCGCTCCAGGCAGTTGTCGCACTCAGGCTTGTCGCAGCGCAGGCACTGCCCGATGAGCTCCGGGGCGTCCAGGTTGTAGCCCGGCTTGCCCTTAACTGTGCCCATGGCGTCCCTCCTCCCCGGAGCGCCGGAAGAGCAGCATCCGCTCCCGGGTGAGCTTGTCCACCACCACTCCAGGGTCGTGATGCCCGTCCATCCTGGCCAGCTCCTGGAGGTGATACCAGGTCTGCGCGGTAACAAGCAGGGACACCCGGCGCAGGTTGCGCTTGCGGCGGCTCACGGCTTCACCTCCTCCACCCGGATGATGTAGTGCTCCCCGTCCTTGCGGGCGAGCACCCGGTAGCCCTGCCGGATGCCCCGGGCGGCCTGGGCGGAGATGCGCAGCTCCCAGGCTCCCGCGCCCACCCGGGCGCCCCGGGAGAGGGCGGCGGCCCCCAGGATGAGGTCGGCCGCCGTCTGGGTCTCCCGGGCGGCTCCGGCATAGGCCTGCCGGGTGCGCTCCAGCTCCCGATGCAGGCGCCTCACCTCCTGACCGGCGGCCTTCCGCCGCTCTTCGCACGTGCGCAGCTCCCGCTCCAGGCGCTTGATCTTATCGCAGTTTCTCTCCGGCCTCACGCCGCATCTCCTCCTCGTTGAGCGCCTGGGCCAGGGTGCAGTTCTCCCACCCCGGGTTGGCGGCGCAGTAGGTTTTGGTGTGCTCCAGATACCCCTGGAGCGATGGGAATTGCAGCGCCCCGCAGGAGCAGTTCACCCGCCGTCTGGGGGCGCTGGCCCGTCGGAAGTACGGGCATTGGAATGCTCTAGGCATGGCTCTCCTCCGCGCTCAAAAAATCCTCCAGGCAAATCCCCGCGCCCCGGGTGAGCGCGTCCCAGTCCGCGCAGCGCATCCCATTCGCCTGGGCCTGGGAGAGGCTGGGGAGTCCCGCGGCCTCCAGGGCGGCGCGGTAGGCGCGCCAGCGGCGGACCATCTCCGCCGTCCGCTGCCGCTCCCCGGCGGTGGGCTGCCTGTACCGCACGGCCTCCAGTGCCTCCGGCTCTCTGGGCTGCGGGCAGCGCCCGGTAATGTCGGCTACGTCCGGGAAATACTTCTGCGTGCGGAAATGGGTGAGCACAGCCTCGTGGACGTCGCTCCAGGCATAGGGCTCCAAGGCCCGGCTCCACACGAGCTTCAGCGTTTCGTTGCGCAAGCGGGCATCCTTCGGGCGCAAAATGCCCAGCATCTCCCACAGGGCGTCCATTTCTTTCGCGTTCAATCTCACGCCCTCCCCTCACGGAGGCGGGGGAGGCTCTCCCGGTCTATTGCCGGACTTCCGGTAGAACCTCCTCCAGCCTCCAGGTAAGTACAAGCTTTCGTTGGTTGCTTAGACTGCCGTATCCGTAACTGGTACGGTATGGTTAGGTCAGGTAGCGCACGAATTTCCACGGAATGCCTTCGGATTTTCCATGGAAATTCGTGCTCATTTCTCTGGAATATTCACGGAGCCTTCCGTGGAAATTCCGCGGAAATTCCACGGAAGTTCTAGGTCATCCCCCTTCTTTTTTCCGCTCTCGGTCCCGGCGTTTTTTCCGCAAGAACGCCCCGTTGTACTCCTCCCAATCGTGGATGAACAATCCACTCTCCTGGCGTTCCAATAGGCCCTGGGCCTCCAGGGCGGCGAGGAGCGTCTGAGGACGCTTCTTCCAACGCATGATGGCGGCGATCTCCTCCGGCGGGAGATAGGAGATTTCTCCCGTCTCATTGCCGTTCTGGGCGGCCCAGGCATACAGGCGGCCCAGTTTCCCTACGGCGGCGTCCACATCCAGCTTCAGCTCCCGGGCCAGCCCCAGGACTTTGGGATGGGTATAGATGTTGCACCCTACCCCGAACCACGAGCCCTCCATATCACCGCCACCCCCTCGCCGCACATGCTTGCCGGAATCTCCATTCCGCTCGCTCTTGGCACAGGACCGGGCAGGTATAATAATGCGGCATATACGCGTATCTCGGCCGGACGCCCCGGTCCCTCTGGGGGGAGTAGATGCGGCAGCCGCCTACCAGTTCCCGGCGGACCAGCAGGCGCAGACGGCCGCCCGTGGTGAAGAGGACCGGCAGATCGTCACAGGGGACCCAGCCGTCCAGATCAGTCCTGCGCCAGGTGACCGGAGCCCCGCACAGCGGGCACGTTTCCCACGGCTCCCGTGTCCGGTGCGTCAGCCAGCACCGGTCCCTCGTCTGCGGCATAGTCCTCCTCCCTCCTCTCGCGGAACTCCGGCATGAGCTTGAAGTAAGGCCGGATGGAGAAGAGCTTTTTCGTCGCCCGGCAATAATCGCAGCAGCCGCATCGGGCAGGCTTCTCCGCCCCCTCTTTGACCCGCTGAATGTGCCCCAGGCGCTCTTTGATCTGCTCCAGCTCATAGTCATACCGCTGGCGGTGATTGAGCTCCAGCACCTCTTTATCCGGGTAGTCCTGCTTGGAGATTGCCACGATGATGAAATGTGGATCGCTCTCCGCGTGGACGGACTGCTTTTCGATCTCCGAATAGACGGCAGCCCGCATCATGTACCCATAGGCGTCAATAAAAGTCACCTTTTCGCGCAGCTCCGTACTCCATTTCAGCTCGTTGATATTGGCCACAGTCTTGTAGTCGAGCACCAGGCGGCCGGAGGGGACGTATTTGTCCACCCGGATGCGCCAGGGGACGCCGAAGAGCTCCCCGGTCATGATTTTTTCATTTTCCCCGGGCAGGTCCAGCAGGGAGCGTATGAGCTCGTCGCCTTCGGCCACGGCGATCATCCGGTCCGCCAGCTCGAAGGGGGCGCGCTTGCCCGTGACCACCGTTCCCAGGGCCTTGGTAGTCTTGGTCTTGAAGATCTCCTCAAAGTGCTCCCGGCAGAACTGCTCATGGGCCTGCGCGCTCTCAAAGTGGGTGTGGAAATAGTTGCCCACCAGGAACGCCTCCTTGGGTTCGTCCACCCACCGCCCCTGGAGCTTGGCCATCTGCCTGGCCTCACACTCGCACCAGCCCTGGTACTGGGAGCAGCTCATATAGGCCCAGTCGGCCTCCGGGGTGTAGTAGTTATCCCGGGTCAGCAGCATCGGCCGCCCCTCCCTTCAGGCGCTCGTTCAGGGCATCCAGCGCTCCAGCTTCCTCTTCGCTGGGCAAGCCCGATTCCGCCGGATCGGAGGCCGTCCCAAAGGCGTCGCCCGCCTTGACAAACCCGTCCTTGATGGCGGAATAGAGGTGGCGCAGTTTTACCACGTCGTTTTTCGACAGGCTCCCGATCTCTTTCCCCAACTTCTCCTCGATCTGCGCCGGCGTGATGGAAAATTCCTGGAATGCGGACACAATGCTGTTGATGACCTCTTCCATGCTCTTCCCCTCGGTCAGAGAGGCCTTCAGCGTTTCTTCACAGGCGGCTACCGCAGCGTCCACATACCACCCCGGCAGCACGGCCAGAAGGCATGCGCGCTTGCGCCGGGCGCCCTTGTTGGCCACCATCTCGTAGATGTCCCGCTCGTCAGTCAGCTTGTAGCTGCCCCGCCTCGTGGTGCGCTCGTGCTTAACCGAGAACGTTTTTTCGTCGCTGACGTTGGTCTCCAAGTCCCAGGCATAGGCCTTGATCACCGTCTCGCCGTTCTTCGATTCGATCTCATCTACGCCGCTGGTCAGGTTGCCCCAGTGCCGGGCCAGTACCTCCACCAGGCGGATCGAGGGCCCCTTGACCACGCTGTCCCCCTTGGGGAACTCGTACTGGGCGGCCTCGGCCAGCTCCTTGCGCTGGCACTCCTGGAGCGCCGCCTGAAGGGACCAGTCTGTGTCACGGGGGAACTGCCGGGCCAAAAACATCTTTCCCTTGATCTCAGAGAGGGCCTTGCTCTCCTGGAACTCTCCGGCCCTGCTGCTCACGCTGCGGTTCATCAGTCCGTTCATATGTCCTCCTCCATTTCTTCGCATTCGTCCGCCCCACAGAAGGGGCAGCTCTCTACGGTGTGGCTCCACCAGCCGTTCTCGCCGTCCAGGTTTTCCCGGACCCGGACGGCGTCCGGCTCCTCAAAGGCTGCGCCGCACCAGCGGCAGCGGTACATTACACCATCACCACCACGCGCCCGGCCTCCACGAGCTCCTTGAGCTTGTCCTCCAGATACCAGGCGATGCCCTTTTTGGCGTCCATGCGCCACATGCCGCCGTCGGCCTCCAGGAGGCCCACCCGGCCCTCGCCGTCCAGACGGAGGAGGAACTCGCTCTTGGGCTGGAGGACCTCCAAAAAGGTCCGGTAGGGCCGCAGGGCCACCCGGGGGCGCACTGCCACGCGCTGGGACAGAGCCACGCCCTGCCGGGCCTCCACCGTCTGGGTGACGCCGTTATCGCTGCTGGAGACGCTGCTCTCCCTGCTGATCCGGGAGAGGAGGTCCAGCACATAGTTCAGATCCGAGTCCTCGTCCGTCTCAAACATGGAGCGCAGCTTGATGACCGCCTCCTCGTGGTCCATCCAGCCGGTCTGGAACGCAGGGGCGTCGCACTCGGCCTTGTAAAGCCGGTCCCGGGTCATGGTGTCGTCCCAGGACGAGAAGGCGGTCACGCTCCGGGGCCCGTCCACCCGCACGAAGATGGGCTGGGCGTCCACCAGGTCCGCCTCGTGCCGGATGAGCTGCGCCAGGCTGTCCAGCCCGGTCACCGTCAGCGGCTCCGGCCGGTCCACATGGGGCTCCACACGCACCAGCTCCCGGTCCGAGTAGATATCCCCGTGAATCTCATAGGTCTTGTTTTCCTTCAGGGAGACGAGGTACTGCAACGCTTCTCTGATCATGATAAAATCTCCTTTCAATTGATTACGCCTGCTTGAACTTCAGGACCTTGGGCTCCTCCTGCTCCATGCCGTCCAGGCTGGTCTGCCCGGGCACCTGGGGGACCGTCTCCACCGCCTGGGCTAGGCCCGTCGCCGGGTCTCCCGTGACATACAGGCTGGTGCTGATGGGGTTGGTGGGGCACAGGGCGGCCTTGGCCGTCACAGAGACCTGGATGGTCTGCCGCTCTGCGTCCGGCGTGAACTCCAGCGTAAGCGTCAGCTTCCGCTTTTTGTTCGGCGGGGTGTTCGGGTCCAGGATGTTGTCCACGATGTGGCCCATCTCATAGTCCACCCGCTCTTTGATGGCCCCCATGGCCATGTCCAAAATGCTGGTCTTGTCCATATGTACCTCCTTATTTGCTGTCGATCTGGAGGTGCGCGGTAACCGCCCGGCACCTCCAGCACCACATGTCCTTCCGGTGGCCTGCTTCGGTGGGGAGGCCCCGGGCCTTGGTGGCGTAGTTCACGCCCCCGCATTCCTGACACCGGAACACCCGCACCTGGACCCGCCGGCGGAGCTTCTGCCGCCTCCTCACCGCATCCCGGCCCGGCGGTCCCGGGTGGGGATGCTTCCAGCCATGCGCCGGGCAAGCTCCTCCACCGCCCGGCACTCCGGGCACAGCCCCTGGGCCCGGATGCGCCTGCCGCACCGGCGGCAGTAGTGCTCCAGCACCCGCTGCCCGCGGGAGACGGTGCACTCGCACGCGATCTCCCGCCAGACGGCCCCCCAGAGCCTGGCCGCCTCCACCGTGGCCGCGGCCTTGTCCAGGGCCGTCACCTCCGCCGTCCCGTAATCCGGGTGGGTCACCACGAAGCGGAGGGGCTTGTCCTCACGCATCCCGTCCCCCCCTCTCATGCCATCACCGACCAGAGCACGAACTCTTTGGTCACCAGCACCAGGCACAGGCTGTAAACCACCAGCAGCCCGGCCATGGCGAGGCCCCACTTAGCCTCCTCCGTCAGCCAGCGCCGGCGCCGGCGGCTGGGCCTGCGGTGTCTTGTCTCCCGCATGCTTCCTCCTCCTCTCACGGCCGGAACCCTCCGACCTTCAGCCAGTCCTCCTTGCTCATCCCGATGGTCTCCACTATGACCCGCAGACCGCACAGCGGGATGATCTCCGGCCTTTGCCTCCACCGCTGGAGGGTGGAGGGGGCGACACCCAGCCGCCCGGCCACTTCGTCCCACTTCAGATCCTCCTCCGCCTTGTTCCGGCGCAGGGCTTTGAGCAGGGCGGTATTCCCATCCGCCGTCCGCTGGGCCCGCTTCTGGGCGGCAGTCAGCGCTACTCTCGGCATTGCGATTCCTCCATTTCCGCTTCCACCTTCCAGCCGTCCGTTTCGTAGAGCAGCTTGCGCCCGGCGCGCAGGTCGGCCAGCACCTCCATCAGCTCCTCCGGGTCAAAGTCCACATGGCAGGCCCAGTTGCGGGCCTCCATCAGACATCCGTAGGCCTTGGCGATGCTGAGCGTATCATACGTGAGCGGGTAGGCCCCGTTCCGAATGGTCACGCGGTAGGTTTTCATAGCGGTCTCACCTCCTTTGCCTCCGCCCCGCGCAGGTGGGCGGGCTCCACCCAGTGGGCCACATATTCCATGGCGTCCGGGTAGTCGGAGGGGCGGATATCCCGGTAGCTGGGCACCGCGAAGCGGTCCTTCAGGTCGTGATAGAGGGCCTGGAAGAAGAACCTCTTGCGCTCGTCCACCATCCGCGCAGGCACCACCGTGGCCAGGCGTTCCATCACCCGGCCGGATACCGCCCGCTGGAGCTCCCGCTGCTGGCCGTGGTCGATGGTCATCTGCCGCTCCACTTTGTCCTCCAGAGAGGTCACCCGGTCGTCCAGCTCAAACATGGCCCTGCTCTGGAGGCGCAGCAGCTCCATGGCCGAGCGCGGCGCGCCCTGTCCCTGGACATACCCGCCCGTGCGGCGGATGGAGGGGATCACCTCGTCGGCGATCTTCGCCTGAAACGCCTCCGCCGCCTCGTTCTTTGCCTTCATGGCCAGACGGTAGAAGATGTTCTCAGGAATGAAATCAGGCAAGTTCCCGCCGTCGACACTCGTGTCGATGAAGCCCAGATCAGCCAGGTATTTCCGAACTCTCGTCCATTTCACACATTCGTTCCCACTCGCGGCGATTTCGGTAAACCCCAGCCCGCGGGCCACCGTTTCCAGCTTCAGATAGGCCGTTCCATCCTGTTCGTAGCACTCGATTCCGCTGATGTTCATAATCTCGTTCATACCGCCGCTCCCTCCTTCTGCATCATCGTGTCGATGGCCGTTTCCAGCCGCTCGCACGCATCGGTCAGATACCAGTACACGCCGTACAGCGCGCCGCCATAGTCCGCCGCGCTGCTTCCGCTCAGCGTCATGGCCTCCTGTACCGCCAGCACCAGGTCCGCCCCGCAGTTGACCCGGGTCAGAAGGTCCTTCAGGTCTCCCAGCGAGTACCGGGGAGCGCTCTCCGCTCGGTTTTGCATTTACGCCTCCTCCAGTCCCAAAATCTCCCGGATAGCCCGGACGATCTTGGGCGTGGCCAGCTTGCCCGTCTTGATCTTGTAGAGATAGGAGCTGTCGAAATACAGCCCCGTCTGCGCCCGGACCTGCTCGATGAGCCAGTTCTGAGGGCGCTCCAGGTCGATCAGCTTCTTTTCAATGGTCTTTCCAAATTCCGTCGTGCTTGCCAAGGTGTTCGTCTCGCCCCTTTCCTAACATTACATGGTGTGGTAAAATAGAGATGCCCGGCCGGAGACGGCAACCCGGGAACACTGAAAGGAGGCGATTGCCATGACAAGCAGTCCGTTGGATATTTTCCTCGAATTGTTTTTAAAGGCACTGCCTCTTGCCGCGTCTGAGTGTGAGCCACTACACCACAACTTACGGTTTCACGATTCCGTGAACGCGTCGCGTGCGTAGTAAGTTCGACACGCTGATAAAAGCTCTGTGCCACCAGGGCGACGGTCATGACCGAAACAGACGGGGCCTGGAGCAAACAGGCCAAAGTGGTAAGGCGAGTGGACGCCATCCATGACCGATTTCAGCGGGTTCAGACGAAAGTGTGCGCCGGGTCTCTGCGTTGGCAGCGCGGAGGCCCGGTCTCTTTTCTCCGGGCATCTCTATTACCGTTGACAATTACTGAATCATGTAATATACTAATCTTAAGATCAGAATATACAGAACTCAGAACTGTAGCTTTATTATTATACCGAACTCTGTAAAAGTCAACCCCGTTCTTTATTGAACTCGGTAATTTGTATCTATGCACAAATGAAGGAGGGGAATTATGAGCGAATTGTACAATCGAATTGACGCATTATGTAAAGCACAAGGGACAAATATTACAGCTATATGCAAAAAGGCAGGGGTTGGGCGTGCAACTCTTTCCGAGCTCAATGCGGGGCGTACAAAAAGCTTAAAGTTAGAAACAGCCCAAAAACTGGCAGACGCATTAGGGGTATCTCTGAATTTTCTCCAAGGTAAGTTTGATGACGACCACCCTATCACTGTTGAGGTACCTATCACGGAGTTAAAGGATTATTTAGGAAAAAAGAAAGCGCCCACCCCGGAGGGTGAGCGCGTAGTCAACGATGAGGATATTAAATTTGCTCTGTTCGGCGGCGATGGGGAGATCACCGACGCCATGTACGACGAAGTAAAGCGCTTTGCCCAGATGGTAAAACTTCGGGAAGAGATGGAGAAGAAAAAGGAATAACCATGGAAACCCGAGAGCTTTACCAAGCGGCCGAGGAGGCCGGCATTCCCATCCTGGTCCTGGAGATCCCCAAGACGGGTTCCATGTGCATCCAGTCGGAGAGCGGGCGGTGCTATATCGGCATGGACTACGGCGCCTTTCCCAACGAGGCCCAGCGCCGCGTCCACCTGGCGCACGAGCTGGGCCACTGTAAGACCGGGGCCTTTTATAACCGCTGGGCCGCCCGCGACCTGCGCAGGCGGCATGAGAACCATGCCGACAAATGGGCCATCCAGAAGCTCGTCCCAAAAGAGCGGCTGGAGGCCGCCGTTGCCGACGGTCACTCGGAGCTCTGGGACCTGGCCGAATACTTTGACGTGACCGAGGATTTCATGAAGAAGGCCGTCTGCTGGTATGTGCATGGAAACCTTGCAGTCGAGCTCTATTTTTGAACTCTTATTTTGGCGTGTGGCGCGTAAAATTAAGAACCCATAAATTGAAGGGGTGAAAATTGGATGACTGTGCGCTGGGAATATGTTTACTGGGAACAGACTCCGTTAAAGTGGCACAAATTAATGACTTATTTGGGTTTCCCGCTGGGGATTTTAACGCAAATCACTACGCTGGCTTCCACCGTCTCCTCGTTAGATGATTTCATTGGGACAGGTGTGGCGTATCTTTTCTACCTGGACATATTCTATTCGCTCCTATCCATCGGCCTCTCCGCCGCTGCTATCGTGGGCAATCAGCTTCGGCGGTGGTTTGGCCCTCAGTGTATCATGGTTCTTTCTCTCTCCGGGCTTATCTACAATATCTATGTCCTATGGCTCGGGATACAGATTCAGGCAGACTCCTCCACCATGAGCAGCAATCTGGCCCGTGTACTGACCAGTGCTATCATACTTCCTATCGTCTACTATTATTACCAAAAGCGACGCCTTATTTTCACACCATCTCCTCCTGCGCCCCAACCAGGCCCTGCGTCTCCTTCAGAGCCATCCAATTTTAGTGTCCAGCCACAGGAGACCCCATCTACGCCGAAGGTGTCCTCGTCCCGCCCGCTTCTTATTGCCCTATCCGCTATCTGCGTATGCCTTACCTGCCTATGCCTGGTTCTGTTTATTGCGCTCCAGGGGCGTTTGTTTGGTCCACACCCGGTCTTTGTAGCTAATGCCAGGCAAGCCATCCCAGTCTACCACCTTCTAGATTGCGATTATGCAGACGGCATCTCGCCCTCCTACCGCGTTTATTATGAAACAGAGGAGGCGGCCCGCTACGACGGAAAAACCCCTTGCTACCGTTGTATTACAGGTAGCTCATCCCTCTCCGTTGCTCCTACTCCTACACCTGTTCTCATGCGTAATTATGTAGCTAGCATGAACGGGAGTAAATACCACCGCCTTAGCTGCAAATATACCGACCGCATTTTGGAGGAGAATCGTGTCTACTACAGCACTACTTATGACGCCAAAGTGGATGGGAAGTCCCCTTGCTCTGTTTGCCAGCCTCAGCGTGCCTCTAGCGCTAGCTCTGGTAACAGCGTGGAAGAACGACTAGAGATGCTACAGAAAGGCGGAGAAGAGAGTGAAGCATATATCCGGCAGTACGAGGTATGGAAGGCCCAACAAAATCAGTAATCCCTTCCACAGGGAGGTGACCCCGGATGAAGGACTCTCACCCCATCCCCGCCCAAGGCTCGGAAGGCGGACTTGTTCTGACTGAGGCGGAGTACAATCTGATCATGGCTTACCGCTGTGCACCGGAGGAGATGCAGGCCCTTCTGGACGACGTGGCGCGGCTCAAAACGCAGGTCCTCCAAAACGAAGAAGCCGCGGTCCTCTTTTGATCCTCTGGCATAAGAAAAAAGCCCGCTCGTTTGAGCGGGCAGAGGGAACGACAATGAAAACTCCAGTTGCAAAAAAATTGCCTTCCGGCGCCTGGCGGTGCCAGGTGATGGTGGATGGGCGGCGCGTCTCCATCACCGCCGCCACCGAGAAAGAGGCTGTGGCCCAGGCCATGCAGATCAAGGCCGGTCTGAAAGCCGCTCAGCGTGAAAGCTCTCCCAGCCAGATGACGGTCGGCCAAGCCATCGACCGGTATATTGAGAGCAAAGATTCGGTTCTATCCCCGGCGACTGTTGCCGGCTACAAGAGGATTCGTGAACATGCGCTTCCGGAACTGATGCCGATCAAACTGGTTCTGTTGACCCAAGAAGCGGTCCAAAGAGCTGTAAATAAGATGGCGCGGGAGAAATCTCCAAAAAGTGTACGGAATGCCCACGGCCTGCTTAGCGCTGCCCTAGCCGCATACCGGCCTGATTTCATTCTGAGAACGACGCTCCCCCAGCGCAAGCGGTATGAGCCTGCCATTCCCTCCGGAGACGATATCGGGAAAATTATGGCCGTCGCAAAAGGAACCGTGAACGAACTTCCGATCTTGCTGGCCGTCTGGCTGGGCCTGCGCATGTCGGAGATCCTCGGATTAAAGTGGGAGGACGTGGAGGGAGAAGTTTTGCACATCCGGCGCGCTCTTGTGGATGAAGGGGAAAAACTCACAAAAACCTATAGTTCCCAGCGCGATCTCCCGCTCCCTCCCTATATTCGCGGACTGATCGATGCAGCGCCCAGAACCGGAGATCATATCATTCCATTTACAAGGCGCGGCCTCTACTCACGATTCCAGGTTATATGTAAGCGAGCCGGAGTGCAGCATTACCGTTTTCATGACCTTCGTCATATAAACGCCTCCGTCATGCTGGCTCTTGGAATCCCGAACCGCTACGCCCAGGAGCGCATGGGGCACGCCACCGACCATATGTTAAAGACCGTCTACCAGCATACAATGTCCAGCGAACAGCAGCATGTCGCCCAGCTGGTAGACCATTATTTCGAAGAAAAATTGCACACAAATTTGCACACGCAGTAATAGCAATCCATTGTGGCAGAATGGCTATAACAATTTTTTGAGCTGGGTTCGAGCCCCCGACGGGTCACCACGTCGTCGCGGACTGCATATCGTCCGCGACGACTTTTTTACAAAAGTCATCGCTCACTCATTCCGTCGCTCCTCCTCTCCAAACCGAACCCGCTGCGCTGGGCTTCGGTTTGGTTTTGGCTGCAAACCTGAAGCAGCGGCATCTATAGTGTTGGGATGTTCCACGCCGCCGCAGACTTTCCGGTCTGCGGCGGTTTTTTGTACCCGGCCGGGCCGGAGCAGGCCCTGAGCGCTTGCTCCGGCGTTTTGTT
Organism: Candidatus Flavonifractor intestinipullorum; assembly: GCA_019118925.1. Classification (GTDB taxonomy): domain Bacteria; phylum Bacillota; class Clostridia; order Oscillospirales; family Oscillospiraceae; genus Pseudoflavonifractor_A; species Pseudoflavonifractor_A intestinipullorum. The sequence continues at coordinate 77,807 of DWYC01000088.1, read as the reverse complement.
TTGACGCCGTGGCGCGTCAAAACAAACACCGAACCCCGCGGGAAATCCCGCGGGGTTCGGCGCGTGTTGGAATGCTTTGAGACGGGAAGATCAGTCGAAGATCGTCTGATCGTCCACGGGGGTCTCCAGAGCCTTCAGAGCCTTCTCCACCAGCTTGTAGCGCAGCTCGAACTCCTCCTCGTGGGTGAGAGCGGGGTTGCCCAGGGGGTGGGGGATGGCGATGGTGGGCACGATACGGTTGGCGCCCACGGTCATGGAAATGGGGGTGACGGTGCACATGTGAACCACAGTGACACCGGCGCGCTCGATCTCTTTAACCATCGTTGCACCGCAACGAGTGCAGGTGCCTCACGTAGAGGTCAGGATGGCGGCCTTGATGCCGGCATCCCGCAGCTCCTTACCGATGGCCTCACCGAACTTCTTGGCGCTGGCCACGGCGGTGCCGTTGCCGACGGTGGTGAAGAAGTAGGGGTAGATACCGCCGATCTTGCCTTCCTTCTCCATCTTGCGCAGCACGTCCACGGGCAGGACGCGGTCGGGGTCCTCGTTGGCGTAGACCGGGTCATAGCCGCCGTGAGCGGTCTCATGGTCGGCAGCGGTCAGGTCCTCGAACTGGCTGATGTCGTAGCGGCCGAACTTGGAGGCGGAGGAGGACTCGATGTGGTCGGGGTTGCCCTTGGGCACGATACCGCCGGAGGTCACCAGAGCGATGGTGGTGTGGGCCAGGTCGGTGATGGCGGCACCGGGAGCCACGCGGTCAAAGGAGGGCATGGGGAACTCGGTGGTGTAGGGCTTGCCGGCCAGCTTGTTGAGGAGCATCTTCACGGCGCGGGTGGAGCCGCGCTCCTTCTCGAAGAAGTTGACGCGCAGGCCGTTGGGCATGTAGCCCTCCTCGGCGGAGGCGCCGATCTTCTCGCCCTTGGCCAGCTTCAGGGCCAGGGAGGCCATCTTGGGAGCGGCGTCGCGCATGCCGGCGGCGCTGTTCTTGGTGGCGACAATATAGACCTTGTTCTTGAACATGTCGGCGCCGGGGTTCTCCTCGTACATACCGGTGACGACAGGCAGGTGCAGCTCGTCCTTCACGGCGGCGGCCACGGTGCCGCAGGCCACGCCGTAACGGCCGGCGTTGAAGGCGGGGCCGCAGATGACCACGTCGGCCTTGGCGGCGGAGATCATGTCCAGCACGGTCTTCTTGGCCGCATCCAGATTCTCGTTGAAGTAGGAGTCACCGCAGATCACGGTGCCCACGATCTCAGCCTCACCCTTGAACGCAGCGTTCAGAGCCAGGCCGGGGCCCACGGCGCCCTCCCGATACTCGGGGGCGTAGTCGGCCTTCTCTTCGCCGCCGATCTGGGCGAAGAACTGGTTGATATAATGAACAACTCTCAGACTCATTACCGTTCCCCTCCTTTACTTAGCGGGCGCTGAGCTTGTTGAAGCCCATCTCATTGGTAGCGCCGGTGATGACCTGCAGCTCGGCATCGATGCTGCCGTCGGCATTCAGAGAGCCGTCGTGACCGCCGGCGATGATGTCGGCAGCCTCGATGTGGCCGATCACCTTGTCCATCTTGGGCAGGTGGATGACCATGTTGGCGTTGCCGCCGGTGACCACCGCGTCGGCGGAGGGATCGGCGTCAGCCAGGGACTGGGAAGCGCCGTCCTGACCGGCGTACTCATCGGTGATGATGACGGTCTTGATGCCGGCGGCCTCCAGCTTCTTGCAGTTCATGATCAGGTCGGTGTCGGGGTTGCCGAAGCCCTCCTGGCTCACCAGGGCGCCGTCCAGCTCCAGGAACTTGGCCAGCTTGGTGGACCAGTCGGAGGAGCGCTCCTTGTCGGCCAGATACACGTTCTCGTTGGTGATGATGACGCCGACGAAGTTCAGGGTCTTGCCGTGCTGCTCCAGCAGATCGTGGATGACGGGGTTGTTCAGGTGATGATAGGTGGTGTTCTTATCGCAGGCGGACACGCAGTTGCCGCTCAGGATGGCGCCGTCCATGGTCTCGGTGGGGTTGAGGATGGTGGGCATGGAGCGCTTCATATCCACGCCGTAGACATAGGTGTCGTGGAGCAGGCCCTGGCTCTGGAGCATCAGGACATAGCCCACGCGGGGCAGGTTGGGATACTTCTCCTTGCCGCTCATGACGCCGTCGGTCTCGTAGACCTTGGTCTCGTCGGGAGTCAGGTTGCGGGCCAGCTCGCCCAGGTAGGCGGCGGCCTTCAGGCCGGCCATGCGGATGGCGTGCTCGTGCTGATGCTGCTTGACGCCCTCCTTGGGCTCGCAGATCATGACCAGGTTGTTGAGCTTGGAGAAGGGGGTGTACTCGGCGCCGGGGCCGGTCATGTCGATGATGCCCTCCTGGAAGCCCACCACCTTACCGGTGGTGACCACGGCGCAGCCCTTGAGGACATGGGTCTTGCCGCTGCCCACGGTGGTGACCTTGGAGATCATGCCGGGGAACACGCCGCCGGGGCCCTCCACCTTCACGCGGGGCTCGATGACGTCCTTAACGGGGATGATGCGCACGGACTCACCGGGATGGACCACCTCGAAGTCAACCGAGGCCAGGTCCTCGTCCTCCAGAAGCAGAGCACGCAGCTCCTCCACGTTCACGTAGAGGGTACCGTTCTCCACCTTGGAGCAGTCGCCGAGCTTAATGTCGCTGATGTGAATTTCACCAAGTTCCAGCCGCATAAGTCTCACTCTCCTTTTTAAATTTTTCCTTCTGTCTGCGAGGCAAGCGCCCCGTCAATCAGCCGATAATCGATTTCTGCAAAGTCCTCCCGCATGTCGGGAGGAGCGTCCTCGCCGCGCTGGAAGCGGGGCTTGAACTGCCGGAGCATCCCCAGCGCCTTTTCAATGAGCTCCAGAGACTCCAGATCCAGCGGCCCCGGCTCCTCGGTGAGGGCCACCGAGCGGAACGGGGTCTCATTGGGTTTCACGCTGCCCGCCAGGGGATGGGTGAGCAGCTTGTGCCCCTTGTGGACCAGATCCCGCACAACCTTAAGTACGTCGTTGTGCCCGCCCTCCACAAAGCGGAGCGTACACACGGCGGCGTACTTGGCCCGGACCTTCTCATTGTTTGTCACCAGAAGCAATGCGATTCCTCCTCTGCAGACAAAAACAGAGTGCAGGCACAAACGGATGCATGCGGCTATCATGCATTACTCCCTTTGCCCTGCACTCTGTACCTAACCTGAGAGTTTCCCCCTTGACGGAGTTGCACCTTCGGCGCCATGAAATCATGGACTTTTCAGAGTTCTGTCCAGCTGCGGTACGGATACCTGAGAAATTCGTACTCCACTCGGCACATGGAGCCGTTATACCTTCGGTGGTTCTGGAGGCAGTCCAAAACGCTCTCCCGCAGCTTTCATCCAGCAATATTTGTTTTTTCGATGGTTGGATTATACCATATCGGCATTTTGAATGCAAGCCCTCTGTCATTTTACCTTCTTGATTATTTTATCAAGAAAAATACTACATACCGTGCGATTTATTTCTCAAACAGTCCCTTTGGAACCAAAATGTCCTCACGTGGAATCTTTTCCCAGGAAAAGGAGGGGATGAGCTCCCGGGGCTCCACCGGTTCGGGCCGCTCCAGCAGCCCCGCCAGCCAGGCCAGCCGTCCGGTGAGCGCCTCCGGGGAAAAACGCGCCCGCAGCGCCCCCAGGTCCAGGTCTCCGTCCCGTTTGGACAGCCGCCGGCCGTCCGCGGCGCACAGCAGGGGCACATGATAGAACTCCGGCGCATCCAGACCCAGCAGCCGGTAGAGGTAGAGCTGCCGCGGGGTGGACGAGAGCAGATCGGACCCCCGAACCACCTGAGTAATGGCCATGGCCCCGTCGTCGGCCGTCACCGCCAGCTGGTAGGCGTACACCCCGTCGGACCGGCGGACGATAAAGTCCCCGCAGTCCCGGGCCAGATTCTCCCGGTAGACGCCGAGATGGCCGTCGGAAAAGGAAACGTCTTCCTCCGGCACCCGCACCCGCCAGGCCGGCCGGCGCGTTTGGGCCAGCCGCGCCCGCTCCCCGCCCGTCAGATTCCGGCACCGCCCGCCGTAGACCGCCTGCCCGTCGGCGCGGTGGGGAGCGGAAGCCGCCAAACGCTCGGCCCGGGTGCAGAAACAGGGGTAGACCAATCCCCGCTCCTCCAGGCTTCGGAAGCAGGCGGCGTAGCAGTCCGTGCGCTCGCTCTGGAGATACGGGCCCCGGGCCCCGCCCGTTCCGTACCCCTCGTCCCAGTCCAGGCCCAGCCATTCCAGGTCCCCGGCCAGAACGCGGGCGTACTCCTCCCGGCACCGGTCCGGGTCCAGGTCCTCCATCCGCAGCACCATGGTTCCGCCCCGGCTGCGCACCGAGAGCCAGGCGAGCAGCGCCGTAAACAGATTCCCCGCGTGCATCCGCCCGCTGGGACTGGGGGCAAAGCGCCCCCGCAGCTCCCGGCCCATCCCTTTGCCCCCTCCCCACCTGCTTTGCGGCCTCTAGTATAGCACCCTGCCCCGGTTCCCGCAAGGGCGAAAAATTTATCTTCCCGTCCTTGTCCCCGCGTGGAAAGTGTGATATGATAGGGCGAAAAACGATCCTATGATAAGAAAGGGAGCGCATGGCATGCGGCATCTGATCGACTTTGGAGATCTGTCCCGGGCGGAGTGGGAGGCGCTGTACCAACGGACCAGCGCCATCATCGACCACCCCGCCGATTTTATGGACGCCTGTCGGGGGCGGGTGGCGGCCACCCTCTTTTTTGAGCCCTCTACCCGGACGAATTTCTCCTTCCAGACCGCCATGCTCCGGGTGGGCGGCACGGTGTTCGGCTTTGCCGACCCCAACTCCTCCTCCGTGGCCAAGGGCGAGTGCCTGAAGGACACCATAAAGATGGTCTCGGGCTACGCCGACGTGGTGGTCATGCGCAACCCCCGGGAGGGGGCGGCCAAGGCGGCCTCCCTCTACTCGGACGTGCCCGTCATCAACGCCGGCGACGGCGGGCACATGCACCCCACCCAGACCACCACCGACCTGACCACCATCACCCGCCTGCTGGGCGGGGTGGACGGCATCTCCATCGGCCTGTGCGGCGATTTGAAAAACGGACGCACCGTCCACTCTCTCATCAAGGCCCTGGCCAAGTTCGACCGCGTAAAGTTTTACCTCATCTCCCCCCGGGAGCTGGCGGTACCCGAGTACATCCGCTCCTTTATGAAGGAGCACGGACTCTGGAGCGTGGAGGTCACGGGTCTGGAAAACGTCATTCCCCAGCTGGACGTGCTCTACATGACCCGCATCCAGCGGGAGCGCTTTGTGGACCCCCTGGAGTACGAGCGCAACAAGGGCATTTACATTCTCACCCGCCGCAAGCTGGAGCGGGCGCGGAAAAACATGCTGGTCATGCACCCCCTGCCCCGGGTGGACGAGATCGCTCTGGACGTGGACGACGACCCTCGGGCGGCCTATTTTGAGCAGGCCCGGTACGGCATGTTCTCCCGCATGGCCCTGCTCGCCGACCTGGCCAATCAGCCCCGGCAGAGGCCGGAGCCGGTGGAGATCGGAACGGCCCCGGTGTGCTCCAACCCCCGCTGCATCACCCAGACCGACCACTACCTGCCCCCGCTGGTAAAGGACAACGGCGGGGTGGCCTGCTGCGCCTACTGCGACGCGGCCCTGCACTAACCTTTAAATGTAATATGCCGCGGGCGGAGGGATAAAGATCCCTCCGCCCGTTTTTTATTCGGATACGCCCAGCTTCTCCGCCCACTCCTTTGGCCGGAATCCCACCAGGACGAAGTCCTCCCCGACCAAAATCGGGCGCTTGACCAGCATCCCGTCGGAGGCCAGCAGCGTCAGCTGTTCCTCCTCTGAGAGGGCGCTCAGACGGTCTTTGAGGCCCAGAGCGCGGTACTGCTGCCCGCTGGTGTTGAAAAACCGCTTCAGCGGCAGGCCGCTGCGCTCCACCCAGTTCCGCAGCTCCTCCAAAGCCGGATGTTCCGCCTTAATATCCCGGGGCGTATAGGCCGTCCCCTTCTCCTCCAGCCACTGTTTCGCCTTTTTACAGGTTCCGCAGGCGGGGTAGTGCAGAAATATCATGCTCTCTCCTCCTCATTCCCGGCAGCCGTGGCCGCACGATGCTCCACCCGCATGGCCGCCGCAGGTATGTCCTTCGCCGTGGCCGTGTCCGCTGCAATGGGCCTGGGGATCATAGTCCAGCTCGCCCGCCAGAAGGGCTTCCACCGCCCGGTCGGCCTCCCCGCCGGCGCCGCCGTAGAGCCGGATTCCCTGGGCGTCCAGGGCAGAGCGGGCTCCGCCGCCAATGCCCCCGCAGATGAGGGTATCCACCCCCAGAGCCCCCAGCATCCCCGCCAGAGCGCCGTGTCCCTGGCCGTTGGTGTCCACTACCCGGGCGGAGACCACCTTGCCGTCGGCCACATCGTAGATTTTAAACTGCTTTGTGTGACCAAAGTGCGGAAAAATCTGCCCCTGCTCAAATGTCACTGCGATTCTCATGGGATCTCCTCCTGATTGTTCTGATTTCCGGCTGAGGCGGCGCTTCCGGCAGCCGCGGCAGCCGCCGTCCCGCGCCGTCCCGTTGCACAGCCGGTAGTCGCCCCCCTCGATCCGCAGCGTCCGCCCCTCCACCAGGGCGTCGGCCACCTTTTTTCGGGCTGAGGCGTACACCATCTGCACGGTGGTGCGGGCGATGTCCATATGCACGCCGCACTGGGCCTGCGAGTATCCCTCCCGGTCAATGAGGCGGAGCGTCTCATACTCGTCCACCGTCAGCACCACGGGCGGGGCCGCGCTCCCCTCCGCCGGACAAAAGACCGCGGTCTCCGGCGCGCTGCATACATTCCGGTATTTTCTCGGTCTGGCCATCTCCCACCGTCCTTCTCTCCATGCGTTCCGGCGCTTGTTGCTCTGAAATAACTATAGTCTTATTTCCGGCATATGTCAATATGAGCATCCCGCTCCCCTCCGGAGAAAAGGGCCAAATTTTTTTCAAACGGCCCTTTACAAATCCGGCCGGGCCTGTTATAATAATCTGGTCCCAAGCGGTGACATGCGTCCGTAGTTCAATTGGATAGAGCGTCAGATTCCGGTTCTGAATGTTGGGGGTTCGAGTCCCTTCGGGCGTGCCAGCTCGTCGCAAGCGATATATCGCTTGCGACGAGCTTTTTATTTCATTGTAAAACGCATCGCGCGCTCATTTTACTGCTCCGGTGGGAAAAGCCTTGAACCCGCGGTACCGCGGGTTCAAGGCTTTTTTGCGTTCTCATCCAGTTTCCGACGCCTTTTGCGGCAAATGCCCGCGGCCGCCGGATGTTTTCTTCTCCCAAATTATCACAGGATAATGCAAAATTTGTTTTTTCTCATTATACTGGAATACATTCATAGCAAAGGGCTATGGACAGGCACAGAAAATACCGCGTTGAGAGAGGGGGCCATGGGACCGCATAATCCGTACCATTATTTCATGAGAGGGGAATAGAGATTATGAACGCACATCCAAAATGCAGCCGATTCATCAGCATCGTATTGACTTTTTGCATGGTCGTATCCCTGTTGCCCATGTCTGCACTGGCCGCCCGAAACAGCGCCGGTGCGGACGCGCGCTCCTATGAGGACATGCCCTTGGAGGTCAGCGAGGAGATGGCCGCCTCGCTGGTGTCGTCCCTCACCGGAGCGCCGGCCAAAAAGCTCTCTGCCACAGAAGAGGGCTACCGGTTTGAGGTGCCTGAGGAGTGGGGGCAGCGTGTGACCGGTCTGGTGTCCGAGCAGCTGGACGCCGCGGACGGCGCCGCGCTCAACCAGCTCCCGCAGGACTATGTGGACACGAGCAACGAGTACCTGTACAAGATTCTGGATGAGATGGCCGTCAAGCCCGGCCTGCTCTCCGACTCTGCGGAGACTACGCAGGTGGACCTGGTCTTTGTCATCGACTCCACCGGCTCGATGTCCAGCGCGATTTCCAACGTCAAGGAAAATGTGGCGGAATTTGCGATGGAATTTGCGGAGATGGGAGTGACCCTCCGCCTTGCGCTGATCGATTACCGCGACATTACGGCGGACGGAACGGATTCCACCACCGTGCATCAGCCCAATCACACGCCGTGGATGAACGTTTCGCAGTTTGTGTCCGCGCTGACCGGCGTAAATGTGGGCGGCGGCGGCGACTCTGACGAGACGCCCATCGACGGTCTGGGAAATCTCACCAACGGCAGTATGCTCTGGAGCTCCGAGGCGTATAAGTTCGCCATCCTGATCACGGATGCGGGCTGCAAATCCAACAATACCCACGGGATCTCGGGGCTGGAGCAGATGGCGAGCCTGCTTCAGGAGCAGGATATCCAGGTCTCCACCGTCACCCCCGGCAATGTGGCGGAGGAGTACGGCGCACTGGCCGCTTATACCGGCGGCATTCAGGTGGAGCTGTACGGTGATTTCCGCGCGGATCTGCTGGAGTACGCGCAGGTGGTGCTGGGCGGCGCCCGTCCGGCGCAGGATTACCTGTTCCGCGTGGCGGATTCCGAGACAAACCTCCCGGTAGCCGGGGCCCTTGTCACCTGGAACGGCGGAAATGCCGTCACGGACGCCAACGGCATGGTGACCATCCGCACCCGCAGCAATCCCATCCCCAATGTCGTCATCTCCAAAGCCGGATACGTCAGCGTAAACCTGGGCAACGTAGACGTGACGAGCCAGGAGATTTTCCTGGTCCCCTTTACCATGGGCCCCGAAGTGCCGGACCCGGACGAGACCTGGGAGCCCACTTCGCTCCGGGAGGAGATGTTCCAGAACCCGTCCAGCGGCAGCGGCTCCCTCGCCGGGCCGACAATCCGGCTCCTGGGCCGGGACTATAACCTCCTGGACCTGGATATCGGCTTTAATCTGGGCGAGCTGGACGTCAGCATCAAGGGCGACTCGGAAGAGAAGAAATATGAGGTCCTCTTCGGACACGACTTTGAGAACGACTCTTACTGGGAGGACCGCTACCCAATCTATAAGAGCATCGTCAGCAAGTTCAGCCAGAAATCCGCCCGAGAAATTTACAACGACTTCCGGAGTCTCCGGGGCAGCGTGAAAAAGAGCGGCAATTTCCTTCTGAATTGCGACTATTTCCTCGGCGGTTATGCCGAGGTCAGCTACGCCACCGGAGCGCTGAATCTGACGAGCGGCGGCATCGTCCTGGGCATCTCCACCGGGGATAAGCCCATTGCCAGCGGTCCTTTCCTGGTTCCGTGGGCGTTCTTTGAGGTCACATGGGAGATGGACGCCAAGGGTATATTCAACTTTGTGGTCCTGCGGGACGCCAAGGTCACCTTTGTCCCCCAGGCAACCATTGAGGCCGGGCCCGCTGTCACCGGAACCCTCAACGCCGGCGTGAAAGGAATCGCTTCCGTGGGCGGCGGTCTCAAAGGCTCTCTGGATACGAGCCTGCGCATCCCCTTCGATACCTTGCGCGAGGGGCTGACGGTCAAGCTCAGCGGCAGTTTTGTGGCCAATCTGAAACTGCTCGGCTTCAAGCTGGAGGCCGAGGAGCCGTTTGCCTCCGTGCAGCTCTATCCGACGGGCGGCTCCCGCATGGCCCGGGCCGGCGTTCTGCTGGCCGACGAGGGCGCGGAACGTATGCAGCCCATCGGCGCGCCCACCCCGGTGCGTACCCGCAGCGCGGAGGACCAGTTCCGCAACGGCGTATACGAAGACAGCGCCCCCCAATTGGTGCGGCTGTCCGACGGGAGATATCTGCTGGTCTATGTGGATATGGCCCCCGGCTCCGAGACGGAGACGGCGCTCTATTACGCGCTGAGTGAAGACGGCCTCGTCTGGTCCGCCCCCGCTCCGGTGCAGCAGGGCGCCGGCGATGGGACCAGCGACTATACCCCCGTTCTGACGGCCACCGGCACCGGCGCCGTGGTGGTCTGGCAGGACCGTCAGACCCCCGCAGAGGCCATCGGCAGTTTTGAAGAGGCCGCTGAGAACATCGAGCTGAGCGCAGCGGTGTTCGACGGCGCGTCCTTCGGCCCGGAGGTGTCCCTCACCTCCGGCGGGAATACTTATAAGACCACCGTGCGTCTGCTGTCCACCGGAGACGGCGTGACGGCCTGCTGGTTGGAGACGGACCCCGCCAACGTCATGCTGACCGGGGGCGGCGTACAGATTCAGACCGCCTCGCTGCGCAGCGGCGTCTGGTCGGCCCCGGAGACGGTGGACGCCGTCCACGTCTCCGCCGGCGGCCTGACCGGCTTCGACGCCGGTGTGGTGGATGGTACGCCCATGGTCGTGTATGCAGAAGACGACCAGCTCCGCTACTATGGCCTGGACGGCGCTTCGGACCGGGGTACGCTCTCCACCAGCGGCCCGCTCTCCAGCCTTCAGACGGTGGACGGACGGCTGTACTGGAGCGACGCGCGCGGATTGGTCTCCTGGGACGGGACCTCCACCGGCGTCGCCGAGGACACATTGTGGCTGGACGGCGCGGAGTTTACCCTCCTCAGCTCGGAGGGCCGGCGCATGATCCTGGTCCGTCAGTCCACCGGCTTTGCCAACGAGCTCTACCTGTCGGTGGAGCAGGACGGGTGGACTTCCCCTGTCCCGGTCACCAGCTACGGAATGAGCCTGAGTGCCGCCGGCGCCGTGCTGGACCATGAGGGCCGCCTGCATTGGGCCGTGGGCCGCACGGAGGTCGCCGAAGAGGTCGCCGGGGGCGCGTCTGTGTTCGGAGGCTCGGACCTGGCGGTGGGGAGCTATACGCCGGAGGCCGCGGTGATCGTAAGTGAGGACGCCTATCTTTCCGATGTGGAGCTGATGCAGGCGGAGGCCGGGGATACGGTCGGCGTCTCCTTCCAGCTGTCCAATCAGGGCGCAGCCGCCGCAGAGGGCCCCTATGCCACGGTGGCCGGTCGGGACGGGGAAGAGATCAAATCCTCCCTCTATGTCATAGACGAGAGCGACCCGGAGCGCGCGGAGGTCCTGCTCCGCCGCATGGCCCCGGGCGAGACCCTCTGGGCCAGCGCCAAGTATACCCTCCCCGATGCCTGGGAGGCGGACGTTCTGACCGTGCGGATCTATGACGGAACCGACCGCCTTCTGGGCTGGGCGCAGGCCGAGCTGCCGGCGGCCGCGCCGGATCTGGCCGTCGAGCAGGTCCAGGTCAGCCGCACGGCCGAGGGCGCTCTGGTAACTGCGACGATTCGGAATCTCGGCTCTGATGCGGATCAGGTTACCGCAGTGTTGACCCAGGAAGCTGTATCCGACCGTGAGAGCCAGTCCCTCGGACGTCTGGCTGCGGGCGCATCCCAGGAGGTCTCCTTTGCCGTGAGCGGAGACGGCGGCCGTCTGACCGCAAGCAGCGCCTACGACTACAAGCGCTTTACCATCTCCGTCTCGGAGGCCGGCGGAGCGGAAATCGCCCTGGCCAACAACTCCGCTTCGGCGCTTCTGGCCCCTCTGGCGGTCTCTCAGCTCCGGTTCACCGGGCTGAGCGAGGCAGAGCTGGAGGAGGGCGCGATTACCCTCAACGCCGACACCGGCGAGACCCGCAAGCTGTCCTGTGAGCTTCTCCCGGATGGCGCCGCAGCTACCATCAGCTGGATGAGCGACAATACCCAGGTGGCCACCGTCGACTCGGAGGGCCAGGTGCGCGCCGTAGGGGCCGGGACCGCCCACATCCGCGCCGTGGTGAATGAGAGCATTGGCGGCACTCCTGTGGAGGCCAGTCTCACCGTCCGGGTGACCGGCACGGTGGACGACGCCGTGACCGGCGTAACGCTGACTCCTGCCAGCGCCGTGCTGCCCGTGGGCGGCAGTACCACGCTCCGGGCCACGGTATTGCCGGAGAGTGCCTCCAACCAGGAACTGCGCTGGTCGGTGGAGCCGGCGGGCGTTGTGGAGCTGACCGAAGAAGACGGCCGCACCGCAACGGTAAAGGCTCTGGCCAACGGCGTTGCACAGGTCACCGTCACCACGCTGGACGGCGGCTTTACGGCCGGAAGCACCATTACCGTGGGCGATGAAGTGACGGTCGCATTTGACGCCAACGGCGGCAGCGTCTCCCCGGAATACATGGAGACCGTGGACGGCATGCTTCCGGAGCTCCCGGTCCCGACCCGCAGCGGGTATTCGTTTGAGGGTTGGTATACCGAGGCGGCCGGGGGAACCCGGATTACGGAAGAGACCGTATTTACCCAGAACGCCACCGTCTATGCGCGCTGGTCTGCCGGGTCGTCGGGCGGCGGAGACTCGTCCGGGCCCAGCACTTATAGCATCACGCTTCCGTCCACGGACAACGGCAGTGTGACCGCCAGCCGGACCCGTGCGGCTGCCGGAACGACGGTCACCCTCACGGTCTCTCCCGACCGGGGTTATACGCTGGAGTCCCTGGAGGTCCTCCGCTCCAACGGCGCCGCGGTTCCGCTGTCTGCCGGCGGAGAGAATACCTATCGCTTTACCATGCCCGCCGCCCAGGTTCGGGTCGAAGCGGTGTTCGTCCGTACCATAGACGACGGCGACACGCCGCTGGGCGGACTTCCGTTCCAGGACGTCTCTGCGGAAGCCTGGTATCGCAGCGCCGTGGAGTACGTCTATGCCAACGGCCTGATGGCCGGCGTCAGTGATTCGGCCTTCCATCCCGATGCCGCCACCACCCGCGGAATGATTGTCTCCATCCTGTATCGCCTGGAGGGCTCTCCCGCAGTTTCCGGCGCGGCCTCGTTTGCAGATGTGCCCGCCGGTCAGTGGTACAGCGATGCGGTGGCCTGGGCCGCGTCCGAGGGCATTGTCAGCGGTTACAGCAGCAGCCGCTTCGGTCCGTCCGATCTCATTACCCGCGAACAGATGGCCTCCATTTTGTACCGCTATGCGCAGTACAAGGGCATGGATACGGCCGCGCGCGCGGAGCTCTCCGCCTATGCCGACGCCCCGTCGGTCAGCGCCTGGGCCCAGACCGCCATGCAGTGGGCCGTTGGGGCGGAGCTGATCTCCGGAACCGGCCAGAACGCCCTGAACCCGCTGGGCTTTGCCACCCGGGCGGAAGCCGCTGCGGTCCTGATGCGGTTTTGTGAGAAATAACCTTTTGCAAAATCCGTAAACCCCAGGCGGTCCCGTAAAAATGGGAAAATAACGCGTTTTCCCTCGGGCAATCTGCGTTCTTAATCCATTCTCTTCCGGCAAGACGGGCGGCGAACACAGCTGTGTTCGCCGCCCGTTGTTTTCTCACCGGCCAAACTGCTCAAACTCCGCCGGAAATTTTTTGTCGATTAACCTAGAATAATGTGCGTCCCGCCGGGCTGTTGTATACTAGTACTTAATTCTAACTTTAAGCTTTAAGACAGGCGGGGTGAGAACATGTTATTGCTGGACTTCTATCAATCGATTTTACAGCTTGCGGACGAGGCCCTGGTCGACCGGGCGGTAAAATGTTCGGAAGTCAGGATGCTCAAGCAGGGGGACTATTTGATCCGGCAGGGCGAAGTTCCGACGCATATGTACTTTCTCCTGAGCGGCGTGCTGAGAGGCTTTCTGCTGGACCTGAACGGAAAGGATATGACGGACTGCATCGTATTCCGCTGCGGCGATGCGGTTATGCCGGACAACGACTACACCCAGCCGGCTTCCATTACGCTGGAGGCCCTGACGGACTGCGAGCTCGTCTCGATCTCTCTCCCAGAGACCCTCCGCCTGCTGGAGAAATACCCCTCTCTGAACCATTTGCACTACAAATTGCTCCTGAATTCCGCCAACCGGCACCGCGATTTGAAGATCGCAATTTATCAGTACACCGCCATGCAGCGGTATCAGTGGTTCTTGCGGGAGTACCCCGGCCTGATTGACCAGATCGGCCATAAGTACATCGCGTCGCTGCTCAATATGACGCCCGTCACCCTCAGTAAAATCCGTAAGATCATGCGGGAACGCGAAGAATAATCCGCCCCCTCCGCAGCCTCTCTTTTCCGGGAGTGCTGCGGAGGGGGTGAATTTTATAAAACGCTATAAAACTTCGATTTGGAAAAGGGACCGGTTCAGATCTCCTCGGCGGGATGCCCGTCCCCCAGGCAGAGCTGCCGGAGCACATCCAGTCCGTCATAGAGCTCCCAGGCCTCCACTACTTTGCCCTGGACAAAGCGGTATTGGGTAATGCCCAGAATGTCCACCTGCTTGCCGGTGGGGGCGCCGAAGCGGCCGATGCCCTCGTGCAGGCCCCGCAGGCGCCAGCGGGCCGAGACGTGCCAGGAGCTGTCCTCCTCATGGTAGTTACAGGTGACCCGGTCCACCAGCAGGCGGCTGTTGGGGAAGGAGGCCAGCAGGCTCACAATGGACCCCTGAATCTCGTCGTGCCCCACCAGATCCTGATTGCAGACGGTGTGGACCACTGCGTTTCCGGCGTACAGATCGCACACCCGGTTAATCAGCTTGCGGTTATAGATGTCGTTGAGGGCCTCCAGCAGCTGCTCGCCCACCGAATCATCCTTGGCGGTATACACTTCGGGCAGGAACTGCCCCTCCATGCACTCGTCCCGGCCGGCGGGCGCTTTCGCGCTCTGGCCCGCGGCCATCTGCCGGGCCAGAGCCCAGGGGTCCAGGCCCAGCTGCTTGACCAGCCAGAGGTTGTCCCGTACCAGCCATTCCTCAAAAATCAGATTCTCCGTGCAGGCACAGTCGGCGATGGTGCGGAAATAGACCTTCTTCCCGGTGGCCGGGCCGAAATTGCTCTCGCCCAGATTGGTGGCCGTGGAGAGAATCCGATGGGACGAGAGGAACACGCCCGGCGTGTCCTCCGACCAGATGACGTCCTCCGCCATGGAGCGGCGGTCCGGGAACGCGTGGAGCATCGAGAGCGTATTGGACACCACGTTTTGCGAGCCCACCGAAGCGCCGTCGCCCGTATGGACCACACAGTTGTTGGCATAGGTGTCGTAAATGATGCCCACGCCCTTCTCCTCCCAGATCCGGTGCGTGATCTTGATAATATAGTCTACAATGTCCAGATACTCCCGGTCAAATCCGGGCAGCTCCTGTTTCTTCTCGGTATAAGTCAGGTATTCGTCATAATTCCGGCGGCCCAGCGGGTTGACTTGAGACTGATCGCCATAATAGATCTTCACATCATCCATGAGAGGCACCTCCAACTAAATTGTGTGAATACGTATTCTTATCTGAGATACTCTCATCATACGCCCTTTCCTGCCCACTGTCAAGAGCAAATCAGCCCTTTTTCTGCTCCATTTCCCGGGGAAGCGGGCGGGACGAAGAACGAATCGTCAAATGCATGGGCCGGGTCAGAAGCTGCGGCGGTCTCTCCGGGTCCTCCATCAGCGTTTCCAGCAGCTCTACCGCGTCGCTGCACAGGCCGTCCATGTCCTGGGTCAGGCCGGTGATGGAATAGGCCTCCAGCCCCGTGAGGATCGGGGTGTCATAGCCGGTGACCGAGACCTCCCGTCCGATCTCCCGCCGGGAGTGCCGCCGCAGGGCGTCCAGAACGCCCATGGCGTTCCAGTCGCCGGAGCAGAAAATGGCGTCGGGCATGTCCGCCTCCCGGGCCAGGCTCTCCCCCACCTCCAGGCCGCTTTGGTAGCTGTATCCCCCGGGAATCACCCGGCAGGTATCCACGCCGTGGCGGCGCAGGCCCTCCAGGAAGCCCTCCTGCCGGGGCATGTAGTTGCGGTGGGGGCTGTTCTCGGAGCTCACATAGGCGAAGCGCCGGTGTCCTACCCCCACCAGGTAGTCCGCCATAAGGATACCGCTGCCGAACTGGTCGCTCTGCACAGCGTTGACCCCCATATCCGGCAAATATCCATTGATGAGCACCACCGGCACCCCCCTCTGGATGCCCTGTTCGGTCACATGGTGGGAGAGCGCCGAGGAGGTCACAATCACCCCGTCCACCTGATAGCGGTAGAAGCGCTGGAGCAGCTCGTTGATGTCCGACCGGGGCGGCGAGGAGAACACCATGGCCTGGAGTCCCGCAGCCATCAGACGGTTGGTCAGCAGCTGGAGCATCTGGTAGTAAAAGACGTTGAAGTAGTCGGACACCACCACCCCCACAATTTTGGAACGGCCGGAGATCATCGTCTGCGCGATGGCGTTGGGGCGGTATCCCAGCTCCCGGGCCGCCTGGAGCACCCGCTGCCGGGCCTCTTCCTGGACCTTTACCTTTCCATTTGGATTCAACACCCGGGAGACGGTCGATTGAGACACGCCCGCTCGCCGGGCCACGTCGGTGGCTGTCACGCCGCTGTTCCGGTGCCCTCTTTCTGCCATAACCCCTCACCTTCCTCGTTTCGAATGTACGGTCTCTTTGGTTTCTATTGTATCAGAACCGGTTTGTCTTGTCCATTTTTTCCATAAAATCGGCCGCTTTTTGAAAAAATTTTCATTTTCTTCGGACTTTCCAGTTTTTTAATTTTACATTTGTTCCGAAATTATGTATGATAGTACCTGTCTTTTCTGCGCCGTTTGCCCCCGGATCGTTGCATCAGGACAACAACCGATGCTCATACGCAACAAAATTGACGCTGCCCGCCGCGAAAAATTCCCGCTGCAAGCGGCGGAGAAAAAGTGATTTCTATTTTTCATATTGCCGATCTCATTGAAAATTTTCCTGCTTTTTTTGTATTATTTTTGTCTTTATTCTTCAAATGTTGTCTTTATTCTTCAAACGTTCCCGATTTGTAATTGTTTTGGCATGAGAGTTGCAGAAATAATTAGACACACGACGCGTCCGCAGGATGGCTTGCGGCTGACGCGGCCATTTTGGTTAAGGAGCGCTGAGATTCATGTCTCTGGATCAGATCATCCTTTGGATTGTTGCCGTGGGGTTTATTTTGGGCGGCCTCGACAAAATTTTCGGTGGAAAGCTGGGCCTGGCGCCCAAGTTTGAGGAGGGCTTCCAGGCCATGGGTACCCTGGCCCTGGGCATGGCGGGTATCATCTGTCTGACTCCTCTGATCGGCCGGTACCTGGGCCCCGTTATCACCCCGTTCTTTCAGGCCATCGGCGTGGACCCGGGTATGTTCGGCGCTATCCTGGCCAACGATATGGGCGGCTACGACCTGGCAATGGAACTGGCAGTGGACGAGCGGGCCGGACTTCTCAGCGGCGCCATCGTGGCCTCCATGTTCGGCGTGATTCTGGTCTTTCATATCCCGGTGGGGCTGGGCATTATCCCCAAGGAGAAGCACCCCTGGTTCGCACAGGGCCTGCTGATCGGTTTTATCGTCACCCCCATCGGCAGCATCCTCGGCGGTCTGGTGGCCGGCTTCCCCTTCCTGTTTATTCTCCGCAACATGGTTCCCATCATTGTCATCTCTGTTCTGCTGGCCATCGGCCTGCGTCTGGCCCCCAACGCCATGGTGACCGGTTCCCTGTGGTTCGGCCGGGCGGTAACCGCCCTCATCTACTTCGGACTGATCTGCGCGGGGTTTGAGGCCATCACCGGCGCCGTCATTCTCCCGGGCATGACCCCCATCTCGGAGGCCATGTCCACGGTGGGCCACATTGCCCTTGTCCTGGCGGGCACGTTCCCGGTGCTGTCCATCCTGCTCAAGGTGCTGGACAGGCCCTTGAAGGCGGCCGGAAGGCACATGGTCCTCGACTCCACCAGTACAGCCGGTCTGATTTTCGCTCTGGCCAACTCGGTCCCCGTCTTTACGATGATCAAAGACATGGATCGAAAAGGCACGATCATCAATACCGTCTGGGCCATCACCGTGGGCGCGGCTCTGGGCGATCACCTGGGTTACACCGCCGGCGTGCGCCCGGATATGATTGTCCCCATGATTGTGGCCAAACTTTCCGCCGGTGCGTGCGGCGTGGCCATCGTCCTGATTCAGGAGCGCCTGCGCAATTCGAACGTCCCCGCAGCTTCCCCCCGAATCGATGGTTGAGCGCAGCCATTGAGATAAAATGAAAACTTATTTTTTCTAGGAGGTCATGGCGCAATGTATAAGGCAGACCGGCTTTACAACGAGATGATGGAAGTGAACGAGAAGGTCAAGTCCATGGAGCTGACCGACGAGGCGTCCATCGCGGAGTACTTCCGCCTTTACAAAGAGCTGATCTACAACCACAAGTGGATCGGCAGCGTTTACGATATCTACGCCGACGACGCAGTGCTCCGCCGGGAAAACGGCGACGCCTACGAGGGGGCCCACGCCATCATGCAGGAGGCCCTGAAGTTCACCGCCGCGTTCCCCGATCTGAAGATCCACATGCGGGACTACTTCGCCGTGAAGAAGGGCGACGAGTACAAGGTGTGGCAGTACTACACCATGGAGGGCACGAACCGCAATCAGAGCATTTACGGCCCCGCCACCATGCGCGCGCTCAAGCCCGAGGAGTGCATCACCATGAGCATGGCCACCGTGCGCAAGATCAACGGCACCTGGCGCATCGTGCGGGAGTTCACCATGTACAGCATGGAGTGCATCAAGGCCGCCTGCAAGCCCGAGCAGGAGTAAGCGCTGCATATCATTTCAAATTTGACGGAAGAAAGGTAGGTAACATCCTATGCTGCCCAATATCACCGAGAATAAGAAAATCACGGAGATGACCGTAGATGAGATCATGGCCGAGCGCGCCCTCTACGAGGATGTCATCCGCAACTGCACCTATAAAGAGCCCCAGGAGATCGCCGACCTGTTCGAGGCCTACACCATGCTGATCTGGAAGCACAAGCAGGTGGGCCGTGTCTACGACTTCTACTTCGACGGTCTGAAGGAAGAGCGGGACGGCGGCGCCAATCTGGAGGGCTCCGATCACGTGGTCTGGGACACCCTGCGCTCCCTGGCCCAGTTCCCCGACCTGAATGTGGAGTTTGTGGACATTCACTGTGTCCGGGACGGCGACAATTACCGGTTCGGCCAGGTCGTTTACAACACCGGCTGCGGCAAGGGCGGCGTAGGCCCCCACGGCGCCGGCAAAGACCTGAGCTTCGAGCCCTATGAGGATTTGGAGATGTGCGAGTGCTGGATTCAGTTCATCGACGGCAAGTGGCGCGTGGGGAAGGAGGCGAGCATCCGCAGCAACGATGCCTACCGCCGTCTCCTGGAGTGATCTGATTCGAGCTCCCGCAGCACATCGATAAGAGCGAAGAAAGGAGATATCACTCATGCGTAAGGTTATTACTGTACTTCTGGCCATTACCTACCTGTTCGGCTGCGGCGTAATTCCCCCTCTGATGAATGTGTGGAACCGCGAGGGGTACATCGGCCCGTTCCCCTGCTTCTTTGTAGGTATCTGGGTCATCGGTGCTCTTCTGGTGGGTCTCACCTGGTTCCTCTTCTGGTGGGAGCGCAACGACAATACCTTCGACTAATTTAAGAAAGAGGGAGGGAACACGCAATGAATGCAATGCAGGCTGAACTGATTCAAAGCCCAATTCCGTTTATTATCATGCTGGCCTATATCGCCGTTGTCATCTGGATGGCCTGGTATCAGGGCTTCTCCAAAAAGGCAATCGAGCGTAAGAAAAACCAGACCTTTGAGGATTACCTCACCGGCGGCAAGTCCCGCAACGCCGTGGTGGTCTTCCTGATTACTTGTGTTACGTTCTACTCCGGCACCACCTTCACCGGACGCGTCGGCTTCTTCTACAACTACGGCGTGGCCGGCCTGAACTCGGTGGTCACCTGTGCCGCCACCGGTATGGTGATGTTCTTCCTGAGCGAGAAGATCTGGCCCCTGGCCAAGAAGTACCGCCTCTCCACCCTGCCCGACATCATGGAGCTGCGGTATCAGAGCCGCTGGGTGAAGTTCTTTGTGTCTCTGATCATTGTCTGCTTCAACATCATCTGGCTCATCACCGAGATCCGTACTCTGGGTATCGCCATGAACCTGGCCTCCGGCGACACCATGCCCGTCATCGTGGGCTCCGCCATCGCCTTCACCATCATCATCATCTATGTGGCCACCGGCGGCGTGCACTCGGTGTCCATGGTGGACAGCTTCTCGGCTATCGTTATGCTGGGCGGCTCCCTGGTGGTGCTGGGCTATCTGGTCGGCTACTACTTCGACGGCAGTGTCGGCGATATGTTCCACTCCGCCGATCAGGCCGCTCAGACTCTGTATGCCGGTCAGACCCAGGAGCAGATTTACGTCCTGGAGAACGTGGGCGACTTCAACATTCCCTACTGGGTCTCCAACGTCATTCTGGGCACCCTGGTTATGCTGGTCTACCCCTCCAACTTCATGAGCATCTGCCTGGCCAAGAACGTGCGCGAGGTTAAGAAGTCCTCCATCGCCACCGCCGCCTCCGGCATCTGGCTGAGCATCTACGGCCTTTTCGGCGTCGTCGTTCTGGGCGCCGTGGCCAAGGGCGTGACCGTCTCCAACCCCGAGGCCGGTATTCTGGAGCTGTGCTCCATGGCGGGCAGCCCCATCATGCTGGGCATCGTCTGCACCTTCATCCTGGCTGCCGCTCTGGGCACCCTGGACTCCACGCTGATCTCCCTGTCCGGCCTGGTGTCCAACGACCTGCTCACCAACATGCTGCGCCTGAAGAAGGGTGAGCCCACCATCGGCGCCGACGGCGGCGCCAGCCTGGACACCATCGACAACCGCGTTGAGGCTCACGCCAAGCAGGAAGTGTTCCGTACCCGTGTCATCGTGGTCATCCTGGGCATCATCGGCTTCTGCTTCGCCACCACCGAGCTGCCTCTGCTGACCCTCCTGACCGATATGGCCACCAACGGCATGGTGCTGGTTACTCCCACCATCGTGGCCGGCCTGTTCTGGAAGAAGGCCACTCCCCAGGGCGCTGTCGCCAGCATGCTCGTGGGCGAGGCCGTGTACCTGGGCCTGTACGCCGCCGGCGTGCGCTATGTCTGGGGCGGCTTCTTCCTGGGCTTCCCCGCCATCTTCTGCGGCATCATCACCGTGGTCGTGGTCTCCCTCCTCACCGAGAAGAAGTGGTATGCGGAGCATACCGCCCAGCAGGGCGTGTTCGAGGACTTCTTTGTCCGCGGCCGCGTCTCCGCCTGGATCCGTGAGAACATGAGCCCCGCCAAGGCCAAGAAGTAATCCAGACTGTTTTTCTCGAACGGGCCGCATATCCCTTGATATGCGGCCCGCTTTTTATTCATCCATTTGAAATGAGGTGTTTGCGTGAAATCCGACGAAAAAATGGACGCCATCTGGCACATGAGCGACGTGGTCTACTCCCCCACTCTGGACACCCCGGACCAGGTGCGGGAGTTCATCACCTGCCTGACTAAGCTCATCTACGACTATAAGATGGTAGGCCTGGTCTACGACTTCTACCCCGAAGAGGTGGAGTACCACAAACAGAGCGGCATCCGCTACTCTCATCCGGATGAGATCGCCATCCAGATCAACGAGCTGGAGGCCGCCTTCCCTGACCTGCACACCGAGATCGACCACATCATCGTCTACCGCGCCGCCCCCGACTGCTGGAAGGTCTTTCGCCGCATGCGCCTGAAGGGCACCAATCTGGGCTTCAGCCCCAACGGCCCCGCCACCGGGAAGTCTCTGGGGGAGCGCTGCCTGAACCTGTCCATGCTCTATCTCAAGCAGGTGGACGGCGCCTGGAAAATCCCCTTTGAGGTCAACTCCGACTCGGAAAGCCTGCTGCGGCAGGTCCAGACCAGCGACGCGGAAGGAGGAACCAGAGCATGATTCAGATGACGCTCCACGACATGAGCGAGGGCCGCAAAAAAGTGGCGGAGTTCTGCCGCCAGTGCAAGCTGCAATTCCCCGAGGAGGTGGCCGAGCTCTTCAAGGCCTACACCGAGTGGATCTGGCAGTACAAGTGCATCGGCGCCATCTATGAGTTCTACTGCGACTCCACGGTGGTGCACAGCTGCGACGGGGACAGCGTGGGCGCCGAGGCCTCGGTGGCGGCTACCCTGTCCACTATCCGCTCCTTCCCCGACCAGACGGTGGAGTTTGTGGACATCTTCGCCGAGGGCAACGAGGAGGACGGGTACAGCTTCGGCCAGTGCACCAATTTCTCCTGGCGCAACACCGGCTGGACCGCCTACGGCCCTCCCACCGGCAAGTCTCTGGCCGAGGACGGCAAAAAGTGTTTCTCCATGTGCGAGTGCCGGGTGGAGAAGGTCGAGGGCCGC
The DNA here is from genome assembly GCA_019118925.1 of Candidatus Flavonifractor intestinipullorum. Taxonomy (GTDB): domain Bacteria; phylum Bacillota; class Clostridia; order Oscillospirales; family Oscillospiraceae; genus Pseudoflavonifractor_A; species Pseudoflavonifractor_A intestinipullorum. The sequence goes on along the minus strand of DWYC01000088.1, from coordinate 55,734 downwards.
TGGCGCATCACCGAGGAGTGGCTGGTCCGCAGCCACGACGCTCTGCTGGCCGTTCAGACGCCCTCCCAGCCCGCCGGACCGGAAGGGCAGGAATAACCCTCTCCGGCTTCTCCGCGCCTCTGAGGCGTCAAAACGCCCCTGCCGCTTGAAGCGGCAGGGGCGCTGTTTTGCCGTTGACCCGGAGCGGGCGGAGGCTTAGATCTTCCGCTCGTCGGCCACGCGGAACATGGCCCGCAGGTTGACCAGCGGCACCTGGTTGATGGAGCCGCCGGCGGCCAGCACGCAGCGGTTGTTGCCGCCGAAGGAGTCGATGACCTCGTTGCACTTCTTCACGGTCTCCTCCTCGGTGAGGCCGGCCAGCTCCACCGGGTTCAGGCCGCCCAGCAGGGTGACCTTGCCCTCGGTCAGAGTCAGGGCGTCCTGAGGCGTGATGCTGGGATGATACTGCCAGGCCACCATGCCGCCCTTGGAGATGTCCGGGGCGATGTGGCGGGCGGTGGAGTCGTTGTGGAGCCAGCGCTGAGTATGGGGGAACTCGGCAAAGAGCTTCTCATAGGAGGGCAGGATGATGTCCCGATAGGCCTGCTCGCTGAGGAAGGCGGACAGGTCGTCGCACACCAGGATGTGGTGCAGGGGCTCGCCCAAAATCTTCTCCTGCGCCTTCAGGAAGTTGATCTGGGTCTCGATGACCAGGTCCAGGATGGCCTGCACCAGCTCAGGCTCGGCAATGGTGTCGGCGCAGAAGTCGCTGATGCCCCGCAGCTGGGCGCCCACGGTGAAGGGGCCCATGATGGCGTGGGGGTTGACCTTGTAGCCCTCGGGGCAGTGGTCCACCATGTACTCCAGGGTCTCCAGCGCGATGCGCATATAGTTGTCCCCATAGGGGTCGCCGGGCTTGATGGCCAGCACGTCGTCCAGCTCCTCAATCTCGGCGGGGGCCACCGAGATGAAGCCGTGCTCGTCGAAACGGACCTTGCCGCCCAGGGCGCTGCACTCGGCCACGGCGCCGGCGTCGGGGGCCAGGTTGCCGCAGCCGTCCAGCTGCTCCAAGACCTCCAGCTGGGTCTCGAACATGACCTTGGGGTTGTGGAAGTACTCGTTCAGGGGCACTTTGCTCACCGCGTGGAAGAAGGGGTAGGTGTAGTAGTTGAATACGGCGTGGCCGTCCGCCTTCTCTCCGGCGATGCTCTTTCTCAGGCGTTCCGCGTTACGTTCTTTCAGGGTGGACATGATTCAGACTTCCTTTCTTTTTGGCGCCCGGATCGGAATCTCAGGCTGATTTTATGACAAACAATGGGTCAATTGATATGCTGAAAGCCTTTGCACTTCTTTTCCCGGTATTGCAGCGGGGAAAGGCCGGTGATTTTCTTAAACACCTTGGTAAAATAGCTCTGGTTGTCAAAGCCCACCATCAGAGAGATGTCGATGAGCCGCACGGAGGGGTCGTTGAGGAGCTTTTTGCTCTGCTCAATGCGCACGGCGTTGAGGTAGGCGTTGAAGGTCACCCCCGTCTCCTGCCGGAAAATGCGGCTGAAGTAGGTGGGCGAGAGATAGACCTCCCGGGCCACGTTGTCCAGCGTAATTTTTTCGGCGTAGTGGGCGCGGATGTACTGGGTGGCGTGGTGAATCACATTGGCGTGCTTCACATCGGCAAACTGGAAGAGGTTGTCCATAAAGCGGTTCATGGCCTTGGCCAGCCAGCTGCACAGCTCGTCCATGCTGGTGATGCGGGGAATGATCTGCAAATAGTCGTGGGTCATGAGGAGCATGGTCTGTGCGTCGGCCCCGCCGGTGATGGCCGCCCGGGAGATGAGCACCAGCAGCTCGGAAATGCGGGATTTGGCCAACTGAAAATTGCCGCCCATAAAAAAGATATAGCCCAAAAGCTCGTTGAGGCAGCGGTTGGCCTTCTCCCGGTCCAGGTGGCTGATGCTGTCCAGCAGCTCGTTCTCCAGGTCCAGAGGATAGGGCGGCGGCTGCTTTTCGCCTTTTAACGTGGCCAGATAGGAGGAGACCTGCTTCTGGATGGAGTAGGACTCCTGCACCTCCAGCATGTGGTTGGCCGCCCAGACGTTGTTCATAAAGCCCACCGCCATGAACAGGAGGGAGGAAATACCCTCCACCCGGGCGGCCGGGACCACCGGGAGCTTCTCCACTTCGGCGGTGAGTTCCGCCAGGTCATACTCCCCCTGGATCTTGGGCAGCAGATCGTCGTGAATGTAGTCCTGCCGGTCCACCATCAAGAAGGGCCCCACCGTGATTTTGGCCTCCGTGCTGTCGGTGCCCACAATGGGGGAGGTAAAGCAGGTCAGCCCCATGGGACAGAAATAGACGTATTTCCCGCCGAAGCGCTCGGCCTCGTTCATGCCGTAAATATGGCTCTGTACGCACAGGGTGCGCTGCTTTCCCGCCAGGGCGCAGATCCGGCAGTTTTCGCAGTGGTAGCCGCCAAACGCGGCCAGCGGCGCTCCGTCGGCCAGTGAGACCACGCTCCCCAGACCGGTGGAAGTGGAAAAAGCCCGGGCGCAGTCCTTGGACAGCACCACATCAAATTCTTCCCGCGGTCTCATGGTCGCTCCTCTCTCCTGGCCGGATCCGGGCAAAACTTTGCGAAATAAGTGGATTTTTTATAAGAGATCCGGCACGGCTTCCGGTATAATAAAGGTCGGGATATCCGCGACATCGTTTCTTTCCCTTATTCTACAGGAAAATCCGTTTCAATGCAAGATGACTGCGGTGTCATGGAGAGAAAAATGCAAGGAGTGAGTGCCATGAATTTCCAGCCGGAAGCGCTGCTGCAGGCGGTGCGGACTCTGGGCGCGGAGGCGGCGGCGTTCCTGCCCGTGGGCGAGATTCCCTTTGATCTCTCCTTTCGGGAGATGTGCCGCTCCAACGCCTGCGGGATGTATGGGCAGTGCTGGATGTGTCCTCCCGATGTGGGAGAGGCCCCCGATCTGATCGCCCGGGCCCGGTCCTACGATCAGGTTCTCGTCTACCAGACCATCTCTTCTCTGGAGGACAGTTTTGACATCGAAGGGATGCTGGCCGCAGGAGAACGGCAGAACCGCCTGGCCCGGGACATCCGCGTCCTGCTGCAGGAGCGTGGGGTGTCCGGTTTTCTCCAGCTGGGGGCGGGCGGCTGCCGCCGCTGTGCCGTGTGCGCCAAACGCACGGGAGAGGCCTGCCGGTTCCCGGAGGAGGCCATGGCCTCTCTGGAGGGCTACTGCATCGACGTCTCCCGACTGGCCGGGCTGTGCGGGATGCGCTACATCAACGGGGTGAACACCGTGACCTATTTCGGGGCGGTGCTTCTGGGGAAGCCCGGTAATTGACTGCGCAGTCAAAGCCGTCCCTTCCCTCCCCTTTAATGCTCCTCTATCATACCATACCGCCCTCGTGATTTTTTAGAACTATTTTGTGTTTTTTTGAAAATTATTGTGCACTTCATCAAAATAGGATGACAAAATGGGAAACTCGCTTTATGATACTAGAAAAAGGAGTGGGAGGGAACTATGTCGGTTATCACGTTCTATCGCGGCTGCGAGCAAATACAGCGGACCTTCTCGGGCCGGCCGTCTCTGCGCTCCCTCCTGCTGGAGGCCGGGCTCCCCTTTCCGATGCCCTGCGGCGGCAACCACACCTGCGGCAAGTGTAAGGTGCGCTGTGCCGGGCAGCTCGCCCCTCCCTGCGCGGAGGAGGCGGAACGTCTCTCTCCGGAGGAGCGTTCGCAGGGCATTCGTCTGGCCTGCTATGTCCAGGTTTTGGGCGATGCGTCGGTGTGGCTGCCTGAGCAAGAGGTCGACACCCTGTCCGCCGTAGTTCTCCCCGCCCATACCCTGCGCAAAAAGGGCTGGGGACTGGCGGTGGACATCGGTACCACCACCGTGGCCGCACAGCTCTACCGGCTGGAGGACGGCCGGATTTACGGGGAGGCCCTGGGCGCCAACGAGCAGGCCGGTTTCGGGGCCGATGTGATCTCCCGCATCGAGCACTCCAATCAGCACGGGGTCGCTCCCCTGACGGAGTGCATTCACCAGCAGCTGGAGCGCATGGCCGCCTCCTGCATGGCCCAGGCCGGCGTTTCCGCCCTCGACTGTGCGGTGGTCACCGGCAACACTACGATGCTCCACTTCTGGGAGGGGCTGGACCCCCGCGGCATCGCGGTGGCCCCGTTTGTCCCGGTCTCCCTCTTCGGCGGACCCGGCGCCTGTACGCTCGGCGGCGTCCCCCCCTATCTCCCGCCCTGTCTGGGCGCTTATGTGGGGGCCGATATCACCTGCGCTGTCCTGGCCTCCGGACTGATGGACCATCCGGAGGAGACCGCTTTACTCATCGATTTGGGTACCAACGGCGAGATTGTGCTCGCCCACGGCGGGACGCTCTACTGCGCCTCCACCGCCATGGGCCCGGCCTTTGAAGGCGCGGGCCTCTCCTGCGGGATGCAGGCCGCTCCCGGCGCCATTACCGCCATCCGGCCCGACGGCCGGGGCGGGGTCACCGTGGAGGTCCTGGGCAGCGGAGCGGCGGAAGGTCTGTGCGGCTCGGGCGTGCTGGACGCAGCGGCCGCTCTGCTGGAGCTGGGGATCATGGATGAGACGGGCCTTTTGGACGACGAGGCGCCCGGCATCACCCAGCGGGAGGAGCTCTCTGCCTGGCAAATCCCGGGTACGCAGGTCTTTCTTACACAAAAGGACATTCGCCAGATTCAGTTGGCCAAAGCCGCCGTGTGCGCCGGCATCTGCACGCTGCTGGAAGAGGCCGGTCTGACGCCGGAAGAAGTGGACCGCCTCTATATTGCCGGCGGGTTTGGGCACCATATGAATCGGGACAGCGCCGCCCGCATTGGGCTCTTCCCCCCTGTTCTGGCCCCCCGGGCCCGGGTGCTGGGCAACGCGGCCCTGGCCGGCGCGGCGGCGGTACTGCTGGATGAGGCGTTTCTGGACACCCTCTCGGCCATTCGGAGCCGGGCCAGAGAGATTCCCCTGTCGGGTAACCGTCTGTTTTCCGAGTACTACATGGAGCACATGCTCTTTGCATCCGAATCTTAACCAAATATATCATAAAAAAGGAGTCGAGAACGATGAGCGAAATTCTCAACGAGATCAGCACCTATCTGCAGGCCGGTAAGGCCCCCAAGGTCAAGGAACTGGTACAGCAGGCCGTGGACGAGGGCATCTCTCCCCAGGAGATTCTGGAGGACGGCCTGCTGGCCGGTATGAACATCATCGGCGGCAAGTTCAAGAACAACGAGGTCTTTGTGCCCGAGGTTCTGGTGGCCGCCCGGGCCATGAACAAGGGCATTACCGTCCTGCGTCCCCTGCTGGTGGCCGCCGGTGTGGAGGAGAAGGGCACCGTCATTCTGGGCACCGTGAAGGGCGACCTGCACGACATCGGCAAGAACCTGGTGCGCATGATGATGGAGGGCAAGGGCCTGAAAGTGGTGGACCTGGGCGTGGACGTGCCCGCCTCCGCGTTCATCGACGCGGCCAAGGAGCACAACGCCAAGATCATCGCCTGCTCCGCCCTGCTGACGACCACCATGGGCGAGATGAAGACCGTGGTGGACGCCGTGCATCAGTCCGATCTCAACGGCAAGGTCAAGATCATGGTGGGCGGCGCCCCCGTCACCGAGAGCTTTGCCGAGTCCATCGGCGCCGATTGCTACACCCCCGACGCCACCGCCGCTGCTGCGGCCGCCCTTTCCTTCTGCGTGGCCTGATCGCTTTCCTCAGGCATAAAACCGGCCCGGACAAGTGTCCGGGCCGGTTTTTTTATCCCTTCGAAAAGGACACACCGGCCGCCTGTTCAGGCGGCCGGTGTGCGGGATAGGGGTAGAGTGAAGAGAGGAGATATCTGGTTAAAATTACTTCTTCTGATAGAACTCGTCCACCGCCTGGAAGAAGGCGTCGATGTTCTCCCAGGGGGACATGGGCGGGATGTCGCAGCCGGAGGAGATGACGAAGTTGGGGTGGTCGCAGCACTCGCCCATGATGCGCAGGGTCTCGGCCCGGACGGACTCAGGCGTCCCGTTGCGCAGCTGCCCGGCGGGGTCCACGTTGCCCATGGCGATGGTACCGGCGGGGATGTGCTGGAGCATCTCCTTCATGGAGATGGCGTTGCCGAAGTGGTACATGGCCGCGCCGGTGCCCAGAATGGAGTCGATCATCTGGATGGCGGCGTTGCCGCAGTTGTGGTAGACCACCGAGAAGTTGTCGTCCTGAACGGCGTCCACCACCCGCTTGACGTAGGGAGCGGAGAACTCCTCGGCCAGAGCGGGCGAGAGCAGGCCGGCCAGAGGCTCGGCCATCACCACGCCGTTGGCCCCCACCTCTTTGTAGGCCTTGCAGTAGGCGATGAGGAAGTCGGTGACCTTGTCCAGCAGGGCGGCCACCATCTCGGGCTCCTCATAGCAGTAGATCATGGCCTCGGTCACGTCCATCAGACGGCCGGCCAGGGAGAAGGGGCCGATCACACCGGCAAAAACCGGGCGGTCCTGAATCAGGTCCACCGCCTTCTGGATGGCCTCAATGTAAATGCCCGTGCGGCCCGCGCCCACCGCGGGAACGGAAAGGGCCTCCACTTCCTCCAGAGAGGAGACCACCGAGCCAACCACGGTGGGCACCTCGTCATCGGAGAAGCGGATCTGAGAGCCGAAGCACTCGGCCTCTACCGACAGGTCCATCAGGCTCACCGAAGCGCCGGTCGGCACCCGGTCGGCCACCATTTTCATGCCCTTGGCCTGGGCGTCGCTGCTGGAGATGAGCTCCCGGACCGTGATCCCCATGAGCTGGATCGCCGGAAAGGACAGGACGGGAACCGCCCGCTTTACGGGCGCGTCGACGACGTCTTTCATCCACTGTTTCATATCGCGTTTCATAGGGCTCTCTACTCCTTGCTGTTAAAATATAGCGGGGACAAGTTCCGTCCCTTTTTTCGCCTTTTACTTTACCAGATTTGCAGAAAAACCTCTTATAGAAACTTGCGAATTTTAGCAATAATGAACCATCCTTTCCTCCCCCCGGAATGCAGCCGCTCCGGCCGGGAAATTCCGGCCGGAGCGGCTGTGTGAAATCCCGTCAGGACAGGCCGCTGAGCTGGTTGACGCTGATGCCCGCGTCTGAGTAGAGGAAACTCCCGCTCCCTCCCACCACATTCAGCGTGGAGGGCGCGGTGGTAACCGCCACAATCTGGGAAAGCGCCACATTGCTGATGTCTGCGGAGGTGTGGAAGGTGTGGCGGACGCTGGCCCCCGGTACTCCGGTTCCATCCTGGGACAAGTACAGCAGCACCGAAAAGGGGAACGTCACGCCCGAGGCCGGTCCGATGGCCGTCTGGAACGAAACCCGGTAATATCCCGGCTTCTGGAGGACCACATTGGCGGAGTTGTTGGCGTGAGTCACCGCCGTCCCATTCTGCGCGCCGTTGCGGTCAAAGATCAGGGCTGCCCCCGCGCTCCCCGCCTGCGCCGGCGTGGAGTAGGCGTTGAGGAACTCCGCCGGGCCGGCCCCGCTGCCGGTGGCGCCCTGCGGAATCACAAAGTCCAGCCGCGCATTCTGGGATGTGCCGCTGTTGGTGACGGCGGCCTGACTGCCCGGCTCCCCCGTGGTCACCGTACCTACCGTCACAGTGGCCGCTGTACCTGTAACGCCCGCAGAGCCCGCCGGGCCGGTGGGACCCGTCGCCCCCGTGGGACCCGTCACTCCGGTGGGACCCGTCGCCCCCGTGGGGCCGGGAATGGGAACAATACTGACGTTGCACGGCGCCGGAGACGGCGGGCAGCAAGTGGGGACACAGGGCCTGCACGCACGGTCCTGCGGCATATTTTTATTCTGGTAGATATTCATAGGCATGACCTCCGGAGTATCCTATGTTCCTCGTCTGGCAGCTGTGACGGAATTCTCCCGGAGAGAAAAGCGTCCCGCCCTCTTGCATGCCGGGGGAAAACAGGATACAATGAAAAAAAGGGGTTCTCCCCTTCTGAGGAGGTTACGGATTATGGCGCTTATTGATGAACTGAAGGTAAAAGCGGTGGAGCTGACCCAGGCCGGCGTGGCCAAATCCAAGCAGCTGGCGGAGATCGCCCGGCTCAGCCTGGCCAATTCCGGCGAAAACGACACCATCCGCAAAGCCTACCTGGAGATTGGAAAGCTTTACTATGCCGAGCGCGGCATGGCCCCCGAGGCGGGTTATACGGCCCTGTGCGAGAAGATCACCGCGGCCAAGATCAACATCGAGGAGAATAAGGCCCGCATCGCTCAGATCAAGGAGGAGGGGCGGCTGAAGGACTCCGAGGTCGCCGCCGTGGAGACGGAAATTCCCCCCGAAGAACCGGTCTCTCCCGCCGGCGGCGGAGTCTCTCCGGCCGATTTCGCCGACGACGATTCCCAGCTATAACGGGGTCTCTCCGCCCCCCATCCGCCCATTGGAAAAAAGCACGCCGCGCTGCGGCGTGCTTTTTTTATGCCCGGCGCCCTTCGGGTGTGCGCACGGCGTTGTCCTGAAAGCGAAAGATGCCCGGGTAATGCCGGGACTGCGTGTACTCAAAGAGAATCCCGTCGCTGTTATAGGTCTGACTGCTCAGAACCGCCAGACAGTTGTATTCTCCCAGCTCCAGCCACTTCCGGTCCTCCTCGGTGGCCCGCTCCACCGTGATGGTGCGTTTACTGGTGACGATGGACATCCCCTGCTCCTCCTCCAGGTAGCGGTAGATGGACCCCGCGGCGATCCGGGCCGTCAGGCCGGGCATGCAATCCCGCCGGAAGTAGTTGTGGTTGAAGATGCGGGGGACTCCATCCAGGTCATGGATGCGCTGGATATAGAACAGCTCCGTCCCAACGGCAAAGCCAGACCGGCGGGCCAGCTCCTCCCCGGCGGTACACAGGGAGAAGCCCACCACCCGGGTGGCGCTGTGCTGTCCGGTGCGGCGGGAAGTCTCGGCAAAGGACTCGATGGTCCCCATCGTGTAGGCCGAAGGCTCGATGGGCTGGAAGATATTGCACACCCCCCAGCCCTGCCGGGTCTGTACATAGCCGTCCCGCACCAGCCCGGCCACCGCCCGGCGCACCGTATTGCGGGAGCAGTCAAATTCGGCGATCAGCGTGTTCTCCGAGGGCAGCAGCTGCCCCACCGGATAGGCTCCGGCCTCGATCCGGTCTTTCAAGGCCCGATAGATCTCGGTATACTTCTGGCGCGGCATGGCGCCCACCCCCTTGTTTGAACAACTTTTTCTCACTGTACCACCCTCCCCCTCAAAAGTCAACCATCTTTGTTCTGGTAAACCTGTCCAAAAAAGCCGCGTTGGATTTATCCAATCGGCCAATTGACTTGTTTAAACAAGTTGGAGTATCATAGTCTCACCTTAAAAAAGCGGAAAAACCGCTGAAAACCGGGCAAACTGCAAAGGCGAACACGTTTGAAGGAGGGACCGCACCCATGGCAAAGTATCAGGCTGACGTGCAGGCGCTGCTCCGTCTGGTGGGCGGCAAGGAGAATATTCAGGCCGTTTCCCACTGTATGACGCGCATGCGCTTCGTGCTGGTGGACGCCGCAAAGGCGGATACCGCCCAGATCGAACAACTCCCCTCGGTGAAGGGCACTTTTACCCAGGCCGGACAGTTCCAGGTCATCATCGGCAACGACGTGGCCAATTTCTACAACGAATTTACCGCCTTTGCCGGCATTGAGGGCGTGAGCAAAGACGCGGTGAAAGACGCCGCCAAGTCCAACCAGTCTCCCATCCAGCGCATCATGGGTACGCTGGGCGAGATTTTCGCCCCCATTATTCCGGCTCTCATCTGCGGCGGTCTGATTCTGGGCTTCCGCAACGTCATCGGCGAGATCAATTTCTTCAATAACGGCACCCAGAGTTTGGCCGACATATCTCAGTTCTGGGCGGGCCTGTACAGCTTCCTCTGGCTCATCGGCGAGGCTGTGTTCCACATGCTCCCGGTGGGCATCGTCTGGTCCATCACCAAGAAGATGGGCACCACGCAGATTCTGGGCATCATTCTGGGCCTGACCCTGGTCTCGCCCCAGCTGCTCAACGGCTTCTCGGTGGCCACCACCGCCGCCGAGGATATCCCCGTCTGGGACTTCGGCTTTATTCAGGTGCAGATGATCGGCTATCAGGGCCAGGTGATCGCCGCCATGCTGGCCGGTTTCGTTCTGGTCTACCTGGAAAAGTTCTTTAAAAAGCACTGCCCCGAGGTCGTGAGTATGATCGTGGTCCCCTTCTGCTCCCTGGTGCCCGCGGTCATCATCGCCCACACCGTCGTGGGCCCCATCGGCTGGAAGATCGGTGACGCCATCGCCGCCGTGGTCAACCTGGGCCTGACCTCCAATGTAAAGTGGCTCTTTGCCGCCATCTTCGGCCTGGTCTACGCCCCGCTGGTCATGACCGGACTGCACCACATGACCAACGCCATCGACTCCCAGCTGGTCAATCTCTACCAGGGCACCAATCTCTGGCCCATGATCGCCCTGTCCAACATCGCCCAGGGCTCCGCCGTGCTGGCCATGAGCTTTTTGCAGAAGAAAAACGAGCGGGCCCAGCAGGTGAACATCCCCGCGTGCATCTCCTGCTACCTGGGCGTGACGGAGCCCGCCCTCTTCGGCGTGAATCTGAAATACGGCTTCCCTCTGGTCTGCGGCATGATCGGCTCGGCCTGCGCGGCGGTGATCTCCATCGGTACCGGCGTATATGCCTACTCCATCGGCGTGGGCGGCCTGCCCGGCATCCTGTCCATCATGCCCCAGTACTGGCTTAACTTCCTTCTGGCCATGGCGGTGGCCATCGTGGTCCCCTTTGTCCTCACCCTGATCGTGGGCAGCCGGAAGCTCTCCGCCGCCGATCGGGCCGGCCATGCCCCCACCGCTTCCGCGCCTCTGGAGGAGGTCTCCGCGCCCGCCGCAGCGGAGCATGCCCCCGCCGGCGCCCTGACTGTTACCTCCCCCATCACCGGGCGCATCCTGCCTCTGGAGGAGATTCCGGACCAGGTCTTTTCTCAGGGCGTCCTGGGAGAGGGCGTGGGCATTGATCCCACCGGCCAGGTCGTGGTGGCCCCCGCGGACGCCACCGTCTGCTCGGTTATGGAGGAGAGCCGTCACGCCGTGGGCCTCACCCTGGGCAACGGTGCGGAGCTGCTCATCCACGTGGGAATGGACACGGTGTCCATGGGAGGCGACGGCTTCCAGCTCCATGTAAAAGAGGGCGACCATGTCCGCCGGGGCGACCCCCTCATCACCTTCGACCTGGATAAGATCCGCGCCGCCGGACACCCCACCATCACCGCCTTCATCGTCAGCGACCCCGGCGATACCGCCCCCGCCTTTACCACCGGTATGGACGCCGTGGCCGGCGAGACCCCGGTCATCCAGTTTTAAGGAGGATGCTCCATGTGCGATTTTCGAACAAGCACCGTCTATCAGATTTATCCCAAGTCCTTCCTGGACACCAACGGAGACGGCCTGGGGGAACTCCGGGGCGTCACGGCCAAGCTGGACTACCTGAAGGAGCTGGGAGTGGACTACCTCTGGCTCACCCCATTCTTCGTCTCTCCCCAGAACGACAACGGCTATGATGTGGCCGACTACCGGCAGATCGACCCCCGCTACGGTACCATGGACGACTTCGAAGAGCTCTCCCGGGAGGCGGAAAAGCGGGGTCTCGGCCTGATGCTGGACATGGTCTTTAACCACACGTCCACCGAACACGAGTGGTTCCGGAAGGCCCTGGCCGGGGACCCCAAATATAAAGACTACTATATCTGGAAGAAGGGCAAGCCCAACGGGGAGCCCCCCACCAACTGGGAGAGCAAATTCGGCGGGAACGCCTGGGAATACGTCCCCCAGTTTGACGAATACTACCTGCATCTCTTTGACAAAACTCAGGCCGACCTGAACTGGGACAACCCGGAGGTCCGCTCTGAGGTGGCCGATGTGGTCCGCTTCTGGATGGCCAAGGGGGTAAAGGGCTTCCGCTTCGACGTCATCAACCTCATCAGCAAGGGCGCCTTTGAGGACGACAGCCAGGGGGACGGCCGCCGGTTCTACACCGACGGGCCCCGCATCCACCAGTACCTCCGGGAGCTCAACGAGGCCACATTTGGTCAAGACCCGGGGATCATCACGGTGGGGGAGATGTCCTCCACCTCCATGGAGAACTGCTTCCGGTACGCCGGAGCGGAGAGCCACGAGCTGAGCATGGTCTTTTCCTTCCACCACCTGAAGGTGGACTTCATGGGCAACGAGAAGTGGGTGCTGGTGCCTGCCGACTTCCACAAGCTCAAGGATATCCTCTTCTCCTGGCAGCAGGGCATGGCGGCGCACGACGCCTGGAACGCCGTGTTCTGGTGCAACCACGACCAGCCCCGGGTGGTCTCCCGCTTTGGGGACGAGGGAACCTACTGGAAACAGTCGGCCAAGATGCTGGCCAATGTCATCCACTGCCTGCGGGGCACCCCCTATATCTACCAGGGGGAGGAGATCGGCATGACCAATGCCGGTTTTACAGACCTCTCCCAGTACCGGGATGTGGAGAGTCTGAACCATTTCCAGATTCTGCGGGACAAGGGCATGAGCGCGCAGAGCGCCTACAACATTCTGAACGTCCACTCCCGGGACAACGCCCGCACCCCCATGCAGTGGGACGCCTCCCCCAACGGCGGCTTTACCGCCGGCACGCCCTGGATCGGCGTCAACCCCAACTATACCCGCATCAACGCCCAGGCCCAGGTGGGCGATCCCGACTCCATCTTTACCCATTACCAGACCCTGGTGCGCCTGCGGAAGGAGTACGGCGTCATCGCCTGCGGCGATTTCGAGGCCCTGGACCCCGGCCATCCCGCCGTACTGGCCTACCGCCGCCGCTGGCAGGGGGATACCCTCTACTGCATCAGCAATTTCTACCCCAAACCCTGCACCTGGACCTGCCCGGAGGCCCTGGAGGGCTGTCAGGTTCTTCTGTCCAACTACCCGGACGCCAGAGCTTCCACGGCCCTGGAGCTGCGGCCCTATGAGTCGCTGGTGCTCCTGCGCCGGAGCTAACTCCGCCTTCGCGCCGCCCCGGTCCCGCCTATTGGCGGGCCGGGGTTGTCCCGTTCCCTGCAGCCGGCCTCCGCCGGGAAATTTTCTCTCTTGACTTTCGCACCAAAATGTGCTAAAGTGCAAGTAACTTCCACCAGGAGGCGTGTACGATGCTCTTCACCACCGGTTATGCGTATGGCGATTACCGCTACTATTATAGCAGCGGTCTGTTTGCCTGCCCATAACCGGCCTGTCCGAGTGGAACTCCCGCCCCCCAGTGGGGAGATGGAATACGGGAAACCGCGGCAGCCCAGTTTGGGCGGCCGCGGTTTTTTCATGCACAACGAGAAAGGCAGGGACTGTTATGGTCGTCATTATGAAACCCCACTTTACGCCCGAGCAGCTTCAGGAGGCCATCCAGGCCATGAAGGCCGGAGGCGTCCAGGTCAACATCTCCAAAGGCGCCGAGACCACCGTGCTGGGCGCGGAAGGCGACGCCGCCCGTATCGACCAGGAGCTGCTGGAGCAGCTCCCCGGTGTGGAGCGGGTCATGCGGGTCACCGAGCCCTATAAGAAGGCCAACCGCAAATACCACCCCGACGATACGGTGGTCCCCCTGGGCGGCGGCGCAGCGGTGGGCGGCAAAAAGCTGGCCGTCATCGCCGGACCCTGCTCGGTGGAGAGCGCGGAGCAGATCACCTGTGTGGCCCGCGCCGTGCAGAAGAGCGGGGCCTGCGCCCTGCGGGGCGGCGCCTTCAAGCCCCGCACCTCCCCCTATGCCTTCCAGGGGCTGGAGTGCCAGGGTCTGGAGCTCCTCCAGAAGGCCAAGGAGGCCACGGGCCTGCCCATCGTCACCGAGATCATGAGCACCGAATATGTGGAGCTCTTCGAGGAGTGTGTGGATGTCATCCAGGTGGGGGCCCGGAATATGCAGAATTTCGCCCTCCTGAAGGCCCTGGGCCGCCGGACCACCAAGCCCATCCTCCTCAAACGGGGGCTCTCCTCCACCATTGAGGAGTGGCTCATGTCCGCCGAGTACATCCTGGCCGGGGGCAACCCCAATGTGATCCTCTGCGAGCGGGGTATCCGCACCTTTGAGACCTTTACCCGCAACACCCTGGACCTGTCCGCCGTGCTGGCCGTCAAGACCCTCTCCCATCTGCCAGTGGTGGTGGACCCCTCCCACGCCTGCGGCAAGGCCTGGATGGTGGAGCGCATGGCCATGGCGGCGGTGGCCGCCGGGGCCGACGGCCTCATGATCGAGGTCCACAACGACCCCAAAAACGCCCTGTGCGACGGGGCCCAGTCCCTGACTCCGGAGCAGTTCCAGGGCGTGATGGACCGTCTGGCCGCGCTGGCCCCCTGCATGGGCCGGGAGGTGTGAGCCATGGCGGAGAAAAAGCGCCTGGTTGTGGTGGGCCTGGGCCTCATCGGCGGCTCTCTGGCCATGGCCCTGAAGGGCTTTGAGGACTATGAGATTGTGGGTGTGGACATCTCGGAACCCACCCTGCGTTACGCCGCCGAGCACGGCGTGGGCGATATGGTCACCGGCGACGCCGCCGGCGTTCTCCCCGGGGCCGATGTGGTGGTGCTGGCCCTCCACCCCCGGGGCATCGTCCGCTTTTTGCAGGAGCACCGGGAGCGCTTCCGGCCCGGGTGCCTGGTCACCGACGTGTGCGGCGTCAAGACCGCCATTCTGGAGGGGGCCCGGGTCCTGCCCGAGGGCGTGGATTTCATCGGCTGCCACCCCATGGCGGGCACCGAGTTCTCGGGCATCGAGCACGCGTTTCCGGAGCTCTTTCAGGGGAGCCACTGGATTCTGGTCCCCCGGGAGAACAGTACGGACGGACACATCGCCCTCCTGGAGCGTCTGGCGGGGCACATCGGCTGCCGGGACGTGTACCGGACCACCGCCCAGGAACACGACGCCATGATCGCCTATACCAGCCAGCTCATGCACATCATCGCCGTGAGCGTGTGCGACGACCCCATGCTCTTTGCCTGCCGCGGCTTCGAGGGCTCCTCCTTCCGGGGCTGCACCCGGGTGGCGGCCCTGGACGTGGGGCTGTGGACCGAGCTGTTCTCCATGAACCGCCCCGCCCTCTCCGCCGCTCTGGACCGGCTCATCGGCCACCTGACCGCCTACCGGGAGGCCCTGGACCGGGAGGACCCCAAGGCCCTGGCCGAAAAGCTCTCCGTCTCCGCCGCCCGGAAGCGGAAGATGGACCTGCCCGGCCCCGACCTGCTGGAATAACTCACGCGAAAACAGCATGTGCCCAAGGGGGCACATGCTGTTTTTTCAGACGTACAGGCGCCCGTCGCCCCCCATCTGCGCGGTCATCTCCTCGATGCGCTCCAGCGGGAAGGGCGGCTGGGAGAGCGGCTTCATGGCGATGGACATCAGCTTCATGGGGTTGTCGTCCGCGGCCACCCGGTTGGAACGGAGCTGTCCGCAGCGGCGGCAGCGGTGGATGATGGCCCACTCCCCGCTCTTTCTCACCCACACGCCCACCGGGTCCATGATCCCGCCGCAGTCGGACGCCCGGTCTCCCGGCTCCACGTCCACATGCAGGCTGCACAGGCAGTTGGGGCAGTGATTGCGGTGATCGCTGCCCGCTCCGGCGGACACCACCAGCCGCCCGCACACCTTGCAGGTAAAGCTGTCGCTGCACGCGTGGGTCTTATAATAGCCCTTTTCATACCGTTTTCTCTTGTTCTCTCGGTTCATCCTCTCTCACTCCTCCGGACGGCCGGTCACAGCATGGTTTTCAAATAGGTCTTGAGCCCGTCCCGGTATTTCCGGGTCAGACGCAGGTATTCCTCCTGTTCCTCTTCCGTCCAATCGTTCCAAATGCGGTTTTCAATCTCAAAGAGGGGCTGAATGGTTTTCTGCGCATACGCCTCCCCCTGTTCCGTCAGACAGACCACGGTGTTGCGCCCCTGGCCCGGCTCCAGGTATACGATCCCCTCGTGCTCCAGCTTCCGAATGGCCGAGTTGATGGTCTGCCTGCTGATGCCGGTCAGGCGGCTGATTTCACTCTGGAGGCAGCGGGTCCCCTTTTCACAGATGACATACAGAATATTCTGCACACTGTCTGAAAGGCCCATTTTCACCGCCGCCTCGTGGTAGAGCGCGTTGATCTCCCCGGCCAGATAGGTGTACTGTCCCGCTTTTAAGTAGTGCATTCGGTTCGCCCCTCCGTTTGTACGATTTCGTACATCCTGTATTATATCCGATTTCGGACATATGTCAAGCCCTTTTTCCGCGCCGCGGCGGAAAAGAAAAACTCTATGCAAACGGGTGCCTCCCATTCGCATAGAGTTTCAGGCGCTTCCCTGCTCCAGCCCGCCTCAGGAGGCCTGTACGATGTTGGTCATCTCCAGGGTGATGGGCGTGGTGTAGGGGTTGAGCATCTCGTTTAAAATTTCCAGCGTCTCCTCCGGATAGAGCGCATAGCAGTAGGTCCAGCCGTGATAGGTGACCTCGCCGTCGCCGGGAAGGGTGGCGGTGCTCAGTCCGGTGGACAGGTCGAAGCCCAGAGCGGGTTCCACAAACCAGAGCATCTCCCCCAGTGAGAAGTCGGTCTCCACATTCTGGGCGATGAGCTCGATGTAGCCGGGGATATTGTCCGGCTGGGAGAGGATTTTTTGGGCGATGAGGGTGAGGATCTGCTGTTGGGTCTGGGTGCGCTCCACGTCGGTATAGGCCACCTGGGTCTTCCACCAGTTGTTGTGGCGGAAGCGGCAGACCTCCATGGCCTCCTGGCCGTCCAGATGGGTCATTCCCGGCTGGAAGTAGATATACAGGTCCTGGGTGGGGTCCTCGTAGTCCATGTACACCGGGATTTCGAAGTCCACGCCCCCCACCATGTCCACCAGCTTGGGGAAGGTCTCCACGTCAATGGACACGTAGTAGTCGATGGGGATGCCCAGCAGGTCGGAGACCGTCTCCTTCAGCTCGTCAATCCCGTAGTGATAGGAGCTGTTGATCTTATAATAGCGATTCCCGCCCGGGCTCTCCCCCTCCACCAGGGTATCCCGCGGGATGGAGACCAGCCCCGCCTTCTGATTCACCGTGTCGTACATGGCCACCATGATGGTGTCGGCATTGCCGCTGGCCACATCGGGGCAGGTGAGCAGAACGGTATAGGTCCCCTCTTTTCGGGTCAGCCCCTGAGGATCTGCGGAGGTCTGGGGGTCCTGCTGCCCGGAGGCCACCGGAGGAGGACTTCCGCCGGCGGCCATGGTGGGCTCCTCCTTCATCACATTGTAGATCACATACAGCGCCACGATCACCGCAGACAAGGCCACCAGAAGTCCGTAGAGCACCCCGGCCAGCCGGCGCAGAGCGGATTTTTTCCGGCGCAGTACCCGTTTTCCCATGGAGCAAAGGCCCCTTTCCTCAGCAAATCCCGATTATGTCAACAGTCAACATGGAATAGTATAGCGAAAAATACGCCGCCGGGCAAGGTACAATTTTGGAATTTTATCTTTTTGTAAGAACTCATTCTCTTCCGCTCGTGCGGCACAGGCTGGCCAGCACCGCCGAGGTCAGAGAGTTCACCGCCGCCACCAGATCGGTGAGCAGCTGGTTTTGCTCGATTAGTGTCTCCAGAATCCGGGTCTGGAGGGGATCTCCCGCCTCCTGGCCGGACCGGACGCCCACCGGACCCACCGGATAGGTATAGCGCCGCATGGGCTCTCCGTCGGCGTCCTGCCCGGCGGCAAGCTCCCGCCCCGCCCGGAGCAGAACCTGGGCGTCCTTCCTGGCCCGGTCCTCCCGGTCCGGGCCGCAGTGGCCTCGCTGTTTCATAGGACTGTCTCCTTTCCGCTGTCAGATGCCCCATCCTATGCGCCCGGCCCGTCCGCCGCGCCCTTGACTTTTTCCTGAAAAATGGGTAAAGTAAAAGACCCAGGGTGCTCTGGAAAAACTCCCCCGTTTAGCTTTGGAAGCGTTCGGATGAATTTTTTCCGGGAAACCGGACAAATTTTCCTCCGTTTTGTTATATAAGCTCTATATTATACAGTACGGATTCATTTTAGAAAGGAATGTGATCCCATGAAGTTTCGTACCTGGACGGCACTGGCCCTGTGCGCGGCGCTGCTCACCGCCCTTCTCTCCGGCTGCGGCGGCAATACCCAGCCCACCGCAGCGCCCACCCCCTCCCCCACGCAGGACGCGGCCTCCGCCCCCTCCCCCACGCCGGAGGCGGAGCGCCCCGTGGTCAACCTGGCCATGCTCAACGGCCCCACCGGTATGGGCGCGGCCAAGCTCATCGCCGACAACGCCGAGGGGACCACGCGCAACGATTACCAAGTGGAGGTGGCCGCTCAGCCCACCGATCTCACCGGCAAACTCGCCACCGGCGAGGTGGACATCGCCGCGCTGCCCACCAATGTGGCGGCCAATTTGTACAACAAGGCCGGCAACATCCAGATGCTGGCCCTGAATACCCTGGGCGTGCTCTATATTCTGGAAAACGGGGATACCGTCCACTCCTTTGCCGACCTGGCGGGCAAAACCCTCTACGCCACCGGTCAGGGCGCCAACCCGGAGTATGTGCTGGACTACCTCCTGACCCAGAACGGCCTGGACCCGGAGCGCGACGTGGACATCCAGTGGCTGACCAGTGAGGAAGTACAGGCCAAGATGGTTTCCGGCGAAGCCGCCCTGGCCATGCTCCCCGTCCCCGCCGCCACCGCCGTGATGATGCAGAACAGCGACGTGCGCGCGGCCATCGACTTCAACACCGCCTGGGAAGAGGCGGGGGCCGAGGGGACCTTTACCATGGGCTGCGTGGTGGCCCGCACGGAGTTCATCCAGGAAAATCCCCAGGCGGTGGAAAACTTCCTGGAGGAGTACGCCGCCTCCATCGACTTTGTAAAGAACAACCCGGAGACGGCCGCCCTCCTGGTGGTGGAGGCCGGCATCGTGCCCAAGGAGCCCATTGCCCTGGCCGCCATCCCCCAGGCCAATCTGGTGTGCATCACCGGCAGCGACATGCTCTCCATCCGGGACTACTACGCCGTTCTCTACGCCGCCGATCCCGACTCCATCGGCGGGGCCAACCCGGACGACGGCTTTTTCTACCTGCCCTGAGCGCGCGCATGAAGGGCTGGAGGCGTTTTCTGGCCAGGGGGGTCCTCCCCCTGGCCGTTTGGCTTTTGGTGTGGCAGGGGGCGGTGTGGTACCTTCAGGCCGTGCGGGGCATCCGGACCGACCTGATTCTCCCCGCTCCCCTCACGGTCGCGCGGACGCTGGCGGAGCTGGCGGGAACGGCGGAATTCTGGCATACTACCTTTCTCACGCTGCTGCGGATTTTCGGCGGGCTCCTCTGGGGAGTGCTGGCGGGGACCGCCCTGGGGGCGGCCACCCGGGCGTGGAAGTGGGCCGACTGGCTCTTTTCTCCCGCCATCCGGGTCATCCGGGCCACGCCGGTGGCCTCTTTCAGCCTGCTGGTTATCCTGTGGGTGGTCACCGGATGGGTTCCGGTGGTGGTCTCCGGCCTGATGGTTCTCCCGGTGGTCTGGGGAAATGTCTCCCGGGGCATCGCCCAGACCGATCCCCTTCTGCTGGAGGCCGCACGGGCGTACCGCTTCAGCCGGTGGAAAACCGTGCGCCTGGTGTACGCCCCGTCGGTGCTGCCCTATTTCGCCAGCGCCTGCCACACCTCTCTGGGCCTGGCCTGGAAGGCCGGGGTGGCCGCCGAGGTCCTCTGCGTCCCCCGCCTGGCCATCGGCACCCAGGTCTACTTCTCCAAAATCTACCTGGAGACCCCGGCCCTCTTCGCCTGGACGCTGGTGGTTCTGATTCTGAGCTTTTTGCTGGAACGGGCCCTGGGGAGCCTCCTGGTCCGTCTGGAAGGAGGAATGCGCCATGCGGATTGAGGGCATGACGGCGGGCTACGGCGCCCGGCGTGTGCTGGAGGACTTCTCCCTTACCTGGCCCGACGGGGGCGTCACCGCCCTCTCGGGGCCCTCGGGCTGCGGCAAGACCACCCTCCTGCGCTGTCTGGCGGGCCTGCAGCCCTGCTCCGTCCGGGTTCTGGAGCTCCCACCCGACCCGGTTCTCCTTTTCCAGGAGGACCGGCTGCTCCCCTGGCGGACGGCGGAGCAGCACATTACCGACGTACTCCCCCGCGCCCGGCGGGGGGAGGCGGAGCGCTGGCTGGACCTGGTGGAGCTGGCGGGGGAGGGCGCCCGTTACCCCCGGGCGCTCTCCGGGGGCATGCGCCGGCGGCTGGCCCTGGCCCGGGCGCTGGCCTGCGGCGGGGGGCTGTATCTGCTGGATGAGCCCTTTACCGGCGTGGACGAGGCCCGGGCCGGGCGCATCCTCGCGCGCATCCGGGCGCTGGGCGTCCCGGTGCTCCTCTCCGGGCATGAGTCCGCTCTCACCGCCCTGGCCGACCGGGTCATTCCCCTCTCGGGCCCTCCTCTGCGCCCCGGTCCCCAGGTTGGAAACCCCTTCCGCCATTTCTGAAGAATTTATGAAGGTTTCTTTCAAAAGTCCGAAAACCCGGTTGCGTTTTCGGACTTTTGTGGTATCATAAGGTCTGTAACGCCGCCGGGCGTCCCGGAAGGGACGTCCGTTGCTTTCCAATACTGATCCACAGGAGGCTGACCACCCATGCAATTTCCTTCCATTGTCCGCCGCCGGAGGGAAGGAGGCATCCGCTATCCCAAGCTTCCCCTCTCGGAAGAGCAGGCCGTATGGCTCTCCCGGCTCTTCTTCCTTGCGGGCCCTCTGGTATCCTACTGGATGGTGGAGGTCCTCAACAGCAACAACCCCTGGGGGTTCAGTTCCCTCCAGCTGGCTCTGAACCTGGTGTGGTACTACATGGGGGAAATTTTCTTCTACTTTGTACTGGGCAACCGGGAGCGGGCTGTCCGAGCGGCCATGTTCTTCGCCTGGGCCATCGGCGTCGTCAACAGCTATGCCTACCGCTTCCGGGGCCGTACCATCTTCCCCAGCGATATCGTCACCATCCGCACCGCGCTGAACGTGGCGGGCAACTACAACTACATGCCCGGCCCGGAGGAGCTGCTCACTCTGCTGGTAATGGTCCTCTTTCTGGCGGCCATGGCCCTGCTGCCCACGCCGAAGGGGCGCCGGCCCTTTTCCTGGAAGCTCTTTGTCCCATCCCAGGCTCTGTGCCTGTCCTTTTTATGGATGTTTTTCTGTACCGACACCGTCTCCGACGCGGGGATTTCCCCCTCCATGTGGACCACCCGCGGAAACGGCCTGGCCCTGAACTTCTCCCTGTGTGTGCGCTACAGCTGGGTCACGCCTCCTGAGGGTTACTCGGCCCAGGCGGTGGCGTCTCTGGCGGAGCAGTACCCCTCGGATGAGGCGGCGGAGCGCGCCGCCTCGGACGGGGAGACCCGTCCGGTGAACCTGATTGTCATCATGAACGAGTCCTTCTCCGACCTGGGCGTCCTGCCCGGGGTGGAGACCAACCGGGACGCCATGCCCTTTCTCCACAGCCTGACGGAAAACACCGTCAAGGGCTACGCCTACTCCTCGGTGTTCGGCGGCACCACCGCCAACTCCGAATATGAGTTCCTCACGGGAAATACCACCGCCTTCCTCCCCGCGGGCACCGTGCCCTACCACATGTACATCAGCAATCACGAGCCCGGTCTCGCCCGTCAGATGGGCGATCTGGGCTACCGCACCGTGGCCATGCACCCCTACTACTCCTCCGGCTGGAACCGGGTGGCGGTCTATGAGGATATGGGCTTTGACGAGCAGTATTTTCTAGAAGATTTTTCCTATACCGAGGATGACCTCATTCGGGAGTACCTCTCCGACCGGGCCGACTATGAAAACCTCATCGCCCGCTACGAGGCCAAGGAGGAGGGCGAATCCCTCTTCCTCTTCAACGTGACCATGCAGAACCACAGCGGCTACACCGGCGAGTGGACCAACCTCCCCCGGGAAGTCTGGCTCACCGGAGAGTACGAGGGGAAGTTCGACACGGTGGACCAGTATCTCAACCTGGTCTATCAGAGCGACCAGGCCCTGGAGGAGCTGATCTCCTATTTTTCCCAGGTGGAGGAGCCCACCATGATCTGCCTCTTCGGCGACCACCAGCCCCAGGTGGACACCGAGTTTTACAACGCCGTTCTGGGGGGCGAGGTGGACTTTCTGGATGCCGCCGCCGCCCAGAAAAAGCAGATGGTCCCCTTCCTCATCTGGGCCAACTACGACATTCCCGAGGCCCAGGGGGTGGAGCTCTCGCTGAACTACCTCTCCTCCCTCCTGACCGAGACGGCCAATCTCCCCCAGACCGGCTATCAGAAGTACCTGAGCGATCTGTGGGAGGAGCTGCCCATTGTCAATACGGTGGGCTATGTGGACAATCAGGGCGAATGGGTCCACACTGCCGATGAGAAGGAACTCTCCCCCGCCGCCCAGTCCGCCCTGGACGGATACAAGCAGGTGCTCTACAACCATATTTTTGACAAATCCAACCGGCCCGGCGGGTTCTTCACCCTGCTCACCGGCGGAGATTAACGCGGCCCCGCCCGGAATTTGATCCGGGCGGGGCTTTTTCTCGCCTTGCGCTCCGGTGGGCCCGGTGGTACACTGGAACCAAGAACAAAAACAGGGGGAATGGTTATGGAACTGACCTATCGGCCGGGCGGCATGGTCCGCGCCTGTTTTTTCAGCCCCACGGGCACCACGCGTACCGTGGTCCGCGCGCTGGCCGGGGCCCTGGCCGAGGAGCTGAACGCACCTTGGGAGGAATTTGATTTCACGCTGCCCGCCGGGCGGACGGCCCCGCCCCCCATGGAGCCGGGGGATGTGTTGGTGGCGGGCCTGCCCGTCTATGCGGGGCGGCTGCCCAACCTGATGCTGCCCTATCTGAACACCTGGGTGGGCCGGGACGCCCTGGCCGTGCCGGTGGTCCTCTTCGGCAACCGGAACTTCGACGACGCCCTGATGGAGCTGCGGGAGCTGCTGGAAGCCCGGGGCTTCCATACGGCGGCGGGGGCGGCCTTTGTGGGGGAGCACGCCTTTTCCACCGTTCTGGCCGCCGGACGGCCGGACGGGGAGGATTTGGCCCTGGCCCGCTCCTTCGGCCGCGCCGTGGCCCGAAAGCTCCGTTCCGGTCCCTTCGAGACCCCGGTTCCGGTTCCCGGCCGCCGTCCCGTGGGGCCCTACTACCAGCCCCGGGACCGCGCCGGCCGCCCCATCGACATCCGAAAGGTCAAACCCAAGGTCTCCCCCGCCTGCATCTGCTGCGGCCGCTGCGCGGCGGTCTGTCCCATGGGGGCCATTGACCCGGCCGACGTAACCCGGTGTCCCGGCGTGTGCATCAAGTGCGGCGCCTGCGTCAAGGGCTGCCCGGTCCAGGCCCGGTATTACGACGACCCGGGCTATCTCTACCACAAGCAGGAGTTGGAGCTGGGCTATCCCGGCCGGGCGGAGGCGCGCTGTTTTCTCTGATTCCGGGGGCTGGAAAAATTTTTTTCATTCCCCTCTTCCCAAATCCGCTTTATTGTGTTAATATACTAAAGCAACAGCACCGCGCTGTGCTGCATTTTCTGAAACAACACGATGGAGGACACGGATATGAAAGAGAAACTGCTTGCGCTCGCCCTGGCCGGCGCCATGGGCCTGACTCTCGCCGCCTGCTCCGGCGGCACCGCTTCCGCCCCCAGCAGCGCCCCCTCCGGCTCGCAGGAGAGCGCCGCCCCGGCCGAGAGCGACCTGGCCTACGTCCAGGGCAAGGGGACCCTGGTGGTGGGCATTACCTACTTCGCCCCCATGGACTACAAGGAAGAGGGCAGCGATGAGTGGATCGGCTTTGACGCCGACATGGCCAAGGCCTTCGCCGAGAGCCTTGGCGTGGACGTGGAGTTCCAGGAGATCACCTGGGACTACAAGGTGGAGGAGCTGAACTCCCGGGCCATCGACTGCGTGTGGAACGGCATGACCCTCACCGACGACGTGCTCGCCGCCATGGGCACTTCCAACCCCTACTGCACCAACTACCAGACCCTGGTCTACCCCGCCGACCGGGCCGCGGAGTTTGAGGGCCTGACCAGCCTGGAGGGCCTGAACATCGCCGTGGAGTCCGGTTCCGCCGGCGAGGATGCCGCCGAGGCTCTGGGCGCCACTACCGTGCCCGTCCAGGCCCAGTCCAACGCCCTGATGGAGGTCTCCGCCGGCACCTCCGACGCCGCCGTCATCGATGTGCTGATGGCCGCCGAGATGACCGGCGAGGGCACCAGCTACAGCGACCTGGTCTACAGCCTGAACCTGAACGAGGCCCAGGACCTGCCCTCCGAGGAGTACGGCGTGGGCTTCCGGCAGGGCTCCGACCTGGTGGATGCATTCAACACATTCTGGGCGGAGAAGGTGGCCGACGGCACCGTGTCGGACACCGCCACCACCTACGGCCTGCAGGACGCCGTGATCCTGGACTAAGTCCCAATACAGCGGGCGCTGTGCGCGCAGCCAAGGCAGAGGGCGGGTTCGCCCTCTGCCTTTGGACGGCTTTTCCCCCTGATCACACCATCCGGAGAGGACGATACCATGCTTGAATTTTTTACTTCCAGCACCTTTCAAACGGTGATATCCGCCCTGAACAGCGGCTTCCTCAAGACCCTCCAGCTGTTCTTCATCACCCTTGTGGGGGCGCTGCCTCTGGGCCTGATCATCAGTTTCGGCTCCATGAGCCGCTTTGCTCCCCTGCGGTGGGTCACCCGCACGGTGGTGTGGGTCATCCGCGGCACCCCTCTGGTGCTGCAGATCATCGCGCTGTTCTATGTGCCCGGGATACAGAAGTGGTTCAACTGGCCCAGCGGCGAGTCGGGCCGGATGCTGGCCGTGTGCGTGGCTTTCATCATCAACTACGCCTGCTACTTCTCGGAAATCTACCGGGGCGGCATCCAGGGCGTGCCCAAGGGGCAGCAGGAGGCCGGTCTGGTGCTGGGCATGACCCGGCGGCAGATCTTCTTCCACGTCACGCTCCTGCAGATGATCAAGCGCATCGTCCCCCCCATCTCCAACGAGATCATCACCCTGGTCAAGGACACCTCTCTCGCCCGGGTCATCGCGCTGCAGGAGGTCATCTGGATGGGCGAATCCTTTATGAAGGGCAACTCCGGCATCGCGGGTCTGACCTGGCCGCTGTTCTTCACCGCGGTATACTACCTGATTTTCAGCGGCATCGTCACGGTGCTTCTGGGCAAGCTGGAGCGCAAGCTCTCCTTCTTTCAGTAACTAGGAGGACCGGATATGGCAATCTTAGAGGTACATCACATCGAAAAACATTTCGGCGCCACCCGGGTGCTGGAGGACATCAGCTTCTCCCTGGAACAGGGCCAGGCCCTGGCCATCATCGGCTCCTCGGGCAGCGGCAAGACCACCCTGCTGCGCTGCCTCAACTTTCTGGAAAAGCCCGACCGCGGCTCCATCTCGGTGGGCGGGTCGGTCATCTTCGACGCAGACAATCCCGCCACCCAGCGGGAGAGTGAGGTGCGGAAAAAGCGCCTCCACTTCGGCCTGGTATTTCAGTCCTTTAACCTCTTTCCCCAGTACACGGCGCTGAAAAACGTGACCCTGGCCCGGGAATTGCTGGCCCAGGAGCAGCCCGACTTCAAGCAGAACAAAAAGGAGATTTTGGAGCAGATCGAGGCCGAAGGCCGGGAGCTGCTGGCCAAAATGGGCCTCTCCGAGCGCGCCGGCCACTATCCCAGCCAGCTCTCCGGCGGCCAGCAGCAGCGGGTGGCCATCGCCCGGGCCCTGGCGCTCCACCCGGATATCCTCTGCTTTGACGAGCCCACCTCCGCCCTGGACCCGGAGCTCACCGGCGAGGTGCTCAAGGTCATCCGGAACCTGGCCGAGCAAAAGACCACCATGATCATCGTCACCCATGAGATGGCCTTCGCCCGGGACGTGGCCGACGAGGTGGTCTTTATGGACGGCGGCGTCATTGTGGAGCAGGGGCCCGCCCGGCAGGTCATTGAGCACCCCCGGGAGGAACGCACCCGGCAGTTTCTCTCCCGCTATTAACGCACACCCTCCCCGGCCCGCCGGCCGGGGAGTCTTTTTGCCCGCCGGGCTTGTGGCCCGGCCCGGCAGGCATTATAATGGAAGTACCATCGTGAAAAGGAGCTATGTCCCATGGAGGAATACTTTCTGCCCGTCCTCTCCCACTTCGTCAACGGGAACGCCTGGACCGCCAGCGCCGGCCGGATGCGCTATCAGGCCGTCCCGTCGGAGGACGGAAGTACCTTGACCGCCCAGGTGTGGGAGGGTCCCTTCGGCCACGCGTTCAGCCAGGTGGAGGAGGAGGTCTCCTTCCCTCTCTCGCAGGAGGGGCTGGAGGCGCTGCGCGCCTGGGCGGCGCGCTGGGGGGAGCGCATCAACGCCCGGCCCCGCCGCACCCTGGCCGAGGACCTGGCGCGCCGGGAGGCCGCGGGGAAGCGGGCGGCCGCCCCTTCTCCGGAGGAGGCCGCCCGGTAAACGCCTCCTTTCCCCTTGAAGCGGAGGTTTGGATGGGATATAATGGTACGATTAAACTTGACATCACTTTGGAAAGGGTGTATGACCCATGACTGACAGCAGCATCCACGACTATCTCGTCCCGGGCCGCCGGGCCCACCTGGTGGGCATCGGGGGGGTATCCATGGCCCCTCTGGCGGAGGTCCTCCACGGGATGGGTATGACCATCACCGGCTCCGACATGCGGGAGAGCCCCGCGGTGGACCACCTGCGCGCCCTGGGCATTCCCATTGCCATCGGCCAGCGGGCCGAAAACGTGGCGGGGGCGGAGCTCGTCATCCGCACCGCCGCCGCCCACGACTCCAACCCCGAAATCGCCGAGGCCCGCCGTCTGGGCCTTCCCGTCTATGAGCGGGCCCAGGCCTGGGGGTCCATCATGCGCGCCTACCGCAACGCCCTGTGCATCGCCGGAACCCACGGCAAGACCACCACCACCTCCATGTGCACCCACATCGCCATGGCCGCTGCCGCCGACCCCACCGTGATGATCGGCGGCACCCTCCCTCTCCTGGGGGCGGGCCACCGGGTGGGCCACGGGGACACCATCATTCTGGAGAGCTGCGAGTACTGCAACTCCTTCCTCCACTTCTACCCCACCATCGCCGTTATTTTGAATGTGGAGGCCGACCACCTGGATTTCTTTCGGGATTTGGAGGACGTGGAGCGCTCCTTCCGTGCCTTTGCCGACCGGGTCCCGGAAGACGGCCTCATCATCGCCAACCGGGACGATGAAAATACCATGCGCACCCTGGCGGGGGAGACGCGCCCGATGCTCACCTTCGGCCTGGAGGAGGGGGGCGTTCACGCCCAAAATCTCGTCTGGCACAACGGCCTCCCCGCCTTCGACGTGGTGGTCCGGGGGAATCTCTTCGCCCATGTGGAGCTCCAGGTGCCGGGAGTGCACAATGTGAAAAACGCTCTGGCCGCCGCCGCGGCCGCCTGGGCCCTCCACTTCCCGGCCTCCGCCGTGGAGCAGGGGCTCTGCGCCTTCCTGGGGGCGGGCCGGCGCTTTGAGCGCAAGGGGGATTACCACGGCGCGGCCGTCTATGACGACTACGCCCACCACCCCGGGGAGCTGGAGGCCCTCTTCTCCGCCGCCCGGCAGCTGCACTACCGGCGTCTCGTCTGCGCCTTCCAGCCCCACACCTACTCCCGGACCAAGGCCCTCTTCGACGACTTTGTCCGGGTCCTGCGGGAACCCGATCTCACCATCCTGGCCGAGATCTACGCCGCCCGGGAGACCAACGAGCTGGGCATCTCCTCGGCGGACCTGGCCCGGGAGATCCCCGGCAGCCGTTACTGCGCCACGCTGGAGGAGGTCACCGCCTGCCTGCGGGAGACGGCCCGGCCCGGCGACCTGATCCTGACCGTGGGGGCGGGCGACATCTACACCGCCGGAGAAGCCCTGCTGCGGGAGGGGTAAGAACGCCCTTTCCCTTCCCGTTTGGGTATGCTATAATGGGGGGACGGACCCGCTCCGTCCCCCCACCTTTTTTCCGGAGGAAGCGCGATGCTGTTTAATTCACTGGATTTTCTCATCTTTTTCCCCATCGTCACCCTCGTCTACTTCGTCCTCCCGCACCGGGTGCGCTGGGTGTGGCTCCTGATC
The DNA here is from genome assembly GCA_019118925.1 of Candidatus Flavonifractor intestinipullorum. Classification (GTDB taxonomy): domain Bacteria; phylum Bacillota; class Clostridia; order Oscillospirales; family Oscillospiraceae; genus Pseudoflavonifractor_A; species Pseudoflavonifractor_A intestinipullorum. The sequence continues at coordinate 27,583 of DWYC01000088.1, read as the reverse complement.
GCCAGTTACTATTTTTACATGTGCTGGAATCCGCGCTACGCCCTGCTGATGGCCACCTCCACCGCCATCACCTTCCTGAGCGGCCTGCTCATCCACCGCTCCAATCAGATTCCCGACGCCAAACGCCGCGCCTGGATGCGCAGGCTCTGGGTGGCGCTGAGTTTCGGGAGCAACCTGGCCATCCTCTTCTTTTTCAAATACTGGGACTTCTTCTGGGACAATCTGGAGGCGCTGTTCGCCCTGGGGGGCGTAGCCCTGCACAAGCCGGTCTTTGACGTGATTTTGCCGGTGGGCATCTCCTTCTACACCTTCCAGGCCCTGAGCTACACCATGGACGTGTACCGGGGGGAAATCGAGGCCGAACCCAATTTCTTCCGCTACGCTCTGTTCGTCTCCTTCTTTCCCCAGCTGGTGGCCGGACCCATCGAGCGGTCCAAAAATCTCCTGCTCCAGGTCCATGAGCGCCACACCTTCGACGCCCAGCGGGCTCGGGACGGACTGCTGCTGATGCTCTGGGGCCTTTTTCAGAAGATGGTGGTGGCCGACCGGGTGGCCATCGTGGTGGACACCGTCTTTGACGGCTATGCCGCCATGCCCGCCTGGGCCGTCGTGCTGGCGGTGGTCCTCTTCGCCTTCCAGATCTACTGCGACTTCGGCGGCTACTCCAACATCGCCGTGGGGGCGGCCCAGGTCATGGGCTTCCGCCTGATGGAGAACTTCCGTCAGCCCTATCTCTCCCAGTCCTGCGGGGAGTTCTGGCACCGGTGGCACATCTCCCTGTCCACCTGGTTCCGGGATTACCTGTATATCCCCCTGGGCGGCAACCGGAAGGGGACCGCCCGGAAGTACCTCAACAATCTCATCACCTTCACCGCCTCCGGCCTGTGGCACGGGGCGAGCTGGAACTATGTGGTCTGGGGCGCCCTCAACGGTGTGTACCAGGTGCTGGGGAGCATCCTCCGTCCCGCCCGGGAGCGCCTGTGCGCCGCCCTGCACCTGCCCACCAGGACCCTGGTGTGGAAGGCGGTGCGCATCGCCCTGACCTTCGTGCTCATCGACTTCGCCTGGCTCTTCTTCCGCGCCCCTTCCTTTTCTGCCGCTCTGGACATCCTCTCCCACGTGTCCTCCGGCGGGGCCGCCGTCGCCGAGGGGTTCTCGCTGGGCCTGAACGGAGCCGAGCTGCGGGTTATGCTGCTCTCTCTGCTGGTCCTCTTTGCGGTGGATCTGTGCAACAGCGCCGGCGTCCGGGTGCGCACGTATGTCCTGCGCCTGCCTGTGCCGGTGCGGTGGGCGTGCTATTTGGCCGTCCTCTACGTGATCCTCATTTTCGGCATCTATGGGCCCGATTTCTCCGAGTCCCAGTTCATCTACTTCCAGTTCTGAGGTGGCCCCATGACATCCAATAAAAAATTTTTTCTCAGCGCCCTGGTCTTTACCCTCATTTTCCTGCTGACCGTGGGGCCCATGACCTGGCTCTTCGCCCGGAAGTCTCTGGAGCCCCCCTGGGACATGACCAACAAGATCGGCGGTTTCTATAACGAGCCCGAGGGGGAGTTCTCGGTTCTCTTCTTCGGCTCCTCCCATGTGTACGCCTCGGTCTCCCCTCTGGAGCTGTGGTACAACACGGGGGTGAAGAGCTATGTCTTTGCCACCCAGCTCCAGCCCATGTGGGCCACGTACTACTACGTGAAGGAGGCCCTCAAGACCCAGGACCCCCAGCTCATCGTGGTGGAGTGCAACATGATGGGGGACGACCAGGAGTACTACGACGACGGGGTGAACTTCTCCTTTATGGACGAGCTGCCCCTGTCCCTGGACAAGCTCAAATTGGCCATGGTCTCCGCCCCGGCGGGGGAGCGGGCCCCGCTGATCTGGAACTTTATGAAGTACCACAGCCGCTGGGACGAGCTGGAGGACCAGGACTACCACACCCGCCGCTCCCAGCTCCGCGACCCCTATCGGGGCCATGTGCTCCTGCCCGACCGGCAGGTCACCGCCCCCGAGGTCATTCCCATGGAGGCGGGAGAGAGCGGCGCGCTGCTGGAGAAAAATGTGGAGTATCTGGAGAAGATCATCGCCCTGTGCGAGGCCGAGGGCATCGACCTCTGGCTCATCAAGGCCCCCTCCAACACCGCCCTGGAGGAGACTCAGGCCCTGCGGATGGAGTCGGTCGAGGAGCTGGCCGCCGCCTACGGGGTGCCCTTCGACGACTTCAACCAGTGCTATGAGGCGATCGGTCTCACCACGGCCGACTTCTATGACCAGCGCCACCTGACCGGCGTGGCCGCCGCCCGGTTCACCGACTATCTCAGCGTCCTGCTCAGCCGCCGCTGGCCCGGTCTGGCCGCCGACTCCGGCGACGAGCAGTGGAGCGCCGACTATACCGCCTACCGCCAGGCTCTGGCGGCCTCCTGAACCCATAAAACGCCGCCCCGCTCAAGAAATTGAGCGGGGCGGCGTTCGTTTGAACCGGCAGAGCCGTTAGCGCTGATAGAACAGGTCGGAGTGGGTCACCGTGGCGGCGGGCGCCGGATCCAGGTGCCCCCCCGCGATGCCCAGAATGTCCTCCGGGCGGATCCAGGGCTTGTGCTGGATGGCGCTGGTCTCCTCGTGGGTCAGGTAGCCCTCGTAGGTGGTCAGGCTCCGGCGGTAATAGCCGTCCTTGGCGCAGCAGCCCGCCACGCCGTCGTTGAGGATGCTCAGGATAAAGGGCAGCATCTCGGCCGCGTAGGCCACCGAAGTGGAGTTGGCCACTGCGCCGGGGATGTTGCTCACGCAGTAGTGGACCACGCCGTTGACCACGTAGCGGGGGTTGTCGTGGTGGGTCTCGTGGCTGGACTCAATGGCGCCGGGGTCGTCGTTGGAGATGTCCACCAGCACCGAGCCGGGCTCCATGAGCTTGAGCATCTCCTTGTCGATGAGGAAATCCTTGCGCTCCTTGGGCCACTTGACGCAGTTGAGGACCATGTCGGTCTGGGGCAGCACCGAGGCAATGGTCTCCTTGTTGCAGAACATGGTGTCGATCTCGCCCTTATACTGGTTCATGAGGGTGCGCAGGATGCCCACATTGATGTCCATGACGGTGCACCTGGCCCCCAGGGCATAGAGGACCTGGAGAGCCGCCTGACCCACGGTGCCGCCGCCCAGAATGAGCACGTTCATGCCCGGCGCGCCGGCGAAACCGCCCACGTACTTGCCCTTGCCGCCGTTGATGGTCAGCATGGACTCCAGCCCGAAGAGGGCCCCCTGCTTTCCGGCGGCCTCGCAGTTGGGGGAGCCGTAGCGGTGGGAGTCCTCGGCGGTGAAGGCGATGCAGCCGCTCTCAAGCAGGGCGTCCACCTCCTCCGGATGGGCGGCGGGGTGGATGCACCCCAGGATGATCTGGCCCTTGCGCATCTGGGCGCACTCCTGGGTGGTGAACTCCTTCACCTTGGCCACCATATCGCACCCGGCGTACATCTCCTCCGCCGTGTCCACAATCCGGGCGCCCGCGGCGGCATAGGCCTCGTCCGGGAAGCCCGCCATCTTGCCGCAGTCGTGCTGGGCCCACACCGTATGGCCCGCAGCCACGATGCTCTTGACCTCCATGGGCGTACAGATCACCCGGTACTCGCCCTCTTTGATGTCCTTCAAAATGCCGAAAATCATGTCAGTTCTGTTCCTTTCTCACCGGGCCTCCGGGCCTGGGAATTAAGCAGATAAAGGATAGCACTTGTCCCCCGGAATTGCAACCATTCTTTCCTGTAGCTTTGCACAAATCTGACACTTCTACCGGCATTACTTCCGCCGGGCGGCACAGTAAGCCCCCAGGGTCTGTTCCACCCGCTCCAGATCCGGGTCGCACAGCAGCGGCAGGAGCTGGACCAGCTCCTCCGGCGGGCAGTCCCACCACCGCAGCTCCAGCAGGATCTGGATCAGCGCTTCTCCAAAGCGCTTCTTCCGCACCCGGGCCGGGTTGCCTCCCGCCACGCCATAGGGGGGCACATCCCGGCTCACCACGGACCGGGCCGCGATGACCGCCCCGTCCCCGATGTGTACGCCGGGGAGAATCAGACTGTCCGGACCGATCCAGACGTCGTTGCCCACCACGATGTCCCCCTTGAAGGGGAGCTCGGAGAGGTGGTCGGGCGTGTGCTGGGCCCACGCGCCGCCAAAGACGTGGAACGGATAGGTTGTCACGCTGCTGGTGCGGTGATTGGCCGGGCCCATAATGAAGCGTACGCCCGAGGCGATGGAGCAGAATTTGCCGATCACCAGGCGGTCGCCAAATTCCGGGTAGTTGAACCACACGTTGTTTTTCTCAAAGGCCGTGGGGTCCGCCGGGTCGTCGTAATAGGTATAATCTCCCACCTGAATGTTGGGGGCGGAGATCACATTTTTCAAAAAGCAGGTGGTACCGTATTCGTTGGGAAAGATCACATTGGGATCGGGAATGGAATGCATCGCAAACGCTCCTTTCAAATTGTTGTCTCATCCCTCCTTTCTCCCGCCGGGCCAACGGCCACGGCTCTCTTTTTGCGCTGCTCGCTGTCCATGGCGCACCGCTCCTTCCGTCCGTAATAAACTGGGAACTTTATTCTACCATGGGCCGCACCGCTGTGCAAGTTGCGCCGCAGCGTGCAAAATGGCCCGGAATGCGGGAAATATATCGCCAGATATATTGACACCAGGCCGCAGATTTGGTAGAATTCCAATATATATCTGATTGTTTCCAAAACCATAAGATTGGAATCAATGGTAGAGGCGCGGCAAAGATGAGTATCCAGGCTTCGGGGCGGGCGGCCCTGCTGGGGAAAGGCTTGGCCGCCGAAGGGCCGTCCCGCCGCCCACGGGGCCGGCTGCCTGGGCTGTGGGAGAATATCCCCCAGACTGCCACATGTGTGGAGCGTTATCATTGACTGCTTTTATGGGCTTATCCCGCCCATATACTGCCATGGATGTTCCTCAGCGTGGGACGGTCCATGGCAATTTCTTTGTATGGAAACTCCGGGGCCCGCAGGCCCCATTTGGGTATCATCAACATAAAGGAGGATCTACCAATGAATCGTACTCCCACCCGCGTCCTGAGCGTCCTCACCGCCGGGGCCCTGCTTCTGGGCGTCCTGGCCGGCTGTGACGGCGGCGGACAGCCCGCCGCCTCCGCCGCCCCCAGCGGTGGTCAGGCCTCGTCCAGCTTCCAGGAGGGCACCAGCGCCCAGCGCCTGGCCGCCGACACCACCGCCGAGGAGGACAAGTACGGCGGCACCATGCGCCTGAACTTCAACGGCGCCACCAACTCCCTGGACCCCGCCCAGTTCTTCACCAATCAGAACTATGTCCCCGGCTATCACATCTACGAGTCCCCGGTTCAGGTGGCCGACGACGGCACCGTCTGGCCCGGCGTGTGCACCTATGAGATGAGCGAGAACAACCTTCAGCTCACCCTCACCGTGCGGGAGAACGTCAAGTTCCACAACGGCGATACGGTGGACATCCACGACGTGGTGGCCTCCATCGACCGCTTCCTGGTCTACTCCACCAACGGTCAGACCAACTTCGGCGACTATATCGTCAATACCGAGGTGGTGGACGACTCCACCGTGGTCTACACCCTCTCCGCCGTGGCCCCCATCGCCCTGCTCACCATCGGCGAGCTCAAGGGCGGGTGCAAGGTCATGCCCGCCGAGATCGCACAGGCCCACATGGACTCCTATATTACCGACGACAGTGAGATCATCGGCACCGGCCCCTATATGCTGGAGACCTGGAACCGGGAGACCGACCTGACCCTCACCCGGTTTGAGGACTATGTGCCCGTGCCCGACGACATGGCCGGCACCGGCCCCGCCGCCCCCAAGCACGCCTACTTCGACAAGATCTACTGCAGCGTGGCCAGCGACCAGACCGCCCGGGCCAACGGCATGATCGGCGGCAACTTCGACTACTCCACCTCCATCCTCACCGACATGGCCCCCCAGCTGGAGAACGCCGGCTGCTGGAGCGATAAGGACTGGAACGGCTGGTCCCCCACCATCATCTTCAATCTGACCGAGGCCAACAGCAACAGCATCGTCCAGGACGTGAACTTCCGCAAGGCCGTCCGGGCCTGCCTGGACGCCAATCAGATTCTGCTCTCCACCAAGACCGATCCCACTCAGTACGCGGTGGACGGCTGCCCCATGATGCCCTCCAGCCCCTATTATAACGAGATCCTCAACCAGAATATGGGCCAGGATCTGGACCAGGCCAGGGAGTATCTGGAGGCCTCCGGCTACAACGGCGAGACCATCCGCTGGTGGTGCGCCGACTCCGACTCCTACTACACCACCGCCCTGCCCGCCGCCGAGATGCTGCGGGCCATCGGTGTGAACGTGGACCTACAGGTCAAGGACGTCACCACCTATGAGAGCAGCTACAACGACCCCAACTGCGGCGACTTCGACATCTGCTGCCGGGAGACGCAGAAGTCCTATCTGCACCCCCTGCTCAGCCAGTTTGTCACCGGCTACCTCCTGTGGGACAGCCCCGAGCGCCAGGAGATCCTGAACCGCCTGGGCACCACCGCCGCCGGCAGTGAGGAGAGCATCCAGGCCTTTACCGATTTCTGTACGCTCCTGGACGAAGAGGTCCCCTATATCATTCTGGGCGACTTCGGCACCGTGTGCTGGTACTCCTCCGATATGATCCCCGACCGTCAGGGCGTGGACATGTACTGGTGGAACTCCTACTTTACCTCCGCGGCATAAATTCATAGCTTTTTAGGGCAGGGGAGGCCGCGGCTTCCCCTGCCTTCCCCGGTACGGCGCTGCGCCGGGTTATTTTTTCCACAAGGAGGAAGGACATCTGTGTTAAAATACACCCTCAAACGCATTCTCTCCGCCATTCCCGTGCTCCTGATCGTGGTGTTCATCACCTTCTTTCTCATGCGGATGCTTCCCGGCGACGTGGCGGTGCTCATTCTGGGCCGGGACGCCCCGCCGGGCGACCTGGAGATTCTGCGGGAGACCCTGGGGCTGAACAAGCCCCTGCCCGTACAGTTCGTGGAGTACATTCAGGACCTGCTGCGGGGGGACTGGGGTACGTCCATGTACAACAACCTGCCCGTCTTTGAGAACATCCGCAACAGCCTGGAGCCCACGGTCCTCATCATGATTCTGAGCATTCTCATCTCGGTCATCATCGGCATCCCCGTGGGCATCATCAGCGCGGTCAAGCGCAACAGCGTTCTCGACTATCTGCTCATGACCGTGTCGGTTTTCGGCCTGTCCATCCCCGTGTTCTGGAGCGGCATCATGCTGGCCTACTACGTGGGCACCCTCTGGGGCGTGCTGCCCAATATGAACTACTACCCCATTGCAGAGGTGGGACTGCTCCAGTCCATCCGGTATGTGATCCTGCCCTCGGTGGCCCTGGGCTTCCAGAGCGTGGCCTCCATCGCCCGCTATACCCGCTCCACCATGCTGGACGTGCTGGGGGACGACTATATCCGCACTGCCCGGGCCAAGGGCCTGGCCGAGCGGGTCGTGCTCTACCAGCACGCCCTGAAGAACGCCATGTCCCCAGTGATCACCCACATCGGCACCAACATCGCCTCTCTGATGGGCGGCGCCTGCGTGATCGAGACGGTGTTCGGCATCAACGGCATGGGCAAGCTGGCCTACGACTCTCTGATCCGCCGGGACTATACCCAGGTTCAGGCCATCATCCTGGTGGTGGCTCTGGTGTACATCGTAGTCAATCTGGTGGTGGACCTGCTCTATAAGGTCTTTGACCCCCGGGTCGAGCTCAATTGACGGGGAGGAGAAGCAATGCAACACAAAATGACTCTCTCCGCCTTCCTGCGGAAATACGGCCGGATTCTGCTCGGCGGCGGCGTACTGGCCGCCATCATCCTCATCTCCATCGCCGCTCCCCTCATCACCACTTACGACCCCAACGCCCTCAATCCCCTGGATCAGAACCAGTTCCCCAGCTCGGTCCACTTTATGGGCACCGACCGCTTCGGCCGGGATATCTTCTCCCGGGTGCTCTACGGGGCCCGGATCTCCCTGCTGGTGGGCGTGCTGGTGGCGGTGGTGTCCACCGCCGGCGGCATTGTGCTGGGCCTGCTGATGGGCTACTATAAGACCCTGGACAAGATCGTCATGCGGGTGCTGGAGGGCGTCTCCGCTTTTCCGGAGATGTTGCTGGCCCTGACTCTCGCGTGTATCTTCGGCAACGGCGTGGACAAGGTCATCACCGCCCTGGCCATCGTGGGCACCCCCAGCGTGGCCCGTATCGTCCGCAGCCAGGTCCTCTCCATCAAGGAGAGCGAGCATGTGGAGAGCGCCCGGGCCATGGGCGCCACCGACGCGCGCATTATGTTCAAGTACATCCTGCCCCTGTGCGTCTCGCCCCTCATCATCCGGTTCACCACCACCATGGCCAGCGCCATCCTCACCGAGGCGTCCCTGAGCTTCCTGGGCGTGGGCGTGGACCCCAATGTCCCCACCTGGGGCGGCATTCTCAGCGTGGCCAAGGATTTTGTCATCACCCACCCCTATATGGCCATCTACCCCGGCCTCGCCATTGTGGTGACGGTGCTGAGCATCAGCATCCTGGGCGACGGCCTGCGGGACCTGTTGGACCCCAAAATGAAGTAAGGGAGGCGGAAGCATGAACAACGACATCGCATTGCATGTAGAGGACCTGCATGTCTCCATCGAGACCGACACCGCCACCCTGGACATCCTCCACGGCCTGACCTTCGATATCCACAAGGGGGAGACCCTGGGCATCGTGGGCGAGTCGGGCTGCGGCAAGAGCATGACGGCCCTGGCCATCATGCGCCTGACCCAGAAGAACGCCAGGGTCTCCGGCCGCATCGAGCTTGACGGCGAGAGCCTGCTGGATATGCCCATGAAGGACTTCCGCCACATCCGGGGCAACCGGGTGTCCATGATCTTTCAGGAGCCCATGACCTCTCTCAATCCGGTCTTTACCGTGGGGCACCAGCTCATGGAGGTCTTTCGCCTCCATCAGGGCCTCAATAAAAAGGAGGCCCGGGAGAAGTCCATCGAGGCCCTGCGCATGGTCAACGTGCCCATGCCCGAAAAACGGGTGGACTGCTACCCCTATGAGCTCTCGGGCGGCCTGCGCCAGCGGGTGATGATCGCCATGGCCCTGGCCTGCCGGCCGGAGCTGCTCATCGCCGACGAGCCCACCACCGCCCTGGACGTAACCATCCAGGCCCAGGTCCTGGACCTGATGTGCAAGCTCCGGGACGAGCTGGGCACCGCCATCGCCTTCATCACCCACGACCTGGGGGTGGTCAGCGAGCTGTGCAGCCGCACCCTGGTGCTCTACTGCGGGGACGTGATGGAGGAGGGCCCCACCGCCGCCGTCTTTACCGAGCCCCTCCACCCCTATACCCAGGGGCTGAAGGCCTCTCTGCCCCAGCGGGGCAGCCGGGAGAAGCTCCATGTGATCCCCGGCTCGGTACCCTCCGCGCTGGATTTCCCCAAGGGGTGCGTGTTCGCCCCCCGCTGCCCCTACGCCACCGAGCGGTGCAATCGCGCCAAGCCCCCGCTCTACGACATGGGCAGCGGTCACGCCGTCCGCTGTTTCCGCTATGAGGAGGTGGCTAAGTAATGGCTGAAAACACCGCCCGCAAGGTCCTGCTTCAGGCGGACGACGTGTGCAAGTGGTTCCCCATCAAAGGCTGGTTCTTTGAGGAGAAGCGCTATGTCCAGGCCGTCAACCACGTGAGCTTCCGCCTCTACGAGGGGGAGACGCTGGGGCTCGTCGGGGAGTCGGGCTGCGGCAAGACCACCCTCGCCCGTACGGTGCTGCGGCTCATTGAGCCCACCAGCGGCGCCATCACCTTTGACGGAACCGACCTCATGGCTCAGAACAAGCATCAGCTGCGCGCCCTGCGCAAGGATATGCAGATCGTCTTTCAGGACCCCTACAGCTCCCTGCACCCCCGCATGACCGTGCGGCAGATCATTGAGGAGCCCATGCGCATCCGGGGGCTCTACACCGGCCCCGGCGAGCGGGAGGCCCGGGTCAAGGAGCTCTTGCAGATGGTGGGCCTCAACGAGACCCACATGAACCGCTACCCCCATGAGTTCTCCGGCGGCCAGCGCCAGCGCATCGTCATCGCCCGGGCTCTGGCTACCCAGCCCAAGCTCATCATCTGTGACGAGCCGGTCTCCGCCCTGGACGTGTCGGTCCGGGCCCAAATTTTGAACCTCCTGCGGGAATTGCAGGAAAAGCTGGGCCTCACCTACCTCTTCATCAGCCACGACCTGAGCGTGGTGGAGTATCTGTGCGACCGGGTGGCCATCATGTACCTGGGTCAGATGGTGGAGCTGGGCGACACCGAGACCATCTTCAACCACCCCCTGCACCCCTATACCAAGGCGCTCCTCTCCGCCGCGCCCCAGGTGGGCAATTTCGGCCGGCGGGACCGCATCCTTCTGGAGGGCGACATCCCCAGCCCCGCCGATCCCCCCTCGGGCTGCCGCTTCCGCACCCGCTGTCCCTACGCCCAGGAGGCCTGCGCCCAGGTTCCCCAGTGGGTGGAGGCGGAGGAGGGCCACCACGTCCTCTGTCACCGCTTCCAGGAGCTGGACGAGCGCGCGTAAATCAATCCAATCCAACCGGGACGGACCCTGCGGTCCGTCCCCTTGTTTTTCAACAAGGAGGCAGATGCTATGACCCCCATCCAAGAGGCCCTCTTCGCCCTCCAGGACCCGGCCTACCGTGCCTTTCAGTGCAAGCTCATGCCCACCGTGGACCCGGCCCGGGTCATCGGCGTGCGTACGCCCGCCCTGCGGCGGCTGGCCAGGGACCTCCAGGGGACCCCGGAGGCCGCCGCCTTTCTCCAGAGCCTGCCCCACGCCTATTACGAGGAGGACAACCTCCACGGCCTGCTCCTCTCCGCCCTGCGGGACTATGGCGCCGTGGTAGACGCTCTGGAGGCCTTCCTCCCCCATGTGGACAACTGGGCCACCTGCGACCTTCTCAGTCCCCGCGCCTTCCATACCCGTCCGCCCCAGCTCCCCGGCCGGGTCCGGGCCTGGCTGGACACGGGAGACACCTACACGGTCCGCTTCGGCCTGGGCGTGCTGATGCGGGAGTACCTGGAGGCGGACTTCCGGCCGGACTACCTGGACTGGGCCGCCGGGGTGCGCTCCGGGGCGTACTATGTGAACATGATGCTCGCCTGGTACTTCGCCACCGCCCTGGCCAAGCAGTGGGCGGCCGCTCTCCCCTATCTGGAGCAGCGGCGGCTGGATCGCTGGGTCCACAACAAGACCATTCAGAAGGCGGTGGAGAGCTGCCGCATCACCCCGGAGCAGAAAGTATTTCTCAAAACGCTGCGCTGGAATGACTGAAATGGGCGCAAAACAGGGGCCGCAGCCATATGGCTGCGGCCCCTGTTTTTCTCTGGGTTCCGGAAGTGTGCGCTTAACGGATAACCGCGCTCTCCCGGGAGGTGACGAACATGACGTCACCGGGGTTGACGGACTCGTTGGAGTTGGTCCAGGCGCGCTCCAGCGTGATCCAGTCACGCACGGGCAGCGAACCGGTCCAGATCTCGTACTGGTTGCCTTCCTCGTCCCGCTCCTCCGAGGGATCGTAGTCGTGGGAGTTGGTGGCCTCCTGGATGTCCGCGTAGTACCAGGTGGAGGTGTCCATGTTGTCGGGCCAGGTGATCATATCCTCCTCGGCCAGCAGGTGGTCCTTCTCGGGCCGGCGGTCCAGCACCCGGTTGATGATGGAGATGGCCTCCGAACGGGTGATGTTGTTGTCGGGCCGGAAGGTGCCGTCGGGATAGCCGCTGACGATACCCTGGTTGGCGGCCTGGTTGATGGCATCCTGGGCCCAGTGGCCGTCGATGTCACTGAACAGGTCCTCGCCCTCGTAGCCGCCGCCGAAGAACCGGACGGCCATGGCGGCAAACTCCGCACGGGTGATGGAGGCGTCGGGGTCAAAGATGCCCGCGCCGCGGCCGTAGATGATACCCGCGTTGGTCAGGGTGGAGATGGCCTTGTTGAACCAGGCGTCCGAGGGGACGTCGGTGTAGGGGTTGGTGGTGGCCCAGAACTGGTTCCGGGACTCCTCGGTCAGCAGGCGGAAGAAGATGGTGCCCACCTCGGCGCGGGTGATCTCGGCCTCGGGGTGGACCAGACCGTCGTCACGGCCCACGATGTAGGCAAAGTGGTCGCCCCGCTCCAGATCGGGCAGCGGACCCAGAGGCGTGCTCTCCTCGGGGATGTCCGTCCCGCCGCCGCCGGAATTGCTGGGATCGGGATCCGGATCGGTCCCGCCGCCGCCGGAGCGGTAGTCGGCGGTAAAGACCCAGCCCACCTGGGCCTCCAGGCCCTGGAGCTCATTGCCTACGGTCACGGGGATGTTCAGCGTGACCATCAGATCCAGGCTGTCGCCCCGGTAGAGGCGGCCCAGAGTGACGCCCTCGCCCAGGGAGCCGGAGATCTCCTCCACCACGTTGCCGTTCATGTCGGTCATGGTGGCGCCGTTCTTCTCCCGGACGGTGAGGGTCACGCCGTCGGGCTGGCCGTCGCCGTCCTCGTCCTCACCGGTGGCGGAGAGGAGCTTTTCATAGTCGGCGTTGGCGTCGGCGTCGGCGGTGGGCTCCGCCCGCAGGGTCAGGATCACCGAGCCGGAGCCCATGCCGCTGGTGGTGACGTGGATTTCCTGAGTGACCGTGTCGCCGGGCATCAGGCCGTTGCCGTCGCCGCCGTCCATGGCCTGAAACAGGTTGGGGTACTTCGCCCCGTCGCCGTCGGTGATGTAGTCGTCATTGAAGTTGGTAAACACGAACTGCCGGTTGGCGTGATCATAGGTCACGGTGGGGACGTTGCCGTCCGCCAGGGCGGTGACCGCGACGATGCCGCACAGCAGAGCCGCGGCCACGCCTCCCGCCATCAGTGCGCGAAGGGTATGTTTTTTCATCGTCAGTCACCTCCTTAGTTGTTAGTAGAGCCGGTAATTGCACCGTTCTCATCTACCATAACGCCCCACTGGCTTTGGACCACGCTGGTGGGGTTCGCCTGGATGGAGTCGGCGATGACCTGGAGATTCATGTGATAGCCATTGGTGGCCGCATCATCTTTGACCCTCGCCGAGTCAATCAGGTTAAACGTAGTATCTCCCGCCGCTACCGGCTGGGTGTAGTAGTAGTAGTCACCGATTTTGATCCAACCGTTTCCGGGAGCTTCAGCAGTTTCAGAGCCGCCTTCTGTTCCCCAGTCGATGATAAGGTCGTCCAGGCTGGCGGGCTCGCCTACTACATTTCTGCTGTCATCCTGCCAGGTGCAGACCAGCGCCACGCGGATGTACGCGGGGATGTTGCCATGGTTGGTAACTTTGACGTCTTCTTTAACTTTCTGATTAAAGCTCTCCGTTACCTGCGGGGGAACCGTGCCCATGACGAAGGTGTTCTTCACCGGTTGGGTGTAGGCCGACAGCCAGGCCAGGGTTCCGCCCACCGCCAGCGTGGCGATCAGCGCTACCGCCGCCGCCGCGGGCAGCCACTTGGGCCAGCGGCGCAGGGCACGCTTGCCTTCATATTTCTTCCGGTCAAACATTGCTCTCGCCTCCCTCCTGGGTCATGGCCTCCTCGCCGGGGTCGGGTTCGGTGTTGTTGTTCTTGTCGCCCTGGTCCTCCTCGGGGTCCTTGGGGGCCGTGGGCAGCGGCGTCACGTTGGCGTCCGTGTTGGCCGCAGGGGTCACCTGCGCACCGGAATCGCTACTCACTTTGTCAAACACGTTCTCCACAATGTCCGTGCCGCCCAGCCACGAGCTCCCCTTATCCTTGTTAGTAAATTCTACCGTCGGATTAAGATTTTCCGCGCTGATTTCAACTTCTTGGGACGATTGGCTAGTACACTCATACTTCCAAGACCAGCCGGTGTCCTCGGTCACGGTATACGAACCCACCGGGAGGTTCGTGATGGTAACACTGCAGCTGCGCTCCGAGCCGAAGTCCTCCGGGCTCATGACGACGCTCATGGAGAAGCCGTCCGGGCTGGTCACCGTGAAGATGAAGCTCTGCTCGATGGGGTCCGTACCCGCTACCTCCTTGATGATGGTCAGGCTGCCGAACTTGGGCTTCTCCGTGTAGGTGTTGACCACCGTGATGGAGGCTACGCCGTTCTGATTAACACTAAATTGGTAATAACCGTCCGTGGCCGGCGCACCGTCATACGTCGTAGAGGTCAGGCTGTACCCATCCACTGGCAATGTGGAAGTTTCACAGATATAGTAGGTGGCACTTATTTCGGGAATGAACCGCTCTCCCTTCATGTCCGTAAAGACTACACTGCCTGCGCCCGTCCCCGAGTTGACGGTGACGCTTGCCTTTGCTACCTGACTCCCTACGCTGCCATTATTATCTTCGTACAGCGCAAAGTTTGCCGTGTAGCTCCCGGTCAATGTCACGCCCGCGACTTGCTTCACGACCGTGATGCCGCCCTGAATCAGGTACACATTCAGTGTCATCCCGCTGGCAGTCAGGAGCATCTGCAAACTGCCATTCGCATCCTCCCCGTCGATCTCAGTACGCTCAACTGTCCAGCCCTCACCCAGATAGCTACTCACATCCGCAGTCACCCGGGTAAAGGGATCTGCACTGTCGTGCTCCGTCCGGTCAGGAGTAGAAGCATCACCCAGATAATAGTTAATGGTATAGGACAGATCGTCGGAGAAGCTGACCTCGTCAATCAGGTTGCCGACCGTAGGATCCCCTGTGAATGTGTTGACTGCGACAAAGAAGAACCGGGTCAGATACTCACCGCTTCCCTTATAGGAGCCGTCCGCGTTGAACATATCCGGCGTGGCGTTATACGCGATATTCGTGTTCCGGTCATACGCCCCCTCGCTGTCTGCCATGTCCATCGTACTGGAGTAGGAGTGCCACGCATCCGCATCGCTCTTAATATAAGTCACAGCCGCGTTATACTTTCCCGGATTAGTCAGTACCTGCTCCAGCTGCGACTGTGTGGTAATATTCCGTGCTTCAGAGGCGGGCATAATTACCACAGCCATTTCGTCTACGCCTTCTCGGCCGCGGTGCGACAGGCTCCAATAGAGCTCTGCACCGGGGGCTGTCAGCACGTCCTGATAGAGTGCGCCAAATGCCTCGCAGTTCAGCTCTGCATACTGATCGCTGCCGGTTGCGTTCGGGCTTGTAGGCGTACCCGCGCCCCATCTGGCGCTGAACTCGCTCGTAGGATCTCCCTTATCCGGGGCCACATACTCAATATGGACGGTCCCGTTGGTTTGGCTGTATCCTTCGCCAGTGGATTTCCACCACAGGGCGGTATGATCTGCGGCACTGGACGGATTGAGAAGGAACTCTTCATTCTGGTTGAACTGTACACTCCAACCATAGCCATACTCACTGGTATCTGGATCCTCAAATCCACCGTTCTCCAGCTCATTGGAGTAGGGCACCCAGTAGGGTGCAGAGCGGAGCGTCTGTTCTGCACCACCCGCATCTGTAGTATAGGTGGCGGTCACATAGTACCAGTACTTGCCGCCCTGGTCCACAGCTACGTTGACGCCGTTTTCAGGAGCGTACTGAGTATCCAGCGCATCGCCCGTCACCTCCGCGCACTCCTTAAATGCGGGGGCACTGCCGTTGTTCTCCGCTCTGTACCAGCGGTAGGTGACTTCAGCATCTGCCGGGACGCCCGCTTCGTCACGGTTCAGCACCGGAATCAGGCTGCCGTTCCGGTTGATCTGATCTTCAATGGTCAGAGGACCGGCGGGGACCGGTTCCTCAATCGTAAACGTGGCTTGAGTACCATGCCACCCCCACCAGTCAGTATATCCGTACTGAACGGTTACACTTCCCGGCTCATTCATGGTGATCTGCCAATGTTTATAGTAGGTAGGCCACCATCCACCGGTGTTTGTATCCGGCAAAGATTGAACTGTTACGCAGTCTCTACCAGAAGTGACGTTCCACTGATATCGATTCTCTTCTTGGGCAGTTACCTCAATTACATCGCCGACCTGGAACGTCATGCCATTTAGATCAGCCAAATTGACCTCATAGCTTGCTCTCGGTGTGACCGCCGCAGTCAGGGCATAGATGGAGAACTGCTCGGCCTCCACGGCGATCTGCTGGGTGTCGGCCTCGGGGTCCACCGCGACGGCCTCGCCCACGGCCTCGGCCACGGCGTCGCCGTCCACGTGGAACACCTGGAGCTGGTCGGCGCCGTCCAGAAGGGCGCTGGCGCTCTCCACATCGAAGGTCACGCTGACGGTGTAGCCCTCCCGGGGCTGCACCTCCGCGCCGTCGAGCCGGAAGGTGATGTCGAAGGCCACCGACTGCTGCGGCTCGGCGGGCTCTTCCGCCAAGGCTTCGGCCACAGCCTCGTCCACCATGGCCTTCTGGTCCTGGGTGAACATGCGAGTCAGGGGGTTGGGGGTCTGAACGAGCTCAATGGTCAGCTCGGTCCCCGCCGGGAACGCGCCGGCCGGCGCCGACACCGTCACCGTGACGCCGTTGGCCTCATCGGTGGCGGACTGGGCGGGGATGGCGGGGTACTCCGCCTCCAGGGCCTGCTCCTCCTGCTCCTGAATGTACGCCTCCAGGGCGGCGATCTGCTCCTCGGTCAGGAGGGCATAGAACGCCTCTTCCAGGGCGGCGTCGCCGCCGAAGGACTGCAGCGCCTCATAGAGCTCCTCGGTGGTCATGCTGCCGTAGTCGGGCACCTCAAAGCCGGGGTCCAGGGGGATGCTCTCCTCGGGGATCTCCACCTCGGGGGGCAGGGAGGGCTCGGCCGAAGGCTCGGCGCTGGGCTCCGGGCTCTCGCCGGGCTCCTCGGAAGGCTCCGCCGAGGGCTCTACGCTCTCGCTGGGCTCCTCGGAAGGCTCCGCCGAGGGCTCCACGCTCTCGCTGGGCTCTTCGGAAGGCTCCGCCGAGGGCTCCACGCTCTCGCTGGGCTCCTCAGAGGGCTCCTGGCTGGGGTCCACGCTAAAGCCGGGGTCCACCTCGTCGGTGGGGGCCGTGGTCTCGTCCGTCACCGGCGCGGTGGTCTCCTCCACCGTCTCGGTGGGAGAGGTGGACGCATCCACTTCCACAGCCAGCGCGGGCGTCATCAGCCCCATGGCCATGCAACCGGCCAGCGCCGCCGCCAGCAGGCGCTTTTTCCAATTATACATACTGCATCACACCTCTTTCCTTTAGGGTGTCTCGGTCTCGGGCCAGCCCTTGACCTCCAGAACGCTGCCGCTGTCGGGGGTATTGTTATCGCTCTGGACCGCCTGGGCGTCCACGGCGATGGAAATGTCGCAGCCCTGATATTCGTTGCCGGCCCCGGCGGCGAAGGTCACCTCGCGGAAGGGAGTGACGCTCTCGCCCACGGGGACGATGTCCGGGCAGTAATACCAGCCGTCGCCGCCGTCCAGCCAGCCCTCCCCCGCGCCGAAGGTGATGACCGGCGTGCCGTCCTCCAGCGCGGCGGGCAGCTCCGTGGTACCGTCGGCAGCGGTGATGGTCACCTCATACCGCGCCCGGGTCCAGAAGGGATGGTTGCCCGCGTTCTCGATGTCGGCCGTCTGGTTCACCGTCTCGCCGGGCATGATCTCCTCCAGTGCGGTGGTATCGATCACCGCGCCGTTGATGCTCTGGGTCAACGTCAGATCGATGGTGCCGGTGGTGATCTCGTTCACCGCCCGCCCATCTGCAACGAAGTAGGCCGCGGTACCGATGCCCAGGATCGCCAGCAGCGACAGCGCAAGGCCGCCGGCCGCAAGTCGTTTCTTCATGTCGTCTACCGCCTTTCCTCTCTGCGTGAGATTTGGTCATAGCGGGCCGCCCTGGGGAGAGGGCCGTCCGCTTGGCAGGGAATCCCGACAGGCAGTCTTGCCGGGAAAACCTTTGGGCGGCGGGGCGGGGAACGCCCCGCCGCCCCTTTCATTCAAGTCCGGTACTTAAGTATTGGATTAGGCCAGCTCAGGGAAGAGAGCGGCAAACGCCTCCTCGCGGGTGTCAAAGCCCTCAGCCTGGATGGCATAGCCGGTGACGGTGATGGTGTACTCGTCCTCAGCGCTGATCATCTCCTGAGTCACGCCCTTGGGCACGGTAACCTGGTCAAAGTAGGTGACGGAGTCGCCCGCCGACTTGGGGCTCATCACACCCAGGATGGCATAGCCCGCGTCCACGTCCACATACATGACCTTGGGGCCGACCTCGCTGACGAACCAGTCCTCCACCACGTCCATGGGGTTGGTGATGCTCGCAGCAGTAGCATAATCGGTCAGGAGGTCCACGAAGTCCTGAGAAAGCTGCACCTTCATGAAGGTGTAGGCATCCTCGCTGCCCGCCTCCAGGGTGATGGTGGGGTTCTTGTCGATAACCCGGCCGGGGATGAGCTTGGCGTCGCTCTCAACCCACTCGGACTCGGTCAGAGTGATGTCCACGTTGCCCACGCTGAAGGTATTCACGGCCTTTTCTTCATCGGTGAAGTAAGCCAGGGTAGCGCCGCCGATGGCGGTAGCGGCCAGAGCGGCGACCAGACCGCCGGCGACCAGTTTCTTCTTCATATTCATAAGTCAAGCTCCCTTTCTCATGAGAAAATCGTTGTTGTTATGTAGGAAGGATTAGGGCTGAGGAGCACCGAAGGTGGCATTCCAAGCGGCCACAGCGTCCCCACCAGCGGAAGCCTGAACAGCAAAGCCCTTCACCGTAATGGTGCCGGTCACACTGGTCTCTTCGTCATACTCCAAGTCATCCGCATACTCGACGCCGGTGAACACAGGATAATCGCCGTTGGTCACAGTGCCAGTGTAGTAATACAGAGTACCCGCCACACCAGCAGGCAGAGTAGCGCTCTCCACCCTATTCCAATTCTGGCCAAGGCCAGTGATCGCAACCACGTCCTCGCCCAGCTTGTTGTCAATCACAACGTACAGGTAGCTCGCGGTCTCAGTGTCCAAATGCAGAGTGGGATCCTTGGGAGCAGTAGCGCCAGGAATGATGGAATAGTTACTATTCGCCTGAACAGGATCGGCTTCCATATCAAGCGTATTGCTCTCCGGCAGATACTTATGCTCGTCCAGGGTCAGCTGGATGGCATTCTTCGCGTCCCAGGTAAAGGTGTTGACGACATCGCCGGACGCATCCTGCAGGTAAGCCAGGGTGCCGCCCACGGCGACGGCGGCGGTCAGGGCCAGAGCGGAACCGGTCGCGACGATCTTCTTCATTTTCATTGTGTTTTGCTCCTTTCTTTCATTGCACACGTGTTTTTGGGTCTTTGCTGGGTCTGCTTGGGGTTCGCTTGGGTACCGGGTTGAATTTATTTACTGCCTTTCGGCGTTCCCCCGTCATCGGATGTCCCGTGGGCCTCGCGTTTGCCCCGGGGCTTCTGGTCCTGCTTGTCCGCCCACTTGAGGAGGTCCGGCGCGAAGAGGAGGATCAGCAGGATTACCACCGCGCTCCACCCCAGGTACATCCCGGGGGGATTGGTGAGGAAATTGGTGAGATACCCCAGCTTGGGGATACAGAACACCGGCTCCCCGATCAGATTTTCGAAGAGCACGGGGCTGCCGTCCGGGGCGTCGTTGGCGTCGCCCTTGGTGCGGAACCAGCCGTCGGTCTCGTTGACCTCCACCACCCGGTGGGTGGCCACGTTCAGCTCCTCATCGAGGACAAAGGTGATGGGGTCCCCCACCTCCACCTCCGTGGGCTCCACGTCCCGCACGTAGATCAGCGAGCCCGTGGGATACGTGGGCTCCATACTGCCGCTGAGGACCACGTAGGGCGTCAGCCCCACCAGGCGCACCCCCACCAGCAGCACCGCCGCCGCCACCACCGCGACGGCCAGCAGCGTCGTCACGGTATTCCAAATGATTCGAACTGCCTTAGGCAAGGGACCCACCTCATTTTCCGGAGATTCAGAAGCGCCGGGCATAAAAGACGCCGCAGACGGTCTCCTCGTCTGCGGCGCTGCGGGCCAAAAGAGTAACGCGCGTCCAGACGGTCGGAAGGTTCCTGTCCTGGGCGGCCGAACGAGCGTGGCGGGGGGAGGCTCTCCCTCTCCGCGGTAGCCTTCTGGCTTTGCGTCCCATGCTTTCGCATGGTTTGCTCTTTTCCATCATTTCATTCCGGGGTTTGGCTTCTGTGGATAAGTATAGCACAAGGCGGTTACAAAACCGGTTACATTTTCAAAAAAACCGAACCTATTTTTTAAGGCGACCTTTTTTGGACAATTCGTACAAGGTACCGGCTTTCTCCCACCTGGTGTCCGTTATTATAGCACTATCCAACCGATTCGGCAAGCACGGATGTTAATCTTTTCTAAGTTTTTTAAAAATTTTTATACAGCTCCCCTCCGCTTTTCAAAGTGATATAAAGAATCAGCGGCTCCCGGGGCCAGCCCCGGGAGCCGCTGGGAGATTATTCCGCGTCTTCGATCAGGCCGTAGCCGCCGTCGTTGCGCTTATAGACCACCGAGAAGGCCCCGTCGTGGTCCACATCCTTGAAGGCGAAGAAGGTGTGGTCCACCAGGTTCATCTGCAGCACCGCTTCCTCCACCGTCATGGGCTTGATGGGGAATTTCTTCGTGCGGACGATCTTGAACTCCTCCTCTTCCGTCTCGGGCGCGAAGGAGGAGACCTCCTCGTCCACCGAGCGGACAAAGGCGTCCTGGCGCAGGCGCTTTTCCAGGCGGGCCTTGTTCTTCCGGAGCTGACGCTCCACCGAGGCCACCGCCGCGTCGATGGTGGCGAACATGTCCGACGTGCTCTCCGCCACGCGGATGATGGTGCCGCCGGAGCGCACCGTCAGTTCCACGTTGTTGCGGCCCTTTTCTACACTAAAGACAATGGCAGCCTCCGTCTCCGCCTTGAAATAGCGCTCCAGCTTGCCCACTTTCTTCTCGGCATAGGCGTGGACCTTGTTGGGGAGGTTGACCTTTTTGTCGGTAAACACGAACTTCATAGATGTCAGCTCCTTCCGCCCTCCGGAGAGGGCCCTTGTCGTTCCATCGGCAAAATGACCGGAATTGGAGGCTCCATATCGGAGCTCCTTGTCACAATTATAACACACTCTGAAAAAATTACCAGAGCTAAACGAAATTTTTTCCCGCCACCGGTGTGCCCTCCAGGAAAACGGCCAGCACCTGGCTGCGCCAGTCCAGGGGGTGGCCGGTGGTGACCACCACGTCGGCGTCCTTGCCGGGGGTGAGGGTGCCCACCCGCCGCTCCACGCCCGCCAGCTCGGCGGCGTTGCGGGTGATGGCGGCCAGGGCCTCCTCCTCGTCCAGCCCGGCCCGGACGGCCATGGCCGCGCAGAGGGGGAGATACTGAACGGGGGTCTCCGGGTGGTCGGTGCAGATGGCCACCTTGACCCCCGCCCGGGCCAGGATCACCGGGTTCTCCAGCGTCATGTTGGCCAGTTCCGGTTTGCTCCGGTCCCCCAGGCAGGGGCCGGTAATCACCCCTACGCCCTCCCGGGCCAGGAGGTCGGCCACAAGGTGGCCCTCCGTCCCGTGGACGAGGACGTAATTGAGTCCGAACTCCCGGCCGATGCGCACCGCCGTGGCGATGTCGTCCGCCCGGTGGGCGTGGAAATGGGCGGGCAGCTCCCGCCGGACCACCGGGACCAGGGCCTCCAGCTTGACGTCCAGATCGGGGGCGTCGGTGTCCGGGTCCTCGTCGGCCTTGTCGCACTTGTCCTGGTACTCCAGGGCCTTGGCCAGGTTTTCCCGGATGATTGCCGCCGTGGCCATGCGGGTGATGGGGGTCTCCTTGCGCTCGTTATAGACCGTCTTGGGGTTCTCCCCCAGGGCGAATTTCATGGCGGCGGGGGCCTTGATTACCGCCTCGTCCACCCAGCGGCCGTTGGTCTTCAGGGCGGCGAACTGCCCGGCGATGGGGTTGGCGCTCCCCGGTCCGGTGAGGACGGTGGTCACCCCGGCGGCCCGGGCCTCGGCGAAGCAGCGGTCCTGAATATTGATGCCGTCCACCGCCCGCAGCTGAGGGGTACAGGGGTCGGTGGCCTCGTTGCTGTCGTCCGCCTCAAAGCCCACCCCGTCCCCCAGCAGGCCCAGGTGGCAGTGGGCGTCGATAAATCCGGGGAGGATGTGTCCTCCCCCGGCGTCCAGATCGCCGGGACCGGGGGTTGGGCACTCCTCCATGGGGCCCACGGCGGCGATGCGCGTTCCCTCTAGGCGCACATAGCCCCGGGGAATGACCGCTCCGTCCATGGTGTGGACCACGCCATGATAGATCAGCATGGGATTCGACCTCTTTCTACAAAAGTTTTATTTGACAATTTATGGGAATTATGATACACTCTTCTTGCAGCTCGGCCAATGGGTCCGATCCCGCACGGGAGCTTTTCTCAGGTTCCCATTCCATTCTCTCTTATTTGCATTTGGGCGCTCTCCGGTGGAGAGCGCCCCTTTTTTGCGCGGCCTCAGCCGCCGATGGTGTGCTGTTCCACCAGCTCCACCGAGACCGTAACGGTCTCCCCCTCCCGGAAGAGCTCCAGCTCCAGCGTGTCCCCCACGGAGAGGCTGTTTTTGATCTCGTTGAGGCCGTCGGTGCTGTACACCGCCGTACCGTTGGCGGCGGTAATCACATCTCCGGGCCGCACTCCCTTGGCCCAGGCGTCGGAGCTCTCGTCCACCGTGGCCACGTACACGCCCATGGGCAGCCCCTGGGCCAGCGCGTCCGGCAGATCGCTCACCGCCGTTACGGTGATCCCGATGGTGGGCCGCCCGGTGACGTAGCCGGCGGCGAGGAGCTGGTCCACCACGCCCTTGACCGTGGCCGTGGGGACGGCAAAGCCCAGCGCCTCGATGGTGTTCCAGTCGGAGCTCATTTTTAAGGTAGTGACTCCCACCACCTGGCCGTACTCGTTGAGCAGCGCGCCCCCCGAGTTGCCGGAGTTGAGGGCGGCGCTGGTCTGGATGAGCTGCATCTCATACCCGTCCACCAGGACGCTGCGGTCGATGAAGGAGATGATGCCGTCGGTCATGGTGCCCGAAAAGCGCTCGCCCAGGGGGTTGCCCAGCGCCAGGGCCAGATCCCCCACCCGGAGGAGGGCGGAATCCCCGAACTCGGCGGCGGTGAGATCCCGGGCCTCCACTTTCAGCACGGCCAGGTCGGTGGCGGCGTCGCTGCCCACCAGCTTGGCCTCATAGGTCTCTCCGCCCGAGAGCTGGGTCACCGAGATCTCCTGGGCCCCTTCAATCACGTGGTGGTTGGTGATAATGTATCCGTTGCCGGTCATGACGATCCCCGTCCCCTGAGAGGTCGCCGAGGCGCTGACGCTCTGGATGCTGACAATGGAGGGCAGGCACTTTTCATAAATGGCCTGCCGGGTGAGGGGCTCGCCCTCCGGCTCGGCCAGGAGGGTGAGGGTGGTGCCGTCCCCCACCGGAGCCCGCTCCACCGTCTCGGTGGGGGCGGGGAGGATGGAAACCGTCTCGCCCTCCGCCGGGGCGGTCCACCACTCCCCTCCGGCCCCAAAGGGTGTGAGCTGCCGCAGGACCAGCGTTCCGGCGCTCCCGCCCGCCATGAGGACCAAAAAGGCGCACAGGCAGGCCGCCGCCCGGCCCAGCCCCGGCCGCCGCTTCCGCTCCCTTCTCCGGCGGCGGAAGCCCTTTCCCCTCCCCGGGGGAAGGGCGCTCCCTCCGGCGGCCAGATCGGGCCGGTCGTAGTAATAGTGGTTCATGGCACAGCTCCTTCTCTCCCCCGCTCCCTACGCCAGGGTGAGGGTAAAGGTGAATTCGGTCACGCCGTCCTGGCTGGTGACGGTGATATTTTCTTTGTGGTTGCCCAGGATCGTTTTGACGATATACAGCCCCAGCCCCACTCCGTCCCGGTCCATGCTGCGGGAGCGGTCGGACTTGTGGAAGCGGTCGAAGAGGAGCGCCAGCTCCTCCGGCGGAATGGTCTCGCCGTGGTTGCGCACCGAGATGCGGGCCTTCCCGCCCTTCGTGACCACGGAAATGCCGATGGCGCTGCCCTGGGTGGCAAATTTAACGGCGTTGTCCAGCAGATTGTAGCATACCTGCGTGATGGCGTCCGGGTCTCCCCAGACCATCACGCTGCCGTCGGGGAGCTGCGTCTCCACATCCAGTCCCCGGGCGGTCACCTTGGGCTCCAGACTCACCAGCACCCGGAGCATGAGCTCTACGATGTCAAAGGTCTCCTGGGCGGTCACATTCTGGTTGGAGCGCAGGCGGGAGAGGTCCAGCATCCGCCGCACCAGCCGGGAGAGCCGCCGGGTCTCGGAGGAGATGGTCTTTAAATACTCCTTCTCCTTCTCCGGGGGAATGGTGCCGTCCAGAATCCCGTCGGCGAAACCGGCGATGGTGGTCATGGGGGTCTTGAGCTCGTGGGAGACGTTGGCGATAAACTCGCTGCGCCGCGCCTCCGATTGGGCCAGGGACTCGGCCATGTTGTTGAAGGCCTCGGCCAGCTCGCCCACCTCGTCCTGGCGGTTCTCATAGCCGGTTACCCGGGCGTCCATCTCCCCGTGGCCGAATTTCCGGGCCATCTCGGCGATCTCATGCATGGGCCGGGTCTGGCGCCGGGAGGTGAGCGCGCTGCAGATAAAGGCGATAAAAATGACCGTCAGGGCAGTGACAAAGAAGATGGAGGCCACCGCCCGCCACAGCTCCGTAATGCTGGCGGTGTCGGCCGCCACAAAGACCAGGTTGGTCTCATAGCTGTTGCCCGTAAAGTCGCTGATGGTCACGCTCCGCCCGGCCACATACCGGGATTGGGGAAAAAGGCCCCCCAGGGTAGTCATCCCGCTGTAGTCCCCGGTCTCCTCCAGCTCCCGGCAGATTTCCTGAGGCACCGAGGGGACGGACACGCCCGAGCGGAACGCCCCCTCCGAGGCCAGAATCACCCGCCCGCCCGGCTTGCAGATGATGACATAGGCGTCGGAGATGCTGGAGATGGAACTCACATAGGCCTGATAGGAGGAGTCCATCAGACTCAGGCCGCTGCTCTGCACCGCGCCGGTGAACTGGGCGATGAATTCCGCGTTGCGCTCCATGGACTCCCGCTTATCCTGAATGGTGTACTGGTAGGACAGCGTCATAAACGCCGAGCTGAGCAGAGCAAACGAGGTGAGCACCATCCCCGCCATCAGGAGGAACTGCCGCTGGTAAAAGCTCTTCATCCGCTGGTCACAACCTCGAATTTATATCCCACGCCCCACACGGTCTTGAGGCTCCACTGGTCGCTGACCCCCTCCAGCTTCTCCCGCAGCCGCTTGATGTGTACGTCCACCGTCCGGGAGTCTCCGAAGTAGTCGAAACCCCACACCTCGTCCAGGAGCTGGTTGCGGGTGAACACCCGGTTGGGGGCGGAGGCCAGATGGTAGAGCAGCTCCAGCTCCTTGGGGGGCGTATCCACCCGCTTGCCGTCCACCAGCAGCTCGTAGGAGTCCAGATTGATGACCAGTTTATCAAAGGTGAGTTTCTTCTCGGCCGTGCTGTTCTCCTCGGCGCCGAAGCGGCGGAGCACCGCATGAATGCGGGCCAGCACCTCTTTCATCTCAAAGGGCTTGACGATGTAGTCGTCGGCCCCCATCTCCAGGCCGCTGACCTTGTCGTCGGTCTCTCCCTTGGCGGTGAGCATGATGACGGGGGTCTTGTCGCTCTCCCGGATCTTCTTGAGCACCGACCATCCGTCCATCACCGGCAGCATGATGTCCAGCAGCACCAGATCCGGGTGGAAGGAACGAAAAAGCTCCACGCCCTTCCCGCCGTCCGGGGCCACTGCGGTCTCGAAGCCCTCTTTCTCCAAATAGAGGTGGAGGAGCTCGGCAATGTTGGTCTCGTCCTCTACGATCAGTATTTTCGTTGCCATGGAACGTCTTCCTTTCTCACGTCAAACCGGCCGGAACCGGGGATGTCCAGCGTCATTTTACCTCCATCTCCCGCCGGATGGGTGAACATTCTGTGAATCCCGGCCCCTCACTCCACAAAAAGGTGGTCCACCTGGATCACGGCGAAGCAGTTGGCGTTTTCCTGCCGGATGCGCCGGGTGATGGCCTCCTTGAGCTCCTCATCCCCCAGCGGGCAGTCGTGGGGGGCCGCCACGTCGAAAATCAGGTTGGTATGGCAGGGTCCCCCTGTCATCCGAAAGTCGTGGATGGTCAGGTTGGGGTTGATCTCCTTCACCAGGCGTTCCACCATGGCCCGGCGCTCGTTGACCTGCCGGTCGTTGGTGACGATGGGGTCCATGTGGATGGAGGTCAGGATGTCGTATTTCTCCATGAGCTCCCGTTCAATGTGGTCGATGATGTCGTGGGCCTCCAGAATGTTGGCGTCCATGGGCACTTCCGCATGGAAGGACATCATGGCCCGGCCGGGTCCGTAGTCGTGGATAACCAGATCGTGCATTCCAACCACCTGGGGGTGGGAGAGGACGGTCTGCTCGATGGCCTTTACCAGTTCCGGGTCGGGGGGCTTACCCAGAAGGGGGTCCACCGTGTCCTTGGCCGCCCCCCAGCCCGCCCGGAGGATAAACACCGCCACCGCCAGGCCCAGCCAGCCGTCCAGGGGCAGCCCGAGCCAGTATCCCGCCACCAGGCCGGCCAGCAGGGTGGCGGTGGCCACCGCGTCGGAGAGGGAGTCGGTGGCGGTGGCCGCCATAGCCGCCGAGTGAATGCGCCGGGAGAGTGTGCGGTTAAAATGGCTCATCCACAGTTTCACCGCCACTGAAACGGCCAGAATGACCACCGACAGGGCGGAGAGCTCCACCGGGGCGGGGTGGAGAATCTTCTCCACCGAGGACTGGATCAGCTCCACGCCCACCATCAGGATCAGCAGCGACACCAGCAGTCCCGCCAGATACTCAATTCGTCCATGGCCGAAGGGGTGGTCCCGGTCGGCTTTCTGCCCCGCCAGGCGGAATCCCACCAGGGTCACCACCGAGGAGCCCGCGTCGGAGAGGTTGTTAAAGGCGTCGGCCATTATGGAAATGGAGCCCGTCACCGCACCGGCCAGGAATTTTCCCCCCGAGAGAAGCAGGTTCAATACGATGCCCACCGCGCCGGAGAGCAGTCCGTACCGCTCCCGCACCGCCGGGTCGCCGCTGCGGTCAAACCCGGGGACAAATCGTTTGAGCAGCCATTGTGTCATCCCATCACACTCCAACCGGCCGGAATGCTCCGGCCCAAATTCTTTGAAATTTTATTATAGCATAAACCGGCTTCGCCGTCCACACAGAGGCCGCCCTTCCCTTTTCTTTAAGGCGGCCGCAGCAATTCCTCTCCTGTTTACGGCCGCGTTGCGCGCAATGTTACTCTGCGTTGCTTGCGGCAACGGGCGATTTCCCGTACAATAATGCTGACAGGAAAGGAGGTCATTCCCGGTGTTAAGTGAAAACATTCAACGGCTCCGGAAAGCAAAAGGGCTTTCGCAGGAGGAGCTGGCCGTCAAACTCAACGTGGTGCGGCAGACCGTCTCCAAATGGGAGCAGGGTGTTTCCCAAAGTTAAAGAGATTGTCATGGACAATCCACGCTTACATATTTCTTTTGTACTCATAATCATACGCTTACGCTGAGACGAAAGATCATACTTTTTTCAAGATCCAGCCCCGAAACTCATC
>DWYC01000087.1 GCA_019118925.1 Candidatus Flavonifractor intestinipullorum | reverse complement strand
CGGCAAGCCCCCCTTCCACACCGTGTTCATCCACGGCCTGGTCCGGGACGACAAGGGCCGCAAGATGTCCAAGAGCCTGGGCAACGGCATCGACCCCCTGGAGATCGCCGACAAGTACGGCGCCGACGCCCTGCGCTTCAACCTGGTCACCGGCAACAGCCCCGGAAACGACATGCGCTTCTACACCGAGCGGTGCGAGGCCATGCGGAATTTTGCCAATAAGATCTGGAACGCCTCCCGCTTCCTGATGATGAACCTCACCATCGAGACGTGCGAGCTGCCCGAGAAATTGGAGCTGGAGGACAAGTGGATCCTCTCCAAGCTCAACTCGGTCATCCCCGAGGTCACCGAGAACATGGAGAAGTTCGAGCTTGGCGTAGCCGCCCAGAAGGTCTACGACTTCATCTGGGACTCCTACTGCGACTGGTATATCGAGCTCACCAAGGCCCGCCTCCAGGGCGACGACCCCCAGGCCAAGGAGAACGCTCAGAAGGTCCTCTGCTATGTCCTCACCGAGACCTTGAAGCTCCTGCATCCCTTCATGCCCTTTATTACCGAGGAGATCTGGCAGGCTCTGCCCCACGAGGGGGACTACCTGATGCTCCAGGCCTGGCCGGAGCGCCGGGCGGAGCTGGACTTCCCCCAGGAGGAGAAGGCCATGGAGATGGTCATGGAGGCCATCCGCAAGATCCGTACCCGCCGCGCCGAGATGAACGTGCCCCCCTCCAAGAAGGCCCACCTCACGGTGGCCACCCAGGAGCAGGACGTGTTCACCGCCGGCATTCCCTTCCTCAAGCGCCTGGCCTACGCCAGCGAGGTCACCATCACCGCCCCCTCCAGCCAGCCGGACGCGAGCGGCAAGGGCTGTGTCACCGTGGCCACCCCCTCGGCCCACATCTCCATGCCCCTGGCCGAGCTGGTGGACCTGGAGAAGGAGAAGGCCCGGGTGGAGAAGGAGTTGGAGAAGAACCGCAAAATGCTCTCCGGCCTGGAGGGCAAGCTCCAGAACCCCGGCTTTGTGAACAAGGCCCCCGCCCATGTGGTGGAGGCCGAGCGGGAGCGGGCGGAGAAGCTGCGCGCCCTCATCGAGAAGCTGGAGGAACAGTTGTCCTCCATGTAAGATAAAAAACACACCTTCCCCACCAGGAAGGTGTGTTTTTTGCTGTTTTGATTACTTGATGGTGATGAGCAGCTCGCCGGCCTTCACCGACGCGCCCTCCCGGATGAAGACCTGATCCACTTTGCCCGCCATACGGGCCACCACGCTGGTCTCCATCTTCATGGCCTCGACGACGGCCACTACCTGGTTCTCCTCCACCTGGTCGCCGGGCTTGACGTTCACCTTGGACACCATGCCGGGGATGGAGGCCCCGATCTGGCTCTTGTCCTCCGGGTCGGCCAGCACCACGGGCTTGACCTGGGAGACGGCGCTCTTGTCGGGCACCGCCACCTCCCGGCGCATGCCGTTGAGCTCAAACTGCACAATGCGCTTGCCGTCCTCGGTCAGGTCGCCCAGGCCCAGGTACTTGATGACCAGGGTCTTGCCGTCCTCAATGTTGATCTTGTTGGTCTCGCCCAGAGCCATGCCGTTGAAAAAGACGTGGCTGCCCAT
Organism: Candidatus Flavonifractor intestinipullorum; assembly: GCA_019118925.1. Lineage (GTDB taxonomy): Bacteria > Bacillota > Clostridia > Oscillospirales > Oscillospiraceae > Pseudoflavonifractor_A > Pseudoflavonifractor_A intestinipullorum. The sequence goes on along the minus strand of DWYC01000087.1, from coordinate 150,292 downwards.
GCGCATGATATAGCCGTACTCCTTCCGATGGCGGCAGAACTCCTCCACCACCTTGGGGTAGAGGCACCAGGAGATGACCGTCCGGTCGGAGGTGTCCGGGTAAAATTTGCGCACCTCTTCCCGGGCCTTTTCAAAGTCGATGGGCTCCAGCAGCTCCCCGGGGCGGCAGGTGATGGGCTCCTCGCCCTTGAGGACCACCTTTTGCAGATCCTCCGGGAAGCCCCAGGCGGGCTGACCCATCATGCCCTTGAAGTAGCTGACCACGCTGTCGGGGAAGGTGAGGGCCTCGCCCCGCTCCACGATGTTCTCGGGGGTGAGCTGGTTCTGTACCATGAAGATGGCCAGATCGCCCACCATCTTGGAGGAGGGGGTCACCTTCACAATGTCGCCCAGCATCTGGTTGACGGCGGCGTACATCTCCTTGACCGCCTCGAACTGGTGGCCCAGACCCAGGCTCTCCACCTGACTCTTGAGGTTGGTGTACTGGCCGCCGGGCATCTCGTAGCGGTAGATGTCGGTGGAGGGATTCTTGATGCCCGCCTCGAAGGCGGTATAGCGCTCCCGCACGTCGGCCCAGTAGTCGCTGAGCTTCTGGAGCTTCACCGGGTCCAGCCCGGTGTCCCGCGCCTGGCCCTGGAGGGCGGTGACCACCGCGTTCATGGAGGGCTGGCTGGTCATGGAGGACATGGAGTCGATGGCGCAGTCCACGATGTCCACCCCCGCCTCGGCGGCCATCAGGTAGGCGGCCACCTGGTTGCCCGAGGTGTCGTGGGTGTGCAGGTGGATGGGCAGCCCAACTTCCTGTTTGAGGGTCTCCACCAGCTTCCTGGCCGCGTAGGGCTTCAGCAGACCCGACATGTCCTTGATGCACAGCAGGTGCGCCCCCCGCTTCTCCAGCTCCCTGGCCATGTCCACATAGTATTTGAGGGTATACTTGTCCCGCCTGGGGTCCAGAATGTCGCCGGTGTAGCACAGGGTGGCCTCGCAGAGCTTGCCCTGATTGAGGACCTCGTCCATGGCCACCTCCATGCCGGGAATCCAGTTGAGGGAGTCGAAGACCCGGAACACGTCGATACCGGTCTTGGCGGCCTCCTTCACAAAAGCCCGGATGAGGTTGTCGGGATAATTGGTGTACCCCACGGCGTTGGCCCCCCGCAGCAGCATCTGGAAGGGGATGTTGGGGATTTTCTCCCGCAGGAGCTCCAGCCGCTCCCAGGGGGACTCGTGGAGGAAGCGGTAGGCCACGTCGAAGGTGGCGCCGCCCCACATCTCCAGCGAGAAGCAGTCGTTCAAAATCTCGGCGGTGCCCTCGGCCCCCTTCACCATATCCCGGGTGCGCACCCGGGTGGAGAGGAGGGACTGGTGGGCGTCGCGCATGGTGGTGTCGGTGATGAGGAGCTTCTTCTGGGCGAGCACCCAGTCCCGCACCGCCTCGGGGCCCTTCCGGTCCAGCAGCTGCTTGAGGCCGGTGCACCTGGGGGGCGTGTGCTCAAAGGGCGGGAAGCGGGGGATGTCCAGCTGCCGCCGCTCGGCCGAGGGGGCGTCCACCTGAATCTGGGCAATATACTTGAGGACCTTGGTGGCCCGGTCCCGGCTGTTTTCAAACTCGAAGAGCTCGGGGGTCTCGTCGATGAACTTGGTGTGACATTTTCCCGCCCGGAAGGTGGGGTGGGTCAGGATATTGGTGACAAAGGGGATGTTGGTTTTGACGCCCCGGACATGCTCCTCGCTGATGGCCCGCACGGCTTTGCGGCACACCGCCTCAAAGGTCCGGTCCCAGGAGGTGACCTTCACCAGCAGGGAGTCGTAGTAGGGGGAGATGACCGCCCCGGTATAGGCGTTGCCGCCGTCCAGGCGCACGCCGAAGCCGCCGCCCGAGCGGTAGGCGGTGATCTTTCCGGTGTCGGGAGCGAAGTGGTTGGCCGGGTCCTCGGTGGTGACCCGGCACTGGATGGCATAGCCGTCGATCTTCAAATCCGCCTGGCCCCCCATTCCGATCTCGGGCGTGGAGAGGGGCTTCCCCTCCGCAATGAGGATCTGGGCGCGGACCAGGTCCACACCGGTGACCATCTCGGTGACGGTGTGTTCCACCTGGATGCGGGGGTTCATCTCAATGAAATAGTGCCTGCCCTCTTGGTCCACCAGGAATTCCACCGTGCCCGCCGAGACGTAGCCCACGTGCCGGGCCACCTTCACGGCGTCGGCGTAGAGGGCCCTTCGGGTCTCCTCGGGCACCGACCAGGCGGGGGCAAACTCCACCACCTTCTGGTAGCGCCGCTGGAGGGAACAGTCCCGCTCGCCCAGGTGGACCACATTGCCGTACTGGTCGCCCAGGATCTGCACCTCGATGTGTTTGGGCTCCACCAGATACTTTTCGATGAAAATGTCCTCGTTGCCGAAGGCCTTCTTGGCCTCGCTCTTCACCAGTTCAAAGGCGGGGGCCACCTCCTCCGGGGCGTCGCAGCGGCGCATGCCCCGGCCCCCTCCCCCGCCGGCCGCCTTCAAAATGACGGGAAAGCCGTAGGAAGTTGCTTTTTCCAGCGCCTCCTGCGCGTCCTTCAGCGGCGCCTCGGAGCCGGGAATGGTGGGCACGCCGCAGGCGTGGGCGATGGCCTTGGCGGTGAGTTTGTCTCCCATCTGGGCCAGGATGGTGGAAGAGGGGCCGATGAAGGCGATGCCCGCCTCCTCACAGGCCCGGGCGAAGTCGGCATTTTCGCTCAAAAAGCCGTACCCGGGGTGAATTGCGTCCACATTCCGCCGCCTGGCCAGATCAATAATGGCCGGGATGTCCAGATAGGCCCCCAGGGGACTTTTGTTTTCCCCGATCAGGTAGGCCTCGTCGGCGCGGGTGCGGAACAGGCTGTAGGTATCCTCATTGGAGTAGATGGCCACCGTGTGCAGCCCCAGATCATAGCAGGCGCGGAACACGCGGATGGCGATCTCCCCCCGGTTGGCCACCAGGACTTTTTCAAATGTACGCTCAGCCATAACAGTTCTGCCGTCCTTTCCGGTCATTTTTCGATTTTACTAATCAGTTAGCTTGTTTTTATCCTTCTCTAATATGCACTTCTTTTCTTAAAAAGAGCCGTAAGAAAAACCTTAATTTTTCTTCCCGCCTGCCCATTATACCTGTCCCCGCCCCGTTTTGCAAGTTCATTTTATAAAAATTGCATTTTTCGTCCTTTTCTCCAAAACGCGCCGCCCCTCTCCCCCCTCTCAGGTGGGCGGCTTGCCGGGCGGGGAAAAACGTGGTACACTGGTGGGCAGCCACCGAGAAAGGAGGGAGCGCCGTGGCGCTGCGTCTCACAGACAGGGTCGAGGCCCTGCCCGGGGTGGGGGCGGTCCGCGCCCGCGCCCTGTCCAAATTGGGTCTGGCGACGGTGGAGGACCTGCTGCGCTACTTCCCCCGGGATTACGAGGACCGCCGGCGGCGCAGCACCATTGCCGGTGCGCCGCCCGACGCGCCGGTGTGCATCGCCGCCCTGGTGGCGGAGGTCCCCCGCCACGCCTACATCCGCAAGGGGCTGGAGCTGACCAAGGTCCGGGCCGTGGACGGCGGCGGGGTGCTGGAAGTGACCTTCTTCAACCAGAACTATGTCAAAAATGCCCTCCTCCCCGGCGAGAGCTACCTCTTTTACGGCGTGGCCGAGGGGACAGGCTCCCGCCGCCGGATGGCCAATCCCGTCTTTGAACGTGAGGACCGTCCGCGCTTTACCGGGCGGATTATGCCCATCTACCCTCTCACCGCCGGGGTGTCCAACGCCCTCCTGGCCGGGCTCATTCAGCGCTGCGTGGAGGGCTGCGCCCAGGACATGCCCGAGCTGCTCCCCCAGACGGTGCGGCAGGAACACGCCCTGGCCGCCGCCGGCTTTTCCTACTGCAACATCCACTTTCCCGAGAGCGAGGAGGCCCTCGCTCTGGCCCGGCGGAGGCTGATTTTCGAGGAATTTTTCTACCTCGCCTGCGGCCTCGCCCGGCTGCGCACCCGGCGGGACGGCCAGACCGGGCCGGTCATCTCCAGCCGGGCCCTCCCGGACTTCTTCGCCCTGCTCCCCTTTTCCCTCACCGGCGCTCAGGACCGGGCCATCCGGGAGGCGGCAGCCGACCTCGCCTCCGGCCGCTCCATGAACCGCCTCGTCCAGGGGGACGTGGGCTCGGGCAAGACCATGGTGGCGGCGGCCTGCTGCTTCCTCGCCTGGAAGGCCGGGTGGCAGTCGGCCCTCATGGCCCCCACCGAGCTGCTGGCCGGGCAGCACTTTCATACCCTTCAGAATCTCTTTTCCTCCGCCGGGCTGCGCGTGGGCCTTCTGACCGCCTCCCTGCGCCCGTCGGAAAAAAAGGCCCTCCGCGCCGCCCTCTCCGCCGGAGAGCTCGACCTGGTGGTGGGCACCCACGCCCTGCTGTCCGAGGGGGTGGCCTTTGCCCGGCTGGGCCTGGTGGTCACCGATGAGCAGCACCGCTTCGGCGTCGCGCAGCGGGCGTCCCTGGCCGCCAAGGGGGGCGGGGAGGGCCCGGAGGCCCCCTCTCCCCATGTGCTGGTCATGTCGGCCACCCCCATCCCCCGGACCCTGGCCCTCATTCTCTACGGCGATCTGGATGTGAGCGTCATCGACCAGCTCCCCCCGGGCCGCACCCCCGTGGAGACCTTTCTGGTGGGGGAGGACAAGCGGCAGCGGCTCTACGGCTTTGTCCGCAAGCAGGTCTCTCTGGGCCGGCAGGTCTACATCGTCTGTCCCGCCGTGGAGGAGAGCGAGCCCCCGCCCGAGCACGCCATGGGCCTGGGCCGGGAGGCCCCCGCCAAGGGATTTGCCGATCTCAAAGCGGTGACCGCCTATGCCCGGGAGCTCCGGGAGCAGGTGTTCCCCGACCTGCGGGTGGGCTTTGTCCACGGGCGGATGAAGGCCCGGGAGAAGGAGGCCGCCATGGCCGCCTTTGCCGCCGGGGAGCTGGACGTGCTGGTCTCCACCACCGTCATCGAGGTGGGGGTGGACGTGCCCAACGCCTCCCTCATCATCGTGGAGAACGCCGACCGCTTCGGCCTCTCCCAGCTCCACCAGCTCCGGGGCCGGGTGGGGCGCGGGCGCCATCAGTCCTACTGCGTTCTGGTCACCGCCAACCGGAATGAGGAGACCCGGGCGCGGCTGAAAACCCTCACCCGGACCACCGACGGCTTTCGCATCGCGGAGGAGGATTTGAAGCTCCGGGGCCCGGGCGATTTCTTCGGCAGGCGGCAGCACGGCCTGCCCCAGCTCCACATCGCCGACCTGGCGGCGGACACCGCCCTGCTCCACGAGGCGCAGGAGGCCGCCAAAGCCCTGCTCCGCTCCGACCCGGAGCTCTCCCGGCCGGAACACCGGCCCTTAAACGACCAGATCCGCCGGCTCTTCACCGAGCAGGCCGATATGTTTAACTAATGCAACAATCAGGAGGAATCCCTATGTTTGAAATCCGAGCCATGACCGCCGCCGACTTCGACGCCGTGATGCCCATGGTCCGCACCTTTTACCAGAGTTCCGCCGTGGAGCACGACGCCGACCCGGCCGTGCTGGAGCGCACCTTCCGCGACGCGGTGGACCCCGCCGAGCCCCTGCTCCGGGGCCTGCTGCTACTGGAGGACGGCGCGCCGGTGGGCTACGCCTATGTGACCGAGTGCTATTCCGGCGAGGTCGGGGGGCGCTGCCTCTTTTTTGAAGAGATGTATTTCCGGCCCGAGTGCCGGGGCAAGGGCTACGGCACGGCGGTTTTCCGCTATTTGAAGGAGCAGTATCCCAACTATCCCCGCTTCCGGCTGGAGGTCACCGACGTCAACCAGAATGCCATCCGGCTCTATGAAAAGCTGGGTTTCCGCTTCCTGGAGTACCGGCAGATGGTACTGGAGGGCGACTTGAACGTCCCCTCCCGCTGATATTGGAGAGGAGAGATTGGACATGACACGAATGGAGGAGACCCGCGCCCTGCGGGAGGACAAAGAGGTCCACTACAACTGCGCTCAGTCGGTGCTCATCCCCTTCCGGGATGTGTGCGGCCTGGACCGGGAGACCGCCCGGAAGCTCGCCAGCAATCTGGGCTCCGGCCTGCGCCATGGAGGAACCTGCGGCACGGTGGCCGCGGCCATGCTGGTGCTGGGCCTGGCGGGCAAGGGCGCCCCGGAGGCGGCGGAGTTCGTGCGCCGCTTTCGGGAGAAGCACGCCGCCACCGACTGCGCCTCCCTGCTCCAGCGGGCAAACGCGGAGGGTCTGGCCAAAAAGCCCCACTGCGACGCCCTGGTGTACGAGGCGGTAGAGACGCTCCAGGAGATGCTGGAGGTCTGATTGGACGCAAAAAGGGACAGGCCCTGCGGGCCTGTCCCTTTTTTGTCTCTTCCGGATGTTACTGCGCCGTAAGCGTGAAGCGGGTTCCCGCGTCGCCGGCAAAGACGATCCATCCGCCCTCGGGCAGGACGGCGGAGGTGTCCCCCCAGGCCGCCGAGCTGGCGGTCATGAGGCCGTTTGCGTCGTAGACGGTAAAGCCCCCCGTCCCCTGAATGCCGATCTCCACCGTCTTTCCGGCGGAGGCGCCCACCTGGCACCAGCGGGCATAGCCGTCGCTCTGGATGGAGAGAGCCGCCCCTGCGCCGGTATAGATCGCGGGGATGGACGCGCTGTCCACCGCCAGATAGCCCCCGAACTGGAGGTACTCCACGCCCTCTTGCGTGAAGAAGCGCAGATCCGCCCCGTTGCGGGAGCCGGTGCCCGGCAGCGTCAGGTAGTACCGGGCGTTCTCCGCGTCGATAATCTGGCAATTGGCCGCATAGCCGGGCATCTCCGGCAGAATCCCCACCCCTGCAAACAGGCTGGAGACGGCGTAGGTCTGGGCGTTATAGGCCTCGTTGACGATGAGGTATACCTTCTCTCCCCGCTCCTCCCAGGCCGCGGCCACGTCGGCGGGGAGGGGATGGTCCTCCAGACGCTCCAGGGCATAATTGGCGGTGCCCACGGCGGGCAGGCCGGGCAGGACCGTGTAGGTCTGCTCATAGAGATAGGTCCGCCCGTTCTCCTCCGTGACGAAGCGGTAGCGCACGGTGTTCTCCGCGTCCCGGAAGCTGCCGTCGTCGTAGTAGGTCAGCTCCATGCGGTTGCCGCCCAGGGCGGCTACGGCGGCCAGGGTAATGCCGTTCTCGCTGGGGGAGACGGTGACCATGGCGGTCAGGCCGCTGTAGGCCCCCGAGACTTCCTCGGCCAGCCCCTCCGGCAGGGCGGCGGGCTGGGCCTCCGGCAGGGCGGTGGACTGCTCCACCGTGACGCCCTTCTCGGCCAGCGCGTCCATTAGGATCTGAATGCCCGCCAGCTCATTGTAGGTGCTCACGCCCCCGGAGGACACCACGGCCACCGCCATATCCTCCTCGGGCAGGACCACCAGTCCCGCGTGGTAGTAGAGGGTGTCGCCCCCCTTTACCAGAGCGGTGATGCCGTTATCCTGGAAGGGGTACATGTGTACGTTGTCCCAGCCCAGGCCGTAGGCCAGCACGTCGTCCTCGCTCTCCTCGGCCCAGATGCCCCCGGCATACTCCCGGTTGGCGGTGGCCTCCCAGGACGCGTCGGAGAGGATCTCGTTCCCCCCGCAGAACAGCCCGCCGAAGGCCGCCAAATCCGAGGCGGTGGCGTAAAATCCGCCCGCGCCGACGATGTTCAGCGTGTCGGCGGGCAGCGCCCGGGGGTCCTCCCCCTGGTAGACCCGGGCCAGGGCGTCCCGGTCAAATTCCTCGGCGGGAGACCAGGTGTTCTCCAGCCCCGCCGGGGCCAGAATGTGTTCCCGCACATAGGCCGAAAAGTCCTCTCCGGACACGGCCTCCACCACCAGTTCGGCCAGGGTGAAGCCGTCGTTGCAGTAGACGCTGTACGCCCCCGGGTCGGCCTTCAGGCGCTGGGTGGACAGGCGCTCCAGAAGCCGGTCGGTGGCCTCGCCGTTGTACTCGCCGAAGAGGAAGGCGCTCTGGGTGGAGTCCCCCATCAGGCCCGAGGAGTGGTTGAGGAGCATCCGCACGGTAATGTCCACATAGCGCTCGTCGGCCATGGTGAACTCCGGCAGGTAGGTCTTGACCGGCTCGTCCAGATCCACCTTTCCCTTCTCCACCAGCTGGAGGACGGCGGCCGTGGTGTACATTTTGCTCACAGAGCCGATGCCGTAGAGATCCTGGTCGGTGAGCAGGCGGTTCTCGCTTTTGGAAAAGGTCCCCGACCGGCCGGTCATGGTGATCTCCCCATCCTCCCAGAGGGCATATTGTATGCTCACCGCCCCGCCGTATGCGGCGGCGGCCTCGATGGCCTGCTGGGCGGACTCCGCCCGGGTGAGGGGCTCCTCCTCCGCCGCGGCGGCGGGCAGGGCGGCGGATACCGCCAGGGCGGCCGTCAGCGCCAGGGCCGGGATGCGTGTTCGTCTCATGTGCTTCCTTCCTTTCTCGCGCCTGTGGGCGCATGGTGGTCCCAGTGTACTCCAACCCCGTTCCGTTTGCAAGAGTCCGCCGGAACCGGGGCCGGGACTCAGCGCTATAGTAACACATTCTTATCGCAATAGCAATCTTTTTTATCGCTATAACTGTAATTATTTGGCCGCAAACCGTGTATCATTGGGAAAATAAGATATCGCTATGGCGTTAAGAAGGGGGGGCGCGGGAGATGGATGTTGCGGCGCGGCTGATTGCGCTGCGGGAGGCCCGGGGCTACACCACCAACCGCCTGGCCAATCTGGCGGGGGTGTCCCAGAGCTTTGTGCGGGACATCGAGCGCCGGGCCAAGCGCCCCACGGTGGAGACGCTCAGCCTGCTGTGCGACGCGCTGGGGGTCTCTCTGCGGGATTTTTTTGACGAGCCCGGCCCTCCGCCGGGGGAGGACGCCCTCCTGCGGCGCATCCGGCGGCTCACCCCCCGGCAGCAGGAGGCTCTGCTCCACTTTCTGGACGCCCTGGAGCGGTAGAGGGAGGCCCCTATGAACTATAAGCTCCTATTGCAATACGACGGCACCCGCTACGACGGCTGGCAGAAGCAGGGCAACAGCGCCAACACGATTCAGGGCCGGCTGGAGGCGGTTCTCTCCGCCCTGGCCGGAGAGGCCGTCGCGGTCCACGGCGCCGGGCGCACCGACGCGGGCGTCCACGCCCTGGGCCAGGTGGCCAGCGTCCGCCTCCCTCTGGACCTGCCTGCGGAGGAGCTGCGCCGCCGGCTCAACGCCGCCCTCCCCGAGGACATCGCCGTGGCGGACGTCCGACCCGCGGGCGAGCGGTTTCACGCCCGTCTCAACGCCGTGGGCAAGACCTACCGCTATGCCGTCCGCCTGGGGGATGTCCCGGATGTATTCTGCCGGAAATATCAGTTCCGGGTGGCGGAGCCCCTGGACCTGGCGGCCATGGAGCGTGCCGCCGCCCTTCTCACCGGGCGGCAGGATTACCGCTCCTTCTGCTCCAACCGGAAGATGAAAAAGTCCACCGTGCGCACGGTGGACGCCATCCGTCTGGAGCGGCGCGGCCGCGACCTCACGTTTACCTTCCACGGGGACGGCTTCCTCTATCACATGGTGCGCATTCTGGTGGGCACCCTCCTGGAGGTGGGCCGGGGGGAGCGGGAGGCCGGGGATATGCCCGCCGTCCTCGCCGCCCGGGACCGCTCGGCCGCCGGTTTTACCGCGCCGCCCCAGGGCCTCACTCTGGTATCGGTGGACTATCACTGACCGCCCCTGGTTCAAAAACGCGCCCGCCCTCCGAGAGGGCGGGCGCGGGCTTTTGGGCGCTTAATCCGGTTGATCCGGCTCCTCCGGCGGGAGCACCACCACCCGGATTTCCAGCACCCGGCGGTGGTCGACCTTGGTGACGGTTACATCCAGGCCGTCGGCCTGGAACTGATCCCCCTCCTCGGGGACCCGGCCCACCTGCTCCATGACCCAGCCGGAGACGGTGTTGGCGTCGCACTCGCCCTTGATGGAGAAGAGGTCGAAGAGGTCGGTGAGGTCGGCGTTGCAGGAGATGAGATAGCTGCCGTCCTCCTGTTTGCGGAACTCCTCAATGACCTCGTCGTGTTCGTCCCAGATCTCGCCCACCAGCTCCTCCACAATGTCCTCCAGCGTGACCAGGCCCTCCGTGCCGCCGTACTCGTCCACGACGATGACCATGTGGGCCTTCTCCTGCTGGAGAACCCGCAGCAGGGCGGAAATTTTCGTGTTGCCGGTGGTGTAGAGGACGGTGCCGGTGATGGCCGAGACGTCGGTCTGTCCGTGGTAGCGGGCGGCGTGGAAGTCCTTCTCGTGGATGACCCCCACGATGTCGTCCAGGTCCTCATGGTAGACGGGCAGGCGGGAGTAGCCGCTCTCGGCAAAGGCCCGGGCCACCTCGTCCATGGTGGCGGTGTCCTCCACCGCTACGATGTCCACCCGGGGGGTGAGAATCTCCTCCACCTCCAGGTCGTGGAACTCAATGGCCGCCCGGATGAGCTGGCTCTCGTGCTGGTCCAGCCCTCCCTCGTTCTCGGCCTGGTCCACCATGGTGACCAGCTCCTCCTCGGTGATGCCGCTCTCCTGGGCGTGGTGGAAAATCTTGGAGAGCAGCCGTTTCCACTGGGCAAAGAGAAAACTCACGGGGGTAAGCAGCATAATCAGCACGCGCAGCAGCGGCGCGGAGAACATGGCGAACGACTCGGGGGACTCCTTGGCCAGGCTCTTGGGGGAGACCTCGCCAAAGATGAGGATCACCACCGTCAGCACCACCGCCGAGATCGTGGGGCCCTGGACATCGCCTAAAAATTTGATGAAGAGCACCGCGCCGATGGTAGTGGCCACGTTGTTGACAATGTTGTTGCCGATCAGGATGGTGGAGAGCAGCTTGTCATAGTCTTCGCTCAGGGCCAGGACCTGGGCGGCCCGGCGGTCGCCCCCTTCGGCCCGGCTCTTGAGCCGAACCCGGTTGAGGGATGTAAAGGCGGTCTCGGTGGCGGAAAAATACGCCGACATGGTCACCAAAAAGACCAGGGCAACAATCATGCCCATACTGGCACTGTCCAACATAGGGACTCATCAACTCCAATTTGTTTCAGATTTTCTGGAATATTCCCACGGATGGGCGCATAAGCACGAAAGGACAGCCCTATTCCTCCGAAAGGAGTAAGGCTGTCCTTTGAATTCAGATCGAATCTTGCTGGGGCAAAGGCGGTTCGTCCACAGGGGATCACCAGGTCCTTTCCGTACAAAATGCGGCCCGCGCCGTGTTGCAATAGAGTATAGCACATTTGTCCGTTCATTGCAAGGGGGGAGCCCGGCGCTCAATAGAAGGTCTTGTACACCTCGGGGCGGTAGTCCATGCCGCCGCCCGGGTTCTCCCGCACCAGCATCCGCGCCGCCAGAGACAGGTCCAGGGTGGCCAGGGCCAGCCCCTCCTGCGCGTCCTCCGCGCCCCCGGCGTAGCAGTGTACGTCCAGCTCGGCAAAGGGGCTGAGCTTGGGCCCCAGAATCATACTGCCGCCGGCAAAATAACTCCCCCTGTCCCAGCCGGTCAAATTGGCGCTGGCAATAAAAATGCCGTTGCTGGCCGCGCCGTACTCCAGATTCCGCCGGTAGTAGCGGTAGAAGGACTCCCGGCTCCCCTCATAGGCGATCTCCTCCACCTCGGCGGTGGGGTTCAGGTAGAGCCGGGCCCCCCGGCTGACTTCATAGCGCATGAGTTCGGGAAACTGGTAGCTGTCGTAGCAGATACCGATGCCCACCGGACCCCAGGGGGTGTCGATGAGGACGGGGGTGTCCCCCTTCTGGAAGAAGCGGTTTTCCTCCCCGTAGGGGTGAATTTTCTGATAGGTCTCCACCTTCCCCTCCGGGCCGAAGAGGAAGGCCGAATTGTACAGCGCCTCCCCCCGCCGCTCGGCCGCCCCGCAGATGAGGTAGATCCCCATCTCCCGGGCCAGGGCGGACAGGCGCTCCGCCGCCGGGCTGCCCATGTGCTCCGCCGAGTCCAGTTTTTCCGCCCGGGGAATCTCCGGGTCCAGATAGTAGTCGTACCCCATCAGGCACAGCTCCGGAAAGAGGATCAGCTCCGCGCCCCGCCGGGCTCCCGCCCGGGCGAAGCCCTCTATCCGGGACAGGTTGCGCTCCTTTTCCCCGGAGACGGGGTGAAAGTTCACCACCGCAGCCGTCAAAATGTCGTCCATGGCCATCCTCCGCATTCCCGTTGGCCTCCTCCGGCTCAGTCCGCCGGAAGGGTTTTATTTTCCCAGATATCCGCCGTCCACCGGCAGGGTCACGCCGCTGACATAGTCCGAGGCCCGGCTGGCCAGGAAGAGGGCCGCGCCCTGGAGGTCCTCCGGCCGGCCCCAGCGGTGCATGGGGATGCGCTGGGTCACCTGCTCATACTGCCCGGGGTTATACGCCTTCATGCTCTCGGTGAGTTCGGTCTCCATATAGCCCGGCGCGATGGCGTTGACCTGAATGCCCCGGCCCGCCCACTCGTTGGACAGGGCTTTGGTCAGCTGCATGACGGCCCCTTTGCTGGCCGTATAGGCGGGGATGCCCTCGCTGCCGAAAAAAGAGGTCATGGAGGCGATGTTGATGATCTTGCCCCCCCGGGCCTGCTCCAGCATGGTCCCCGCCGCCAGCTGGCAGAGCCGGAACACGGCGGTCAGATTGACCTGGAGAATCTTGTTCCACTCCTCCATGGGGAAGCGCTCGGCGGGGCAGCGGTGCTGAATTCCGGCGCTGTTGACCAGCACATCCAGCCGTCCGTCCAGCTGCTCCAGGGCCTGGCGGTAAAACGCATCCACGTGCTCGGCCTCGTCCAGCCGGGCCACCGTTCCCCGGACGTCGCCGCCGGTCTCGCCGGCCAGAGCTTCGGCCGCGTCAAAGACCCGCTCCGAGGTCCCCGTGATCACCAGCCGGGCCCCCGCCCGGGCGAAGCCCTCCGCCAGGCCGTAGCCCAGGCCGCGGGTGCCGCCGGTGAGGAGTACGTGCTTTCCGCGCACGGAAAACAGATCCTGGTTGTCCATTCCGGTTCCTCCTTTCGCGCCCGGTTACGCCAGTTCGCCCAGCACCTGGTCCATGACGGCCAGGGTGCGCCGGATATCCTCGCTGGTGTGCTGGGCGGAGAGGTACTCCCGGCCCCTCCGGTCGGTGAAGCGTACGCCGTACTGCTCGCACTTTTCCACAAACGCCCGGTAGAAGGGGATATCCGCCTTGCCCAGCCAGTCCCGGAAGTCCTCCGGGTCCTCCTCATAGCCGAAGGCCAGCACGCAGATGCTGCCGATGTGCCGGAAGTAGATCTTCCGGCCGTATTTCTTGGCCAGCTTCCCGACGCCCTCCCGGAACTCCCCGGCCAGTTGGTCGAAGTGCTCGTACACGCCGGGCTTGGAGAGCTCCTCGATGGTGGCCAGAGCGGCCGCCGTGCCGATGGGGTTGCCGTTAAACGTCCCCGAGGCGTGAATGCCGCACTCCATGATCTCCCGCTTTCCGGCCACGGCGCCGAAGGGGTAGCCGTTGGCGATGGCTTTGGCGAAGGTGGCCAGGTCGGGCGTCACGCCGTAGTAGCCCTGGGCGCCCCCCAGAGAGGCCCGGAAGCCGGTGATGACCTCGTCGAAGATGAGGACCACGCCGTGCTCCCGGGTGATGTCCCGCACCGCCTGGAGATAGCCCGGCTTGGGCAGAATGGGGCCGGAGTCGCACATGATGGGCTCCATAATCACGGCCGCGATCTCCCCCGGGTGGGCCTCAATGGTCTTTCGCACCATCTCCGCGTCGTTCCAGGGCAGTACGATCAGGTCGTCGGCGGAAGAGAGGCGCTGGCCCCTGGTGTGGATGATCTTATTGGGGTTGTCCCGGGGACCCAGCTCCTCCACCCGGTCGGCGTCGATGCTGATCTTTTCCTCGTCGGACCAGCCGTGGTATTGTCCCTCAAATTTGATGACCTTGTAGCGCCCCGTATAGGCCCGCGCCAGGCGCAGGGCGTACATGACCACCTCGGTGCCCGAGTTCTGGAAGCTCACCGTCTCGGCGCAGGGAATCATCTCGGTCAGCCGCCGGGACAGGCGCATCAGGTCCTCGGTGGGCGCGGAAAAGTGGCTGCCCCGGCCGATCTGCTCCCGGACCGCCGCATCCACGGCGGGGTTCTGATAGCCCAGCAGCATGGGACCGAAGCCCAGAATGTAGTCGATGTACTCGTTGCCGTCCACGTCGTAGAGTTTGGAGCCCTTTCCGTGGGTCATGTAGATGGGGTATTCGCCGTAGGAGGTGATGTGGAAATAGCTCCCTACGCCGTCCACCAGCGTCCGGCGGGTCTTTTCGTAGAGTTCCTTGGATTTTTCCGTGCAATAGCGTTCCATATTGTGCCGAAACCTCTCTTTCCGATTCCACGTCCCCACTCCCCTCCCCGGGGACCGGAGCACTCCGATGAAAAAGGCGCTCTCTCCCCCGCGGAAGAAAGCGCCTTTGCCACACCGTCTGTCATTTTAGCATACATCCCCCTTAAATGCAAGTCCGCCTTTCTCCTGATTCATTTTTCGCCGCCCGGGCCCCGCCGCTTTCTCTCTTGCGCTCGCCTCTGGAAGCGGCTATAATAAGGGCTGTATTCCTGGTCCCCCTGCGGCCCGACGCCCAGGGGGTTCCTCGCCCTTCGGAGGTCGCTCGCCGTGCACGAACTTGAACAGCTCCCCATCCCTCTTCTCCAGTGGTTTCGGGACAACGCCCGGGTCCTGCCCTGGCGCAGCGAACCCACCCCTTACCACGTCTGGGTCTCGGAGATCATGCTCCAGCAGACCCGGGTGGCGGCGGTGCTGGAGTATTACCGGCGCTTTATGGCCGCCCTCCCTGCCGTAGCCGACCTGGCGGAGGTGGAGGAGGGCCGGCTGCTCAAGCTCTGGGAGGGGCTGGGCTATTATAACCGGGCCCGCAACCTGCAAAAGGCCGCCCGGCAGATTATGGGCGAGTTCGGCGGGGTCTTTCCCGGCACCTATGAGGCCATCCGCTCCCTGGCCGGAGTGGGGGACTACACGGCGGGGGCCATCGCCTCCATCGCGTTCGGCATCCCGGTCCCGGCGGTGGACGGGAACGTCCTGCGGGTGGTGGCCCGCATCACCGGCGACCGGGGGGATATTCAGAAGAGTTCCACCAAGGAGCGCATCCGCTCCGCCCTGCGGGAGACCATGCCCGTCCAAGCTCCCGGGGACTACAATCAGGCGCTCATGGAGCTGGGGGCCACCGTGTGCCTCCCCAACGGCGCGCCGCTGTGCCGGCGCTGTCCGGCGGCGGGGCTCTGCACCGCCCTGCGGGAGGGAACCACCGGCGAGCTGCCGGTCAAGGCCCCCAAAAAGCCCCGCCGGGTGGAGGAGCGCACCGTCTATCTGATCTTTTCCGGCGGAAAGGTGGCCCTCCGCCGCCGCCCGGCCCGGGGCCTGCTGGCCGGACTGTGGGAGTATCCCAACGAGCTGCGCACGGATGAGGGCGCCCTCTCCCGCTGGGGCATTGTTCCGGCACGTCTGGAACGGGGCGGAACGGGGAAGCATATCTTCAGCCATATCGAGTGGCATATGACCGCCCTGCTGGTGGAGGCCGCATCGCCGGCCCTGCCGGAGGGCTGGGTCTGGGCCGGGCCCCGGGAGCTGGAGGAGGTCTACGCCGTTCCGAATGCCTTCCGGGCCTTCGCCGGCGCGGCCCGCTCCGGCCTGGAGGTCCCCGCGCAGCAGTCCCTGTGGAACCCATAGTATTTTTAGGAGGATTACGCTATTATGACGGATTTTTCCGCTCTGGTCGCCGGGCAGCGGCAGTATTTCAACAGCGGGGCCACCCGGCCGGTGGCCGTCCGGAAGGAGATGCTCCGGCGGCTCCGGGACGGCCTGGAGGCCCGGGAGGGCGCGCTTCTCTCCGCCCTGGCGGAGGATCTGGGCAAGTCCGCCTTTGAGGCCTACGAGACCGAGCTGGGCATGGTCCGCGCCGAGCTGCGCCACGCCCTGCGCCGGGTGGAGCGCTGGGCCCGCCCCCGGCGGGTATCCACCCCGCCGGCCCACTTCCCCGCCCGCAGCCAGGTCTGTCCGGAGCCCTACGGGGTCTCCCTGATCCTCTCTCCCTGGAACTACCCCCTCCAGCTCACCCTGGTCCCCCTCATCTCGGCCCTGGCCGCGGGGTGCACCGCGGTGGTGAAGCCCTCGGCCTACGCCCCGGCCACGTCCCGGGCGGTGGCCGAACTGCTGGAGGCGTGCTTTGACCGGCGCTATGTGGCGGTGGTCCAGGGGGGCCGGGCGGAGAACGCCGCCCTGCTGGAGGAGCACTTCGACTTCATCTTCTTCACCGGCAGCACCCAGGTGGGGCGCACCGTCATGGCCGCCGCCGCCCGGCACCTGACCCCCGTGGCCCTGGAGCTGGGGGGCAAGTCCCCCACCCTTCTCTGTGCCGACGCCGACCTGGACCTGGCCGCCCGGCGCATCGCGTGGGGAAAATTCCTCAACGCGGGGCAGACCTGCGTGGCCCCCGACCACGTCTGGGTCCCCGCCCACCTGCGGGACGCCTTTGTGGACAAGCTGGGGCAGGCCGTTACCCGCTTTTACGGCCCCCGGCCCCTGGAGAGCCCGGACCTACCCAAAATCATCAACGAAAAGCACTTCGCCCGCCTGCGGGGGCTGATGGCCTCGGGCCGGACGGCGGTGGGGGGCGGCTGGGACGAGCATACCCGGCGCATCGAGCCCACGGTCCTGGTGGACGTGTCCGAGGCCGACCCGGTGATGGGCGAGGAGATTTTCGGGCCCATCCTGCCGGTGCTCACCTATGAGGACTGGGACGGCCTTCTGGCCCACCTGCGGGAAAAGCCCCGGCCCCTGGCCCTGTATGTCTTTTCAAACGGCCGCTCCGCCGCCCGGCAGGCCCTGCACACCCTCTCCTTCGGCGGCGGGTGCTGGAACGACACCATCATCCACCTGGCCAACGGGAACCTGCCCTTCGGCGGCATCGGGGAGAGCGGCATGGGCCGCTGCCACGGGGAGTGGGGCTTCCGGACCTTCAGCCACGAGAAGGGCCTGCTGCACAGGTACAGCCTGGACGTGCCGGTGCGCTACCCGCCCCACGCGGGCAAGGGCCTGGGGATGCTGAAAAAACTCATGTGACCCCTCGAGAGAGAGAAAAGGAGGACGCCCAATGGCAAAGCTGTATTTCCGCTACGGGGTGATGGGCTCCAGCAAGACGGCCAACGCCCTGATGGTACGCTATAACTACGAGGAGCGGGGGCAGGAGGCCCTGCTGGTCAAACCCGAGCTGGACCAGCGGGACGGGGCCCGGTTTGTGGCCTCCCGGGCGGGGCTGAGCCACCCGTGCATCTACTTCACCGACCTGCGGAACATGACCCCGGAGCAGCTCCACGCCTACGCCTGCATCATTGTGGACGAGGCCCAGTTCCTCACCCGGGCGGAGGTGCGCTACCTCACCGGCCTGGTGGACGAGCAGAATATCCCCGTCATCTGCTACGGCCTGCGCACCGACTTCAAGGGGGAGCTCTTCCCCGGCTCCCAGGAGCTGATGGCCTGCGCGGACATCATCGAGGAGGTCAAGACCATCTGCTGGTGCGGCAAGAAGGCCACCTTCAACGCCCGCTTCGACGCCCACGGCGTGGTCCTCAAGGAAGGCGAGCAGGTGGTGCTGGGGGCCAACGACCGCTACATCGGCCTGTGCCGCAAGCACTGGAAAGAGGGCAACCTAGGGCCGCAGTAGCTCCCCGGCCGCGCTCTCCAGCATGAGCAGGACCCCCAGGCGGAAGCCCTCTGCAAAGGCGTAGCGGCTGTGGCCCGCCACGGGATTGTCCCTCAGCTCCTCCGGCCAGCGCTCCGGGTCCGGATATCCCACAAAATAGTCGTATAATAGATCAATCGTCGGTGACATATTCATCCCCCCGCAATATACAGTCTACTGTGTATCACAATTTTAGCACACAGTTAACTGTGCGTCAAGGAGGCGGCAAATGTTTTCACAGCGGATTCGGGAGCTCCGCCAGGAGCGAGGCCTGACCCAGACGGAAGTAGCGCACGAAGTTCAGCTCTCCATGCGGGGATATCAGGACCTGGAATTGGGCCGAAAGCCTAAATATGATACGCTCCTCCACATTGCCGACTTTTACGATGTATCCGTGGACTGGCTCATGGGCCGCACGGAGCGCCGGACGGTCTGGCGGGAGTGAGCGGCCCGGCAAAGGAGGCCTTTTATGATCTGCAATCTCTGTCCCCGCCGCTGCGGCGCGGAGCGCACCGGGACCGCCGGTTCCGGCCGCTGCGGGATGCCCAGCCGCCCCGTGGTGGCCCGGGCCGCCCTCCACCGGTGGGAGGAGCCCCCCATCTCCGGCGTCCGGGGGGCGGGGACGGTGTTTTTCTCCGGCTGTCCTCTGGGCTGCGTCTTTTGCCAGAACGAGTCCATCAGCCACGAGAATTTCGGCAAGCCCATCCCGGTGGACCGCCTGCGGGCGATTTTTCACGAGCTCATCGCCCAGGGGGCCCACAACATCGACCTTGTAAACCCCACCCACTTTGCCCACGCGGTGATGGAGGCCCTCTCGGAGCCTCTGCCCGTGCCGGTGGTGTGGAACTCGGGGGGCTACGACCGGGTGGAGACCCTGCGGGCCCTGGAGGGGAAGATCGGCGTCTATCTGCCCGACCTGAAGTACGCCCGCAGCGAGACGGCGGCGCGCTACTCCGGCGCCCCCGACTACCCGGAGGTAGCGAAAGCCGCCATTCTGGAGATGTTCCGCCAGACGGGGCCCTGTGTCTACGACGGCGGGGGGCTGTTGACCCGCGGGGTGGTCATCCGGCACCTGCTCCTCCCCGGCCGTCTCTCCGAGGCCAAGGAGGTCATGGACTGGGTGGCGGAGCGCTTCCGGCCCGGCGAGGTCCTCTTCTCCCTCATGAGCCAGTACATCCCCTGGGGGCGCGCCGGTGAATTTCCCGAGCTCAACCGCCGCCTGCGCCCCTCCGAGGCCCGCAGCGCCCGGCAGTACATGGCCGCCCTGGGGCTGGAGGGCTTTGTTCAGGAGGACGCCTCCGCCCAGAGCGCCTTTATCCCCGCCTTTGATCTGACGGGCGTATAGCAAAACCGGGAGGGACCGTGGTCCCTCCCGGTTTTTGTCTGATTGCGGGCGCGTTCCCGATCAGGGCGCGGCCTCCACCGCGGCGTGGATGGTCCGCTCGCCCGCGGCCTTCACGTGCTTGCCCACTTCGGCCTGATTCTTGGGGCTGCGGATTACGATGCCCGCGCCCTGGACACAGCCGCCCTCGCAGGCCATGCCCTCGATGAAGTTGATATCCCCGATGCCCCGCTCCAGCTTGAACAGGGCGGTCTTGCAGGCGTCGATGCCGCTGCACGCGGTACAGTGGAGCTGGAAATCCTCCGCCTGAACGCCCGCCTCCTTGAGCGCCTCGGCCACGGCGGCGGCCACGCCGCCGCTGGCCGCGAAGGCCCGGCCGTAGCCGCTGGCCTCGTCCAGGGGGTCCTCCGGCAGCTCCTCCAGATGGATGCCTCTGGACTCCAGCAGGGGGAACATCTCCTCGAAGGTAAGTACGCAGTCGATGGCGCCCATGGTCTTGCCCAGCTGGAACTCCTTCTTCTTGGCCACGCAGGGCCCGATAAAGACCACCTTGGCCTTGGGGTCCTGCTCCTTGATGTGCCGGCCGATCATCACCATGGGGGACGGGGTGCCCGAGACCAGGTGGGCGATCTTGGGGAAGTTTTTCTCCACATAGTCCACGAAGGCGGGGCAGCAGGAGGAGGTGAGCACCTTTTTCTCCAGCAGCTCCTCGGCCTCGGCCTTGGCGGTCATGTCGGCGCCCAGGGCCACCTCCCGCACCGCGCAGAAGCCGATCTCCTTCAGTCCGGTCACCAGCTGGCCCAGGGTCACGTCGCCCAGCTGGCCCATAATGGAGGGCGCCAGCACGGCATAGACCCGGTAGCCCCACTTGGCCGAACCCCGGAGCATTTCCACCACGTCCACGATGTACGATTTATCCATAATCGCGCCGAAGGGGCACTGATAGACGCACGCACCGCAGGAGATGCACTTGCCGTAGTCCACAGCGGCCTTCTTGTCCTCACCCATGGTGATGGCGCCCACCTTGCAGGCCCGCTCACAGGGGCGCAGGTTCTTGATGATGGCGCCGTAGGGGCAGGCGTTCAGACACTTGCCGCAAAGAATGCACTTGCTGTGGTCGATTTCCGCTTTGTGGTTGATGACGGTGATGGCGTCCTTGGGGCAGGCGTGGACGCAGCGGGTGGCGATGCACCCCCGGCAGGCGGGGCCCACCGTCATCTGGGTGACGGGGCACTCGTCGCAGGCCACGTTCATGACCTCCACCATGGCGGGGTTGGCCCGGTCGCCGCCCAGGGCCATCTTTACCCGGCTGGAGACCACCGCGCGCTCTTTATAAATACAGCAGCGCATCTTGGCCTCCGGCCCCGGAATGATCTTTTCCGGGATGTCCAGCACGCCCGTCTGCATCTTGTTATCTTCCCAGGCCAGCGCCGCCACTTCCCGCAGCACGCCGTCCTTCAGTTCCTGTACGGTCGTTTCAAATACGCGCATCCGTTTTACCTCTTTTCTCCGATGGCTTCACCGGCGGATTCCTCTCTCATGACTGCGCTATTGTACTCCATCCTATACTCGCTGTCAATGTTCATATCTTCCGATTTTTCGGCCGGTTTCTCCCGAGAAAAGGCCCTCATTTGTGAACTTGTCCGTCTATTTTTAGCGGCGGAGAACCACGTGAATATAGCTCAGCTGCCGCTCGATGAGGACCTGACTGTCCACCTCTGCGCCCAGGGCCAATTTCTGATTGAGCAGCTCTTTAAAGCAATACAGGATGATCTCGTTGATCAGCTCCTTTTCCTCCGGCGTGAAGGAGCTCTCCGTCAGCACCGGCAGGAGCATCATCCGGTTGCGCTCGGCCAGCGAACCGCTCTGGAGCATCTCCAGAACTTTGCCCTCCAGGCCGCTGCGCTCGTCGGGAAATACCTTGTAGTAGTCCGCGATGATCTCCGTAAGCTCCCCGCTGTATTTGCCGTAAAAGAGATTATAATAGGCGTGGGGATGCCGGAAGGCCGAGGCGCAGAAAAAACGCCACATGAACAGCAGGCGTTGAAAGTCGTCCTTTTCGTCCGCCAAATAGCGGGCCAGATTCCGGTTATAGTCCTCAAAATATTTCATAGAGGCATAGACCGTCAGATGGTCCAAGTCCTTAAAATAGTTATAGAGTGTGGCGCTGTTGTACCCCGCTTTTTGGGCCACCCGGCGCAGCGTGAGGGCGTCCATCCCCTCGCTCTCCATAATCTCGCTGGCCGCGTTGATGAAACAGGCCAGAATCTGGTTGCGCTGGTCGGGGCGGTAAGGTGGTCTTGCCATAAGTCGCTTCCTCCTCTCAAAAATTCAAGGGTGACAGGGCAGTTTTAACTCCTATCCATTCATGCAAAAATAAAACTTTCGAGTTTAGAATTTACCGTGAACGAATTTTCATATCCATTATAACTGCCAATTCAATGATAATCAAGGTGATTATTCACCAATTTTTAAAATAACCGCGATTTATTTGGCCAAAGTCCTGCTCAGGCTCGAAATTTCCTCTTGACTTTCCGGCGAAAGCAATATAAAATCACGGTACAAGAATAGATTGTTTCAATAAACCGTTTTTGAGAGGGGTCGCTGGTTTTCGGCGTTTTAGACAAGCCTTTTCCCGCTGCCCTGCTCTGCACATACGGGTTCCACGGCGAAGATGATTTGTAGGAGGCAATCGTATCATGGATAAGATTTATGACGTGATCATTCTGGGTGCCGGCCCGGCCGGTCTGGCTGCCGGTCTTTATGCCGGCCGCGCCCGTCTGGACACCCTGGTGATCGAGAAGGGCAAGGACGGCGGTCAGATCGCCATCACCGACGAGATCGAGAACTATCCCGGCCAGATGGTCGACGAGAAGGAGAGCGGTCCCAGCCTCATCGCCCGCATGACCAAGCAGGTGGAGAAGTTCGGCGCCGCCCGCGTCAGCGACACCATCACCAGCGTGGAGCTGGAGGGCGATGTGAAGGTCCTCAAGAGCGCCAAGAACGAGTACCGCGCGAAGGTCGTCATCGTGGCCACCGGCGCTTTCCCCAAGCCCATCGGCTGTGAGAACGAGGCCAAGTTCATGGGCAAGGGCATCTCCTTCTGCGCCACCTGCGACGCCTCCTTCTTCGAGGACTTCGAGGTCTTCGTGGTGGGCGGCGGTGACTCCGCCGTGGAAGAGGCCATGTACCTGACCAAGTTCGCCCGGAAGGTGACCATCATCCACCGCCGCGACGAGCTGCGCGCCGCCAAGAGCATTCAGGAGAAGGCCTTCAAGAATCCCAAGCTCCACTTCATGTGGGACAGCGTGGTCCAGTCCGTGGACGGCGACGAGCTGCTGAGCAAGATGGTCGTGAAGAACGTCAAGACCGGCGAGCTCACCACTGTGGAGGCCGACCCCGACGACGGCCTGTTCGGCCTGTTCGGCTTCATCGGCTACAACCCCAACTCCAAGCTCTTCGAGGGCATGCTGGACATGGAGGGCGGCTACATCAAGACCGACGAGAACATGCACACCAACATCCCCGGTGTGTTTGCCGCCGGCGACATCCGCGTCAAGAGCCTGCGTCAGGTGGTCACCGCCGCCGCCGACGGCGCCATCGCCGCCATGCAGGCCGAGAAGTACATCAACGCCTAAGCGGAACGGCCCTCTCTTATTCTATACGAAATCTTCCAATATGGAAAGGAGTTTTTTACAATGCTGGAACTGACGAAGGATACCTTTGAAGAGGAAGTGCTGAAGGCCCCCGGTAAGGTCCTGGTGGACTTCTATGGCGACGGCTGCGTGCCCTGTGCCGCGCTGATGCCCCACGTGCACGCTCTGGCCGACGAGTACGGCGACAAGATCAAGTTCTGCGCCCTGAACACCACCAAGGCCCGCCGCCTGGCCATCTCCCAGAAGGTTCTGGGTCTGCCCGTCATCGCCATTTACGAGAACGGCGCTCAGATCGCCGCCTGCGTGAAGGACGACGCCACTCCCGAGGCCGTTCGCGCCATGGTGGAGGCCAACGTCTAATTTTCCCTGTTAGTACGAGCGGCAACGCTCTGCTATAAAAATTTAAAAGGAAGGAGAGATTCACCATGGGAATGCTGGAAGGCAAGAAGGCTATCATCATTGGTGACCGCGACGGTATCCCCGGTCCTGCGATCGAAGAGTGCGTCAAGACCGCGGGCGCGGACGTCGTGTTCAGCTCCACTGAGTGCTTTGTGTGAACCAGCGCTGGTGCAATGGATCTGGAGAATCAGAAGCGGGTTAAGGATTTCGCTGAGGAGTTTGGCCCTGAGAACGTGATCGTTATTCTGGGCGCTTCCGAGGCGGAGGCCTCCGGTCTGGCGGCTGAGACCGTCACCGCGGGCGACCCCACTTTCGCCGGTCCGTTGACTGGAGTCTCGTTGGGACTCAAGGTTTATCACGTGTGCGAGCCCGAGATCAAGGATGAAGTTGATCCCGCCGTGTACGATGAGCAGGTCGGCATGATGGAAATGGTTCTGGACGTGGATTCGATCATCGAAGAGATGAAGTCCATCCGCGAGCAGTACTGCAAGTACTAATTGCGACCCAAACATAAAAGTGGTGGCTGGAACGCGGAGCGCTCTTGTCACCACTTTTGTGGATTTTAGGCTTTTTTGACCGTTCCCACGGCCCAAAAGGCCAATCTCTGTTCCTTCCAAAAAGTTTTGTGTCCCTTATCATCCACGATATTCTGTCTACCTATATTATTTTGGAAAGGCGGTCATTCACATGAACAGCGTTGTTAAGGGAGCCGGTTACATTCTGGTTCACACCCCCGACATGGTGATCCACAACGGCACCACCCAGACCACCGAGCGCGTGGTCAACCCCGAGAGCGAGTACCTCAAGGAGCTGCCCAAGCATCTGCGCAGCTACGAGGACGTGCTGGCCTACTGGCCCAACCAGACCTACATCGGAAACGTCACTCCCGCTCAGCTGGCCGAGCAGGGCTCCACTTGGGTGGACCTGAAGTGCCCCGTCACCGACCGCCACGGCAAGTACGGCGAGATCATGCCCCAGGAGGAGTTCCTGCTCCTGATGCAGATCTGCGACTGCTTCGATGTGGTCAAGCTGGACAAGGACTTCGTGGCCGCCCACAAGGCCGCCATTGCGGAGCATCCCCTCTTTGACGCGGAGATGACCGGCCGCCTGAACGACGGCGTGGAGCTCTCCGAGGTGGAGCACCTGGTCAACGAGGAGGGCGCCGAGGGCCTGTACGACCACGACAAGCTGGTGGGCTGCGTCAAGCGCGCCCACGACATCGACCACAACCTGTCCGCCCACGTCATGCACGAGAACCTGGTCTCCAAGGCCTCCAGCGTGCTGGCCCTGCTCCACGGCATCAAGAACGCCGGCATCGACAAGAGCGAGGTCGAGTACGTCATCGACTGCTGCGAGGAGGCCTGCGGCGACATGAACCAGCGCGGCGGCGGCAACTTCGCCAAGGCGGCCGCTGAGATCGCCGGCCTGGCCCACGCCACCGGTTCCGACACCCGCGGCTTCTGCGCCGGCCCCGCCCACGCCATTGTGGAGGCCGCCTCTCTGGTGGCCGCCGGTACTTACAAGACCGTCGTCGTCACCGCCGGCGGCTGCACCGCCAAGCTGGGCATGAACGGCAAGGATCACGTCAAGAAGGACCTGCCCATCCTGGAGGACATGCTGGGCGGCTTCTGCGTCGTCATCTCTCAGAACGACGGCGTCAACCCCGAGATCGACCTGTCCATCCTGGGCCGCCACACCGTGGGCACCGGCTCTGCGCCTCAGGCCGTCATCGGCGCCCTGGTGGCCGATCCTCTCGCCCGCGTGGGTCTGAAGATCACCGACATCGACAAGTTCTCCCCCGAGATGCAGAACCCCGACATCACCAAGCCCGCCGGCGCCGGCGACGTGCCTCTGGCCAACTACAAGATGATCGCCGCCCTGGCCGTCAAGAACGGCGACCTGGACAAGAAGGAGATGCCCAAGTTCCTGAGCGAGCACGGCCTGGTCGGCTGGGCTCCCACCCAGGGCCACATCCCCTCCGGCGTGCCCTTCATCGGCCCCGCCCGGGACGAGATGCTCGCCGGCGAGCTGAATACCGCCATGATCATCGGCAAGGGCTCCCTGTTCCTGGGCCGTATGACCAACCTGTTCGACGGCGTCTCCTTCGTCATGCGTAAGAACAGCGGCGAAGTGGACGAGGGCGGCGTCTCCACCGAGAAGGTGAAGAAGCTCATTGCCGAGTCCTTCCGTCAGTTTGCCGCCACTCTGGCTGCGGACGACGAGTAAGGGGGGGCGACGCACATGGCTGACAAGACCAAAAAGCTCATTGCCGATACTTTCCTGGCCATCGCTGAGGGCCTGGAGACCGGCACGTTTGGAGCGAAACCCAAGATCGCCGTCACTGCCATGGGCAGCGAGCACGGCGAAGAAGTGGTCATGCAGGGCGCCGTTCAGGCCGCCCGGGCCGGCGCCGATGTGTACTTCATCGGCACCATCACCCACCCCGAGGTCACCACGGTTGCGGTGGCCGACGAGGACGAGGCCCACAAGAAGATGGAAGAGCTGCTGGAGACCCACGCCGTGGACGGCGCGGTGACCATGCACTACCCCTTCCCCATCGGCGTGTCCACCGTGGGCCGCGCCGTTACCCCCGGCAAGGGCCGCGAGATGTTCATCGCCAACACCACCGGCACCTCCTCCACCGACCGGATTGAGGGCATGATTAAGAATGCCATCTACGGCATCATCGCCGCCAAGGCCTGCGGCGTGGCCGACCCCACCGTGGGTATCCTGAACGTGGACGGCGCCCGTCAGACCGAGGGTGCCCTCAAGACCCTGAAGGAGAACGGCTATCCCATCACCTTTGCCGAGTCCGCCCGGGCCGACGGCGGCTGCGTGATGCGCGGCAACGACGTGCTCATGGGCTCCGCCGACGTGATGGTCACCGACTCCCTCACCGGCAACATCCTCTCCAAGATGCTCTCCTCCGCCAACACCGGCGGCAGCTATGAGGCCGTGGGCTACGGCTACGGCCCCGGCATCGGCAAGGGTTATGACCGCCTGGTCATGATCATCTCCCGCGCCTCCGGCGCGCCCGTGATCGCCGGCGCCATCAACTACGCCGCCCAGCTGGTGCGGGGCAAGGTCTTTGACGTGGCCGCCGCCGAGTTTGCCGCCGCCGAGAAGGCCGGTCTCGAGAAGCTCCTGGCCGACCGGAAGGCCGCCGCCAGCAAGGCTGCCGCCCCCGCCGAAGAGGTGAGCGCTCCTCCCAAGGAGATCGTCACCGCCCAGATCCCCGGCATCGAGGTCATGGATCTGGAGGACGCCGTGAAGTCCCTGTGGAAGGCCGGCATCTATGCCGAGGACGGCATGGGCTGCACCGGCCCCATCGTCCGCGTGTCCGAGGCCAACAAGGACAAGGCCGTGGAGATCCTCAAGGAAGGCGGCTACGTGTCCTAAGCTCATTCCATACGCAATAACCTGGTTCGGGCGCACGCCGAGGCAAGTGCCCCTCCGGTTGTAACGCCAATCAAACAGGAGACAGATAAGGGAGCGGTTGCTTCTTACCTGTCTCCTGTTTATTTTATTCATGGAGGTGTAACACATGACCGTTAAACCTGTCGAAAGGAATCACATACGCTGCGCGGTGATCACGAGTGAGGAGCCGGTTATCCTCGATGCACAGTCCGCGCTGGATGTGCTCATGCGCGCATTCTATGAGGCCGGAACAAAGAACCTTATCCTCGATAAGCGGCTCCTGACCGAGGATTTCTTCCGCCTCAGTACGGGATTGGCCGGGGAAATTCTGCAAAAATACGTCAATTACGGCGGACGCATTGCAATTTATGGCGACTACTCCCACTATACCAGCGGACCTTTGCACGCATTGATCTGTGAGAGCAACCGGGGGAACGACGTGTTTTTTGTTTCCACCCAGGAGGAGGCGCTGGAACGGTTGACGCGATAGCGGAATTTCTTTCCCGCTCTTCCCGCCCTGCCGCGTCCTTCTGCAAAGATCATGTAAAATGTAAGAAAAGTTTCAGAAAACCCCATTGTATAGGGAAAAATACCGTGTTATACTCACAACGCAGTTGCAAATGGACTGTAAACTTGGAAAAGAAGGAAGTAATCTGGAATGAACATGAGCAAGAAACTGCTCTCCGGTGCCCTCACCGGCGCGCTGGTTCTGGCCGCCAGTCCTCTGGCTCTGGCCACCCCCTATACCGATTCCAGCGCAGTCTCCGGCGCCTCCGAGGAGTGGAACGCCTGGGTCAGCGAGTGGGAAACGGTCGCCACTGACTTCACCAAGGTCTCCCTGACTCCCGGCGCGGATGAGACCGAGCTCAACTTCGCCTGGTACAGCAAGGTGGAGGAGGGCAAGCAGGCCACTCCTGTGGTCCACTTTGGAACTGACGCCAACAACCGTCAGACCTTCACCGGCACGGCCGAAGCCGTGGACACCTCGCTCACCGACGGCGTGGCCTACATGTACAACCATGTCACCGTCACCGGCCTGACGGAAAACACCACTTACTCCTATACGGTGGAGAAGAACGGCGTGGAGACTGAGCCGGTCACCTATCAGACGCACAGCTTCTCCACCCTGAAGATCCTGTACGTGGGCGATCCTCAGATCGGCGCCTCCAAGGGGCAGACCCAGGGCGAGGCCGCTCTGGCCGCCGACTCCGGCGCGGCCAATACCGCCGCCCGCAACGACAGCTACGGCTGGAACCGCACCCTGGAAATCGCCACCGAGCAGAATCCCGACCTGAACTTTGTGATCTCCGCCGGCGACCAGGTCAACAAGACCGGTCAGGCCAAGGAAGAGGAGTACGCCGGTTACCTGAATCCCGCGGCCCTGGCCTCCCTGCCTGTGGCCACCACCATCGGCAACCACGACTCCCTCAACCCCGACTACATGTACCACTTCAATAACCCCAACACCACCGAGTACGGCGCCACCCAGGCCGGCGGCGACTACTACTACTCCTACGGCTCCGGCCTGTTCATTGTGCTCAACACCAACAACTACAATGTGGCCGAGCATGAGAAGGCCATTGAGGAGGCCATTGCCGCCTATCCCGACGCCCAGTGGCGCATCGTCACCATCCACCAGGACATCTACGGCTCGGGCCTGGATCACTCCGACACGGACGGCATGATTCTGCGCACCCAGCTCACCCCCATCTTCGACGAGCATGACATCGACGTGGTGCTCCAGGGCCACGACCACACCTACAGCCGCACCAAGCTCCTCTACGGCGACGGCCAGACCCACGGCACCTACGAGTTCCGCCTCAACGCCGAGGGTACCGACTACGACTGGGACAACGCGTACAACACTCAGACGGACGAGCAGATTCCCCTCTACCCGGAGGAGGGCGACGCGGCCGGTACCGCCGCCCACGACGCCTTCCAGGCCGACAACAACTGCTACACCATCGAGAGCACCAGCGGCAACACGGTGGTCAATCCCCAGGGCATCCTCTATATGACCGCCAACTCGGCCTCCGGCTCCAAGTTCTATGAGCTCATCTCCGCCCAGCAGGACTATGTGGCCAACCGCAGCCAGAACTGGCTGCCCAGCTACTCGGTCATCTCTCTGAGCGAGGACGCCTTCACCATCGACACCTATCAGATCACCGACGACGGCACCGTGGAGAAGATCGACGACACCTTCACCATCCAGAAGAGCGCTGACGAGACCTCCGTGGCCACCCTGGAGTCCAACGGCGAGACCTACTATCGCCTGCGCGACGTGGCCGCCTCTGTCTCCGGCGCCGAGAACCAGTTCAACGTGAGCTGGAACGGCGGCGTGGTGGTCACCACCGGCGCGGCTTACACCCAGGCCGTTCCCACCACCGCCCCCACCACCGGCGAGCGCGTGACCCTGACCCTCACCGTGGACGGCGCGGAGAGCACCACCCCCGCTCTGCTCTCCGGCGGCAACTACTATGTGCCCGCCTCCTTCCTGTCCACCCTGGGTGTGAGTCTGTAACCCCTCATCCACGGAAATCAGAGCGGCCTCCGCGCCCGGTGCGCGGGGGCCGCTGTATTACGAGAACGGAGTATTTGCCATGAAAGCCAACACCCTTTCCCATTTTCTCCTCCGCTGGGGCATACCTGCCGCACTGCTGGCCGTCTTTGCGGTCTTTGTCTTTGCCATCAACCGGGTGGACAAGGTTCCCCTGGTCTCCCGGGAGGGCCAGACCTTTGAAAAGGGCGTCGTCACCGAGATTTTACAGGACAACCTCATGCCCGACGGCAGCCGGGTGGGGGAGCAGCGGGTACTGGTGCGGATGACCACCGGCGTCCGGGCCGGGCAGGAGCTGGAGACCACCAGCTCCTCGGGCTATCTCTTCGGCGCGGGGTGCGTGCCGGGGATGAAGGTCATCGTCATGCAGAGCGTGGCGGGCGATTCCACCATCACCAGCGTCTACACCCAGGACCGGGAGGGGGTCATTTATCTCTTTGCCCTCCTGTATCTGGCTGTCCTCATCCTGGTGGGGGGCAGGCAGGGCGTCAAGGGCGCTCTCGGCCTGGTCTTTACCTTTTTCTGCATCCTTTTTGTCTATCTGCCTCTGGTGTACCGGGGGCTGTCCCCGTTCTGGGTGTCGGTGTTTATCTGTATCATCACCACCCTCGTGACCATGTATCTCATCGGCGGCCCCACCAAAAAGACCCTGGTCGCCACCGGCGGCACGGTGGCCGGGGTGGTCATCGCGGGCATCTCGGCCTCCCTGTTCAGCGCAGCCTCCGGCATCTCGGGCTGGAACGTCTCGGACATCGAGAGCCTCCTCACCCTCTGGAACGTCAGCGGCATCCAGGTGGGCGGACTGCTGTTCTCGGGGCTTCTCATCTCCAGCCTGGGGGCGGTGATGGACGTGGCCATGTCCATCGGCAGCGCCATTGCCGAAATTCACCAGCAGAATCCCGCCCTCTCCCGGCGGGAGCTCTTTAAGGCCGGGATGCACGTGGGCCGGGACATGATGGGCACCGACTCCAATACCCTGATTCTGGCCTTCGCGGGGGGCAGCATCTCCATGCTGGTGCTGGACTACGCCTACGACCTGCCCTATCAGCAGATCATCAACTCCAACAACATCGGCATCGCGATTATGCAGGGCCTCTCGGGCAGCTTCGGTATTGTTCTGAGCGTACCTGTGACCGTTTTGCTGGCGGTGGTCCTCTACACCCATGGCCAGGAACACAAGGACGCGGCCTCCGTTTCCCACACCGCCTTGGAGGGCGCCCGGGATTCTTAAATCATCCATAGCCGGAACGCAAAAACGAAGCCAGCGCCCCTTCCCATCCGATATGGGAAGGGGCGCTTCTTTGCCTTGACAGAGGGAAAATCCGCTTTTACAATAACAATATCTGGATGTGCAACCCGAAATTGCGCCCGTGCAACGCCGAAACGGTTCCCGCCGTGGGGGAAACTTGGTAGGATAGGAGTGGAAAAAATGACGCTAGGTGAAAAACTCGTCCATCTCCGCAAGGAGTTGGGGCTGTCCCAGCTGGAGGCGGCGGAGAAGCTGAACGTGTCCCGCCAGGCCATCTCCCGCTGGGAGGTGGGGGCGGCCGTGCCCTCGGTGGACAATCTGAAATATCTCAGCGAACTGTACGGCGTACCGGTGGACGTGCTGCTGGACGGCGGGCAGGACCTCCTCGCCTGGCGGGAGGGCCAGCAGCGGCGGGAGCAGGAGCCGCCGGAAGCGCCGCCGGAGCCGGAGCATACTGCGGAGCCCCGCCCCCGAGGGAGAAGATGGGCGGCTGCGGCCATCACCGCCGCGGCGTTGGCGGTTGGGATTGCGATTGGTGTGTTTGTGGGGCTGGGTGCCTCATCGGATACAGAAGAGCAGGATGATGCTCCCCTTGAAGAGTTGCAACAGGATGAAATCGAGTTGAATGATGAAATACAGTTTTCAATCGGATGGTAAACGGGGAAGGAGGTGATTCCGGTGGAGATCAAAAAAACTATCTGTGCACTAGTAGCCAGCGTAGTTCTGTTTCATTGCGCTTTGCTGCAAGTGGAAGCGCTGGAAAGACAGCCATATGAAAGTGGTCCCGAAGGTATAGTGCTTCGTGCATCCGGTCAATTTTCCGTCACGATTCCAGCAAACAAAATTGGAAGCGCCGATATACAGTTTTCGCTAGCCGCTGGGGAGCGGGTCACGATCAATGCCAGCTATTTTCCGACAGACGCCAAGGTAGACTTTGGATTGGTGGATTCGGACGATATCTTTCACTATGTCAGTGCCAGCAATGGAACCATAAACCAGACCATTCGTATCAGCGAACAGGGCAACTACATATTTGCCATCCGCAACAACTCCTCGTACACGGTCAGCGTGTCGGGATTTGTAAATTACTGAGGCCATAAGGATGAAAGGAGAACTCAACCATGAAACACACCAAGAAGCTGTTCACGTTGCTGCTGGCCGTCTGCATGGCGGCGGCTCTGCCGGTCTCCGCCTGCGCGGCCAACGAGGATACCCCCGCGGAGAGCCCCATCATCAGCCCCCGTTTGGTAGAGATCGAGGATAATATCCGGGCCAGCAACGGTACCTACACCTCCTCGGCCTTCACCTGTCCCTCCACAAACGGGAATACTCTTCGCATTTTCTACCGGGATGAGAGCGGAAACGCGGCCAAAGTCGTCCTGCAAAAACAGGGGTTCTTTGGCTCTTGGTCTAAGGCAGATGATATGGAAATTTCCGGCAATGGCGAGGGCTATTTCACCTATGATAATCCGGGCGGCAAGACCTTCCGGATCGTCGTCCACTCCATGAACGGCGGCGAGGTGGAGGGTTATCTCCGGGCCAATCAGCTGGATCTGTAAGAACAATAAGGCTTCCGGCGGTCCTGCCGCCATAAAATAAAACTCACGCCCCGGAGCATGTGCTCCGGGGCGTTCTGCTCTGTGTTTAGACCTTCTGGGCCTTGATGAGGTTGGTGGTGCCGCTCTTGCCGATGGGCACGCCGGCGGTGATGACCACAATGTCGCCCTCCTGGATGAGGCCCTCCTTCCGGGTCACGTCCACGGACATGGAGAACAGGCGGTCGGTGGAGTCCACAAAGCCGGAGAGAATGCTGGTCACACCCCAGCACAGGGCCAGCTTGCGGCGGGTCTGCTCGCTCTGGCACACGGCCACGATGGGGCAGGCGGGGCGGTAGCTGGCTAGAATCCGGGCGGTGTAGCCCGACTGGGTGGGGGCCAGAATGGCGCTGGCGCCCAGGTCCATAGCCGTCAGGCAGCTGGAGTGCGTCATGGCATCGGTAATGCTGTCCACGCGGGAATTCATGGTGCGCTGGCTGAAGCGCTTCCAGTAATTCACCGACTCCTCCGCAGCCGTGGCAATGTCCACCATGACCTGAAGGGCCTCCACCGGGTACTTGCCCGAGGCGGTCTCGCCGGAGAGCATGATGCAGGACGTGCCGTCAAAGACGGCGTTGGCCACATCGGAGACCTCCGCCCGGGTGGGACGGGGGTTGCGGATCATGGAGTCCAGCATCTGGGTGGCGGTGACCACGTGCTTGCCCTTGGCCACTGCGGCCTTGATCATACGCTTCTGGAGCACAGGCACCTCCTGGGCGGGAATCTCCACGCCCAGGTCGCCGCGGGCCACCATGATGCCGTCGGCGGCCGCAATGATCGCCTCCAGGTTGTCCACGCCCTCCTGGTTTTCGATCTTGGCGATGATCTGAATGTGCTCGCCGCCGTACTCCTTCAGGCAGGCGCGGATCTCCTCCACATCGGCGGCCTTGCGCACAAAGGAGGCCGCGATGAAGTCAAAGTCGTTCTCCACCGCGAACTTCAGGTCCTCCCGGTCCTTTTCGGTCAGAGAGGGCAGCAGGATGCTCACGTCGGGGATATTGATGCTCTTATTGCTGGAGAGGGGGCCGCCGTTTTCCACCTCGCAGATCACATCGTGATCCTTGACCTCCATCACCCGCAGCTCGATGAGGCCGTCGTCCACCAGAATGCGGCAGCCGGGTCCCACCTCGTTGTGGAGATTGGCATAGGTGACCGACACGCGCTCCTGGGTGCCGGCGGCGTCGTCGGTCGTCAGGGTAAAGGTCTGGCCCTTCTCCAGGGTCACAGGGCCGTTCTCAAAGGTCTTGATGCGGATCTCCGGGCCCTTCGTATCCAAAATCGTGGCCACAGGTACGCCCATCTCGTCGCGGACGTTCTTCAACTTGCGCAGCTGGGCCGCATGGCTCTCGTGAGTACCATGGGAGAAATTAAAACGGGCTCCGTCCATCCCGGTCTCGATGAGTTTGCGGATCATCTCTTCGCTGTCCACCGCGGGACCCAGGGTGCAAATAATTTTCGTCTTTCTCACAGTCGCT
This sequence comes from Candidatus Flavonifractor intestinipullorum, assembly GCA_019118925.1. GTDB lineage: Bacteria > Bacillota > Clostridia > Oscillospirales > Oscillospiraceae > Pseudoflavonifractor_A > Pseudoflavonifractor_A intestinipullorum. Next base: position 116,894 of record DWYC01000087.1, on the reverse strand, counting down.
TCCTCCCAAAACAGCGTTTTCCATAAACTTACATTTCCCTACACACTTATTATATAGCAAATCCGTTCCGCTGGGAAGGGTCAAAAGTCACAAGAAACACGTGCCATCCGGCAGGCACACGCGAACTTGTGCCAAAACTTCTCTCCCATCTCGCTAAGACCCCTCCTAATCGAAGTCAAAAAGATCTTGATTGCTCAGGGAGCTCACGCAGTAGAGGATTACCACCAGGTCCGGGTCGATCTCCTCCAGCGTCTCCGTCAGGTCCCCCTGGAAGTAGCGCAGGTCGATGGTGGTCAGCTCGGAGCAGGACAGGGCCAGGAAGGGGGTCATGGCGCAGGAGAAGGACTCCCGCAGCAGCACGATCTTCTTCCCCTCGGGATTCCGGTGGTTGGTGATGGTGGCGAGGGGGTAGTCGCCCCCGGCATAGAGGGTGTAGGGGTTCCCGTTGAACCAGTCCCGCTCCGCCACCCGTTCCGGGAAGAGGAGGCTCTCCTCAAAGGGCCCGGTGCGGGTAAAGGGATAAGAGGGGCACTCATAGGTAAAGTCTGTCTCAAATTTTGGGATATATTCCACGATGTCGTCCGTACCGGCGTAGAGGGTACCCACCCGCTTTCCCTGGCTGCCCAGGAAGTAGTCCTCATAGACCACCTGGTCATAATTCGCCGCGTCGGTGTAAGCCGGGTCGGTGGCAATGCCATAGTCCTCCTCCAGGATGCCGGTGAGATACTGCCAGGCGAGGAAGGCCCCCTCGGGCTTCCAGTGGTGGTCGGTGCGGAAAAAGTAGTCGGCGTACCGGCCTGTCTCCGCAAAGAGGGGGCGCAGATCCACCGTGTCGGTTCCCGCCGTCTCCAGCGCCGCGAGCAGGCGGTCGGCATTGCCGTTGTTGTAGTCGGCAAGGCCCGGGGGCAGCAGGGCGGCACTCTGCACCTTCTGAGGGGCGGCCACATACAGCAGCGGCACCCCCCGCTCTTCCAGCGCACCCCGCAGGCGGTCCACGGCCTGGGCCGGACCCGAGATATCCATGGGTTCTCCGCTCAGATAGGAGAAGTTCAGCGCCCCGTCGGCGAGCTTGACCACCTGGGCATCCTGGTTCACGTCCTGAATCACCCGGCGGCCCGTGAGGCGCTGGAAGCCACCGTAAAGTTCAATAAAACCGTGGCTCTGGTCCAGGTCCTCGTTCAGGTCGCTCTCGGCCTGGGCGACAAAGGTGGGAAAACTCCCCGGATCCCGCCGCAGGGCGCCCAGCGAGGTCCGCAGGGCGCTCTCTCCCTTCAGGAAGAGCACGCCGATGTAGCACAGCCCCGCGGCCAGCAGAGCCAGAAAAAGGAGGGCGGTAATGGTCTCTTTGCGGTGTCTCATGGTGTCCTCCTCAGAAATTGGAATAGATGAAGGGGTTGTACGTACCCTTGACGATAAAGCTGGCGGAGACCGCCAGCAGGGCCACCAGCAGCAGCGGATAGGCCACATCCCGCACCAGGGCGGGAAGGCCCCTCCACCTCTCGGCCGTTCGGCTCAGCCAGGGGGCCACCGGCGCGGAGAACAGGACTCCCGCGGCCAGGATGGGCAGGTTGTCCGTCAAAAAGAGGGTGGCATATCCGTCCCACCCGCCTGCCGCCGGTGTGAACATGGCGGTGAGGTAGGGCACGGCCACGCTCAGCGATTCGGCCCGGAAGAGGACCCAGCCCAAATTGACCAGGAACATGGTATAGAGCCACTGGAGGGCTTTGGGCCAGCCCCGGCCCAGCCCTCCGTACTTTTCCAATACCAGGAGCACAAAATAATAGAGCCCCCACAGCACAAAGGTCCACGCCGCCCCGTGCCAGATGCCGGTGAGGAGCCAGACCACAAAGAGATTGCGGATGTGCTTCCAGCGCCGGTCCACCCGGCTGCCCCCCAGAGGGAAGTAGACATAGTCCCGAAACCAGGTGGACAGGGAGATATGCCACCGCCGCCAGAACTCGGTGATGGAGCGCGAGAGATAGGGATAGTTGAAATTTTCAAGGAAGTGGAAGCCGAACATACGCCCCATGCCGATGGCCATATCCGAGTAGCCGGAGAAGTCAAAGTAAATCTGCATGGTATAGCACACCGCCCCCAGCCAGGCCATCCCGGTGGAGAGTTCCCCGGCCTCCAGGCCGTAGGCGAAGTCGGCCACCACCGCAAGCTGATTGGCCAGAAGGACTTTTTTGCCCAGGCCCACCAGAAAGCGGCACACCCCCACGGAGAAGTCGGCCCAGTTCTCCCGCCGGCCGTCGATCTCCTCGGCCACCGTCTCGTATTTGACGATGGGCCCGGCGATGAGCTGGGGGAAAAAGGAGATGTACAGGGCCACCTTCAGTGGGTTGCGCTGTACCTTGCCCCGGTCCCGGTCCACGTCCAGTACATAGGAGAGGGCCTGAAAGGTGAAAAACGAGATCCCCAGGGGCAGCTCGATGCCCGGGATGAGAAATTGGGCCCCCAGGCGGTTGAGCTGCGTGAGGACGAAGACCAGGTACTTAAAGACAAACATCAGCCCCAGATTGCACACCAGCGCGCACACGATGGGCAGGCGGCGGCCGCGTCCCCGGACTTTGCAGCTATGTACCCACAGCCCGAAGCCGTAATTGGCCAGGATGGAGGCCATCATCACCAGCACAAACCAGGGCTCTCCCCAGGCGTAGAAAAACAGGGAGCACACCAGCAGCAGCAGATTCTGGGCCGGGCGGCTCCACCGCCCCAGCAGGCGGCAGGGGCCGTAGTAGGCCAACATCACCAGGGGTAGAAAGAGGAAGAGAAAAATGGAACTGGAGAACAGCACAGTCAGAAACTCCTTTTCGCGCGTTTCAATCAGGTCAGATACCGGCCCAGCACCGGCAGCCTGGAGAGCAGCCAGGCCGTCAGCGCGGCGCAGCCAAAGACCCCCAGGGTGAGCACCGGTACCGAGAGCACCGGGGCAAAGGAGAGGGTGGACACCCCCCAGTGGCGCAGCAGCATCAGGAAGAGGTCGTGGCACAGGTAGATGCCGAAGGTGATGCCCGCCAGCGGGCCGGTCCACCGCCCGGCGTTCGCCCCCTCCGGCAGGCGGCGGAAGAGCAGAAAGACCGCCGAGGCCATACAGGCCACATTGGGCGAGAAATAGCCGTAGAAGGTAAAGCGGGGCCCCATCTCCGCCGAGAGCCAGGCCGTCCCCGCCGCCGTCCACACCGCTCCCGCCAGACCCAGCAGGTAGATGAGCCCCTCCTTTCGCCGGCTCAGCCGGCAGGTCTTCAGGCAATAGCCCAGGATGTAATAGCTCCCATAGCCCAGCACCATACGCAGGTCCAGCTGATTCATCCAGGTGGAGACCGTCTTGCTGGGCCGGATGGCCAGCAGGGTGGGCAGCACCATGGCCGCCCCGAACACCAGCAGGAAAAACCACCGCATCTCCCCCTGGGCGGCTCCCCGGACGAAGGCCCGCAGCACCGGCGTGAGGAGATAGAGCCCCAGCAGCATGGGCAGGAACCAGAGGTGGTAGTGGAGCTTGCCCCAGACCACATTCCGCATCTCGCCCCACCAGGCCCCCAGGGGCTTTCCGTCCAGAAGCACCCCCGCCAGGGCATAGATGGCGCTCCAGGCCGCCAGGGCCACGGCGATGCGCAAACCATGCCGCAGCAGATCCCGTCCGGTGACCTTCCGCTCCGGGTCCAGCAGGAACATACCCGAGAGCATGACGAATACGGGCACGCACCAGTGGACCAGGCTGTCGTAGACGTTCAGGGTATTCCAGGCCGCGGAACCCACCGGGGCCTGGTCGATCCAGGCCCCGCAGATGTGGACGGCCACCACCGCCAGGGAGGCCGCCACCCGCAGCCGGTCGGCATAGAGCAGCCGGCTCCCCCGCTGTTTCGCCATTGGAACCACCTTCTTCGTTGAGATTGCGCCGCCCTCTGTCCGGGCGGCGCAGGCTTCTCCCCGCCGGGCCTCTCAGGTCCCCCCCATGGCCTCGGCCAGGCGCAGGGCCGTGGGCGTGACGGCCAGCCCGCCTTCGCTGGTCTCCCGCAGGGCGGTGGGCAGGCTGGCGCCCACCGCGCCCATGGCGTCGATGACCTCGTCGCAGGGGATCTGGTTCACCAGCCCCGACAGGGCCATCTCCGCACAGACCAGCGCGTTGGAAGCCCCCATCACATTGCGCTTGACGCAGGGCACTTCCACCAGCCCGGCCACCGGATCACACACCAGACCCAGAATGTTGGACAGCGCCATGGCGCAGGCGTGGGCCATCTGTACCGCCGTGCCCCCCATAAGATGGGTGATGGCGGCGGCCGCCATGCCGGAGGCCGAGCCTACCTCCGCCTGGCATCCTCCCTCGGCCCCGGAGATGGAGGCCCGGGCGGCGATGACCTGTCCAAAGCCCGCGGAGACATAGAGCGCCTGTGCCATCTGTTCGTCGGAGAAGCCGTAGCGCCGCTGCATGGGCAGCAGCACCGCCGGCAGCACGCCGCAGGCCCCCGCCGTGGGGGCGGCCACGATGCGCCGCATACAGGCGTTGCACTCTCCCATCTTCAGGGCGGTGGCCATCACCTCCCGCAGGAAGGGCCCGCACAGCCCCACCTGGGAGCGGTCCATCACCGCGCCTTCGCCCCCCACCAGGCCGCTGGCCGAGCGGCGGGCGGGGTCATAGTCGGCCTCGGCCTCCTTCATGGCCCGCCACAGGCCCTCCATTTTCTCCAGAGACGCCTCCCGCTTTACGCCCCGGTCGGCCAGGTCGTCGGCCAGAATCACCTCCCAGAGGGGCTTGTTCTCCTCCTCCGCCCGGCGGAGCATGGATGCAACCGATGTGAACATCTTAATTCTCTCCTCCCACGTCCAGATAGGTCACCCGCCGGATGCCTTCCACCGCCCGCAGCCGCTCCAGCGTGGCCGGCGAGATGGTCTCGTCGCTCTCCACCACCATGAGGGCCTCGCCCCCCTTGACATTTCGGTAGAGCTGCATGGAGGCGATGTTCACCCGGTTGTCCGAGAGGGCGTTGGCCATGGCCGCCACTTCGCCCACCCGGTCCTCGTTGCGGATGATGAGGGTATTTTTCTCCCCGGAAAACGCGGCGGGCAGGCCGTCCACCGAGGTGAATTTCACCCGCCCGCCCCCCAGAGAGGCGGCCACCACCGTCAGGCGGCCGCCCGCGGCGTCCTGAGCGGTGATCTTTACCGAATTGGGGTGGGCGTCCTTGAGCACGCCGTGGCGGAACTGGAACGCCAGGCCCCGCTGCCCCGCCAGGGCAAAGCTCTGGGGAATGCGGGCGTCGTCGGGCTCCATGCCCAGCAGTCCCGCGATGAGGGCCCGGTCGGTGCCGTGGCCGCTTCCGGTGGCGGCAAAGGAGCCGTGGAGGACCAGCTCGGCCCCCGCAGGCTCCCCGCCCAGCAGCTTCCGGGTGATGAGGCCGATGCGGACCGCACCGGCGGTGTGTGAAGAGGAGGGCCCCACCATAATCGGCCCCATGATGTCAAAGAGGGTCATATGCGCTGTCCTTTCTATCTGTCTGTCTTCTGTATTCCGGCCCGGTAGACCGTCTCCCCGGCCCGGATGGTCTCCTCCACCCGGAGCGAGCGGATCTCCTCGGGCTCCACCGCCGTGGGATCGCCGGAGAGGAGGACAAAGTCGGCCCGCTGTCCGGGGACAATGCGCCCCCGCTCCCGCTCCAGACCGTACTGGCGGGCGGCATAGCGGGTCACCGCCCGCAGGGCCTCCCGGGGGGAAACCCGCTCCTCCTCCGCCAGGCGCGCCCCGCCCCGGGTGCGGCGGCAGACGGCGCACCATACGCTCTCCAGCGGGTCGGGGGGCAAAACCGGGGAGTCCTGGTGGAGGGTAAAGGGGAGTCCCAGCCCGGCGGCGGTCCCCGCGGGGCTGATGTGCGCTCCCCGCGCGCGTCCCAGGTTCTCCAGGTGCACATCCCCCCAGTACCAGATGTGGGCGGCAAAAAAGGAGGGAATGACCCCCAGTTCCGCCGCCTCCCGGAGCTGATCGCTCCCCACGGTCTGGGCGTGAATCATCACCGGCCGGATGGTCCCCACCGGCCGCCCCACCCGCTCCTGGGCCCGGCGGCAGGCCGTTAGAAACTGTCCGGCGGCGGCGTCCCCGTTGCAGTGGGCCAAAATCTGCCTCCCCTCCCGGAGGGCGCGCTCCACCGCAGCGGCCACCTCCTCGTCGGTGTGGGCCGGGTAGCCGCGGTAGTCCGCCTCGCCCCCCAGATAGGGCTCCCGCATCCAGGCTGTGCGCCCCTGGGGGGAGCCGTCCAGGAAGATTTTATAGCCTCCCACCCGGTAGCGTCCCACCGGGGGGCGCCGGACCAGCTCCGGGCAATGCTGGAGGTCGGCGTAGCCCACCACCTCCAGCTTCAGCCGGTCCCGGGCCGCCAGGGTGGAGAGAAGCTGGTCCTCCGCCCTGCCGGTGCGGCCGTCCTGGGCCAGGGTAATGCCGTGGGCGAGGTAGACCTCCTGGGCCCGCTCCAGATTGGCCAGGGCCTGGGCGGGCGAGGGCTTGGGGATCTGTCCGGCGGCCGCAAAAAAGGCGGCCTCCTCCAGATAGCCGGTGAGCGCTCCCCCCGCGTCCCGGCCCAGGCGTCCGCCCTCCGGGTCAGGGGTATCCCGGCTCAGGCCCAAACGGGACAGGGCCAGGCCGTTGGCCGTCCCCATGTGCCCCGAGGCGTGGGTCATCAGCGCCGGATTCCGGGGCAGCGCCCGGTCCAGCTCCGCCCGGGTGGGGTGGGCCTTCCCCGGGAACACATTGTGGTCGTAGCCGAAGCCGATCACCCACTCCCCCTCCGGGATGGCCCGCTCCGCCCGGAATCGGGCCATCCGTTGGGCGGCCTCCTCCGGGGAGGCCGCGTCCCCCAGGGGGCACAGGTCCAGGGTGGCGGCCACGGCGGTGATGTGGCTGTGGGCGTCCAGAAACGCGGGCAGCAGCGCCCGCCCCTCCAGATCCCGGCGCAGCGCTCCGGGCGCCATGGCCTCCAGCTCCGCCCGGCTCCCCAGGGCGGCGATGCGCTCTCCCCGGACCAGCACGGCCTGGGGGGCCGGGCCCTCCTCCAGCGTCACAATGGGCCCGTTGCAGAAAATCTGTTCAGTCTGGTTCATCCTCATTCGCCTTTCGGTTGATAAATTCCGGTCTGAACTTACTATACACGATTTTCTGCTCGCTATACAGGCCATAGTACCCCGAGAGCATATAGGACACGGCGATGGACACCGCAAACAGGCACAGGCTCTGCCCCGTAAACATCCCCCGGCTTCCGCCGCCGAAGAGCTCCAGCGCCATCAGCAGCGAGGTCATGGGGCAGTTGGTGACGCCGCAAAAGACGCTGACCATGCCCAGCCCCGCGCCGAAAGAGGGGTCCAGTCCCAGCAGGGGGGCCACCGTGCCGCCGAAGGTCGCCCCGGTAAAAAAGGCCGGCACGATCTCGCCCCCTTTGAACCCCGCCCCCAGCGTGGCCGCGGTGAAGAGGATTTTCAGGAAAAAGGCCTCCGGCCGGACCTGGCCCTCGATGGCGGCGTGAATCACCGCCTCCCCCGCGCCGTTGTAGTCAAAGGAAAAGGGGTTCCATATCCACACCAGCACGGTCAGGGCGATGACCACGCCTCCGCCCGCCGCCCCCCGGGCCACCGGGTTGGGGAAGCCGCGCTGGTAGAGGTGCCCCGCCAGGTGCATCATCAGGCAGAACAGGATGGACAAGAGCGCGAAGAGGGCCCCCATAACCACCGTCTGGAGGAGGCTCACCGGCCCCAGGTCGGGCACGCCCGCCAGGGAGTAGGCCGTTCCGGGCACCTGGCAGGCCTGCGCAACCCAGAGTCCGGTGATGGCCGCGATGGCGCAGGGCACGATGGCGGCGTAGTACATCACCCCCACGCTCACCACTTCCATGGCAAAAACGGCCGCCGTCAGCGGCGTGCCGAACAGGGCGGAGAAGGCCGCCGACATGCCGCACATGGTGATGACCCGGCTGTCCTTGTCGTCCAGGCCCATCCAGCGGCCGATCTTGGAGGAGATGGAGCCGCCGATCTGTAAGATGGCCCCCTCCCGGCCGGAAGAGCCCCCCACCAGATGGGTGATGACGGTGGAAATAAACACCAGCGGCGCGGTGCGCAGGCGCAGGGGGGTGTTTTCCCGCACTGCCACCAGGACAAAGTTCGTCCCCCGGTCCTGCTCCATGCCCAGCAGGCGGTAGAGCAGCACAATGGCCGCGCCCCCCGCCGGCAGCAGAAGCAGGAGCCAGGGGTTGGCCTCCCGGGCCCGGGTGGCCCAGTGAAAGCAGTGGTAGAAGGCCGAACTCACGCCGCCCACCACCACGCCGATAATGCCCGCGAACAAAAGCCACTTCAGAAACGTCTCTCCCTCGCTCCAGTGGTGCCGCAGCGTTTGCTTCCATGCTTGCGTGTGCATCCGGGTCCTCCTCCGTTCTCTCCGGTCCGGCCGTGAGAATGCCTCCATTATACCATGGGGGAAAAGTTTTTTCCCACCCCCCAGTGGATTTTTTTTAGAAATATGGTATACTTCTTTTCGTACGGCGCATACTCAATCTTATTTTAGTTAAGGAGGAATTTGTCTTGCCCCCATTATGGCCTCAGCTGCTTCTTCAGGTCATACTCATTGCGCTCAACGCCTTTTTTGCCGCCACGGAGATCGCCGTGATCTCTCTGAATGAGGCGGTAATCCGCCGTCAGGCTGAGGACGGCGATAAAAAATCGGCCCGGCTGCTCTCCATTGTGGAAAACTCCACCGGATTTCTCTCCACCATTCAGATCGGCATTACCCTGGCCAACCTGCTCGGTTCGGCCTTTGCCGCCGACAATCTGGCCGGGCGCCTTTCGGGCTGGCTGGTGGAGCGGTTCGCCCTGAGCGGGGGGGCCGTGGCGGCGGTGCACACCTTCTCTCTGATTGCCATCACGCTGCTGCTGGCCTACTTCACGCTGGTCTTTGGCGAACTGGTCCCCAAGCGGGTGGCCATGAAGAAAAGCGAGGCTGTGGCCCGCTTTTCCTGCAACATTGTCTACATCCTCTCGGTGCTGATGCGCCCGGTGATCTGGCTGCTCACCGCCTCTACCAACGGGATGCTCCGGCTGTTCCACATCGACCCCAATCAGGAGGAGGACGACGTCTCCGAAGAGGGAATCCGCATGATGGTGGACATCGGAGAGGAACGAGGGGCCATTGACTCCAGTGAGAAACAGTTCATTGAAAATGTATTCGACTTCAGCGACCTGACCGCAGAGGACGTGATGATTCACCGCACCGATGTGGTTATGCTCTGGGTGGGCGACGAGGATGAGGAAATCCTGCGCACCATCCAGGAGAGCGGCCTGTCCCGCTTCCCCGTCTATGACGAGGACGCGGACGACGTCATCGGCATCCTCTCCAGCCGGGATTACTTCCTCAATGCCCGCCGGGAGCGGCCTCTCCCCCTGCGCGAGCTGCTTCGGCCGGCCTATTTTGTGCCCGAGTCGGTGCCGGCGGGGGCCCTCTTCCGGGACCTTCAGAGCCGGAAAGTCCATCTGGCCATCGTGGTGGACGAGTACGGCGGCACCGCAGGCCTGGTGACCATGGAGGATCTGCTGGAGGAGCTGGTGGGCAAAATCTACGACGAATTCGACCCCCAGGACGAACAGCAGATCATCCGCCTGGGCGAAAATCTGTGGCGGGTGGCCGGCTCGGCGGAGCTGGACGACCTGGCCGACGCGCTGGAGATCTCCTTCCCCGACGACGAGGAGGCCGAGACCCTCAGCGGTCTGGTGACCGCCCAGATTTCCGTGATTCCCGACGGGGACGATCTTCTGGTGCTGGACATTCACGGCCTGCATATCCAGGTGGAGTCCTGGAAGGAGCGCCGGGTGGAGTGGTCCCTGGTCTCCAAGCTCCCTCCGGAGGAACCCTCCGGCCAGGAGGACTGATTTCCTTCCATCCCTCCCGGCACTGCCGGGGGGGATGTCTGTTTAAACGCCCTGTTTTTGCCGTGATTAACCTGTGTTAATGCAAGGAACGGGCGTGCCGCGCTATAATGAGAGCGGTATTTTATGCGCCGGGCATATCCCGGCAGAGAGGGAGAGACGATGCGCCAGAGGTGTTTGGGCTGTATGGCCGAATATGAGAGTACATACGAGGTGTGCCCCTACTGCGGCTATGAGGCGGGCGCTCCGGCGGAGAGCCCGCTGCATATGGCCCCGGGCACCCTTCTGGCCGGGCGGTATCTCATCGGCCGGGTGCTGGGGTACGGCGGCTTCGGCGTGACCTATCTGGGCTGGGACCAGGTTCTGGGCCAGGCGGTGGCCGTCAAGGAGTACCTGCCCAGTGAATTTGCCACCCGCATGGCCGGACAGAGCCGGGTGACGGTCTTTCAGGGCAATAAGGCCCAGCAGTTTGCCGACGGCCTGGGCAAATTTGTGGACGAGGCCAAGCGCCTGGTCAAGTTCCAGGACGAGCCGGGCATTGTCCGGGTATTTGACAGCTTTGAGGCCAATCAGACCGCCTATCTGGTGATGGAGTATCTGGAGGGCGAGACCCTGGCCGCCTGTCTGGAGCGGGAGGGCAAGCTCCCGCCGGAGCGGGCGGTTGCGCTGTTGGAGCCGGTGATCCGCTCCCTGGAGGCGGTGCACCAGGCGGGCATCCTCCACCGGGACATCGCCCCCGACAATATTTTCCTCACCCGGGACGGCCGGGTCAAACTCATCGACTTCGGCGCCGCCCGCTACGCCACCACGTCCCACAGCCGGAGTCTCACCGTCATCATCAAGCCCGGCTACTCCCCCGAGGAGCAGTACCGCAGCCGGGGCGATCAGGGCCCCTGGACCGACGTGTACGCCCTGGCCGCCGTACTCTACCGGATGATCACCGGTGTGACGCCCCCCGACGCGCTGGAGCGGCGGGCCTGGCTGGAGAAGAAGCGCAAAGACATTCTCGAGCCCCCCTCCAGGCACGCGAAATTGGACCGGGACCTGGAAAACGCCATCTTAAACGCCATGAACGTCCGGGTGGAGGACCGCACGGCCTCGGCGGAGGCCTTCTGGCAGGAGCTCACCTCCCCCGACGGCGTCAAGCGCCGCAGCGGACATATCAAGCCCCTGGACGTGCTGCGCTGGCCGCTGGCGTTGAAGATCGCCGTGCCGGCGGCGGGTGCGCTGGTCCTGGTGCTTCTGGCCCTTCTCTTCACCGGCCATCTGGGCGAGCAGGCCGAGCTGAACACCGAGATCGCCCTGGGCGAGGGGATGACCCGGGTGCCCAGCGTGGTCAACTACTCGGTGGGCGTGGCCCAGGAGATGCTGGACGAGCAGTCTCTGCGCCCCGTCATCGGCGGGCGGAAGCGCTCGGACACCATTCCGGTGGACCTGGTGCTCTACCAGAGTGTGGACGCCGGCGCCGTGGTGGAGGAGGACACCCAGGTCGAACTCTATCTCAGCGCCCCGCTGGAGGCCGAGACGCCGGAGGGCACCGCCCCCGACGTGGCCTATTACGCCCTGGAGGAGGCCTCCGCCCTCCTGACTCAGATGGGCGCGGTGGTGAGCGTGGAATACGAATACAGCGCCGACGTGGCCCAGGGCATCGTCATCCGCCAGAGCGTGGAAATGGGAGAGCCCCTCTCCGCGGGTACGCCGGTGACTCTCTATGTGAGCCAGGGCCCCGACCCGGCCCTGGAGCAGCCTGCGGAAGAGGGGACTTCGGAGTCCCAGGCCCCCCAGAGCGCCCCGCTCCAGCTCAACCGCAGCTCCCTGCGCCTCTACGTGGGGGACCGCGTGACGCTGCGGGCCTCGGGGGGCGGCGGAAGCTACCGCTGGAGCTCCAGCGACTCCAGTGTGGTCAGCGTCTCCAACGGCTCCGTCACCGCCGCAGGCGCCGGGCAGGCCACCATTACCGTCTCCAGCGGGGGCAGCTCCGTGTCCTGCTCCGTCGTCGTGCAGGACTATACGCCGCGGCTGAACCGCTCCACCCTCACCCTCTCGGCGGGGGCCCAGGCCACCCTCTCCGCCTCCGGCTACCCGTCCGGGGTCTCGGTGCGCTGGAGCAGCAGCAACAGCGCCGTGGCCAGCGTCAGCGCCTCCGGCGTCATTACCGCCCAGTCCCCCGGCTCCTGCACCATTACCGCCCAGTGCTCCCTGAGCGGGCGCACCTACTCCGCCGCCTGCGCCGTGACGGTGGCCGAGGGCGAGGTGGGCAGCGTCGTGCTCTCCGAGTCCTCCCTCCTGCTGACGCTGGGGAGCGGGACCTCTCTGGGCACAGATGCGGCAGTCTACCCCAGCAATGCCTCCATCTCCTGGCAGAGCAGCGACCCCGCGGTGGCCGAGGTGAACGCCTACGGCTGGGTCACCCCCAAGCAGGACGGCGAGGCCACGATCACCGCCTCCATCGTCCATAACGGCCAGGTTTACTCCGACCATTGCACCGTCCGGGTGGTCGAGCCGGAGATCTCCCTCTCCGACACCTCGCTCACCCTCACGCCGGGGGAGTGGGAGATTCTCTCGGTGGGCAGCTATCCCTACGAGCCCGACGAGATCCTCTGGGAGAGCGCCGACAGCCAGGTGGCCACCGCCGGCGGCGGCTCGGTCACCGCCCAGGGGGAGGGCCGGACCACCATCACCGTCACCGCCGTCTTCGGCAGTTACCGCTGCCATGCCGCCTGCAGCGTCACCGTCACCCCCACGGCGGGCTTGACCATCAGCAGCAGCGGAATTTCCCTCCTGGAGGGCGAGACCTATTGGCTGGATGCGGACGCCACGCCCGCCGGGCAGTCCATCACCTGGCGCAGCGATGACCCCAGCGTGGCCTCCGTCAGCTCCTCCGGCCGGGTCACCGCCGAGGGAACCGGCAGCACCACCATTGTCGCCTCCATGACCTACGACGGGGTCCTCTACTCCGACTCCTGCCATGTGAGCGTGTCCCCCGGCGGTTCTCTCACCCTCTCCGATCACACGCTGGCCCTGGAGGCCGGGCAGCAGCGCACCCTCACCGCCCGCACCTCTCCCACCAATTCCTCCGTCACCTGGCGCAGCAGCGACTCGGGTGTGGCTTCCGTCAGTTCCTCCGGCGCCGTTACCGCCGTGGGGGCGGGCAGCGCCACCATCACCGCCTCCATGACCTACGGCAACACCACCTACTCCGACGAGTGCCGGGTGACGGTGAGCGAGGCGGCGGGGATTACCCTCTCCCACAGCTCCCTGACGCTGGAGGTCCCCCTCTCTCAGGATCTGACGGTCTACACCACCCCCGCCGGACAGCGCGTCACCTGGAGCAGCAGCGACCCCGGCGTGGCTTCCGTCAGCTCTTCCGGCCGGGTGACTGCCGAGGGAGGCGGCAGCGCCACCATCACCGCCTCCATGACCTACGGCGGACAGACCTACTCGGCCTCCTGCGCTGTGACGGTGGAGGTGCCGGAGATCATCGGCAATGTGACCATTGAGCCGGGCGAACTCGCCCTCTCCGTGGGAGAGTCCCAAATGCTGGGCTTCTCCAGCTCCTTTACCAACACCACCGACATCGGCCCCACCGTTTGGAGCAGCAGCGACAGCGATATCGCCGCCGTCTCCGGCGGCACGGTGACCGCCAAGGGGGAGGGCACCGCCGTCATCACCGCCTCGGTGACCGCCGGCGGGCAGACCTTCCGCGATCAGTGTACCGTCACTGTCTCGGCCCGGGAGCCGGAGAATATCGTGATCCCTGTCTCGCTCTCCATCGGCAGCAACGACGCCGTCAGCGAGCGCATCCACCAGGGAGATACGGTGACGCTGGATATTGACATCGACACCGGCGGGGAGTCCGGGGAGGATCTCTTCACCCTCTGGGTGGCCCGGCTGGACGGCTACTCCTGGGAACAGCTGGGGGCCTACTATGTGGACGGCAGCACCCACACCACCCTGGACCTGGATATCTCCAGCCTGGACACAAACGGGAGCGACACGTTTGCCGTATCGCTGTTTTACTCGGACAACTTTAGCACCGGGAACAGCCTGGGCGACATTCTGATCCGCCTGGTGGTTGTATGACCCGGCCGCTCTTTTCAAGGGAGGCGAATGCCATGCGCTATGCGACCTTAACCCGGCCGGGGAGCCGCCCGGTCAACGAGGACAGCCTGGGGGTCTTTTCCTCCGGGGATACCTGGTGCTTTCTGGTGGCCGACGGCCTGGGGGGGCACGGCCAGGGGGATGTGGCCTCCCGCCTGGCGGTGGATGCCTTCGGGGCGCTCTACTCCGCCCCCTTCCCCGGCCCCATGCCCGGGCAGATGGCCGCCGCCTTCCGCCAAGCTCAGGAGGACATCCTCCGGGAGCAGCGCGCCGCCGGGGCCTTCGCCCAGATGAAGACCACCGCCGCCGCCCTGGCCCTCCGGGACGGGCAGGCCCTCTGGGGCCACATCGGGGACAGCCGGGTCTACGCCTTCGCCCGGCGCAAGGTGAAGGAGCGCACGTTGGACCACAGCGTACCCCAGATGCTGGCCCTGGCGGGGGACATCCGGGAAAAGGAGATCCGGGGCCACCCCGACCGCAACCGGCTGCTGCGGGTGCTGGGGGTGGCGGGGGACGCCCCCCGGTTCGAACTCTCCCCCGTTCAGGACGCCCGCCGGTTCGACGCATTTCTGCTGTGCAGCGACGGCTTTTGGGAGCTCATCACAGAAAAGGAGATGGGCGCGCAGCTCAGGCGCGCCGCCTCCCCGGAGGAGTGGCTGGCGCAGATGGCCGGCATTGTGGAGGAGCGCGGCCGGGGCCGGGAGATGGACAACTACTCCGCCATCGCGGTGCTGTTATAGGAGGGGGCTATGAGCTATTTGACCATCCGGCGGGACGGCTCCACCGCCGCCGTCCTGGCCGCCCGGTCCCACATCGGCGGCCGGGCGGAGCAGCAGGACCGGGCCTATGTTCTGGAGCGGGAGGGCCGTCTCTTCGCCGCGGTGTGCGACGGCATGGGCGGTTCCGCCTCCGGCGGGGAGGCCAGCCGCCGGGCGGTGGAGGCCCTTCAGGCCCTGGCGGAGGAATCCCTGGGGATGGAGCCGGTCTCCCTTCTGAGCCGGGCGCTGGTGGAGGCCGACCAGGCCGTGGCGCTGGATGAGGCCCTGCGGGGCAGCGGCTCCACCCTGACGGCCCTCCTTTTGACGGATGCGGGGCTCCACTGGGCCTCGGTGGGGGACAGCCGGCTCTATCTGCTCCGGGGCGGGGAGCTGGTCCCGGCCACCCGGGAGCACAATTACCGCCTGGAGCTGGACACCCTGCTCCGGGCCGGGCGCATCTCCCCCGCCCTCTATCAGAGCCAGCTCCCCCGGAGCCGGGCCCTGCTGAGCTATCTGGGGCTGGGAGGGCTCACCCTCTACGACCTGACCCGGCGGCCTCTGGCTGTCCGGCCCGGCGACGTGCTTCTTCTGACCTCGGACGGTCTGCCCGGCGCCCTGGACGCCGGTACCATACGGGCCCTGCTGGCCCTTCCCCTCCCCCTGGAGGAGCGGGCCGAAGGGCTGCTTCAGGCCGTTTTGGCCTGGAACGGCCGGCGCAGGCTGGACAACACCACTTTTATTCTGATTCAACTTTGAGAGAGCGAGGGAGGTCCCATATGAGAAAAGTAAAGTGCCAAAACGGACATTTCTACAACGCCGAGCGCTTCGATGTCTGTCCCATCTGCGGGGCGGAGGGCCAGGAGCTCGCCGCCCCCGCCCCGGCCGTCCCTGCGCCGGAGGAGCCGGTGCCGGCCGCGCCCTCCTTTGCCGTGGATGAGCTGGCCCCCACCCAGCTCCTCTTCCCTGAGGAGGACCCGCTCCGCTCCGCCGGAGCGGCCTGGGACGCCCCCGCTCCCGAGCCGGAGTCCCCGCCGGAGCCGGTGCGCTCCCCGCCCACGGAAGAGACGTCCCCCGTCTCCGTGGAGGAGTTCTTCCCCGCCGCTTCGCCGGAGCCCGCTGCGGAGGAACCGGCCGCCCCGCCGGAAGCGGACCTTCCCGCCCCGCCTGAGGAGGAACCTGGGGCGGAGGAGCTTCCGGCCCAGGAGCCGGAGGCCCCGCCCGAGGAGGAAGAACCCACTTTGGCGGAGGCGGTCTCGGCCACCGGCGCCGCCGACGTGCCGGCCTTCCCCGGCATGGAGCCGGAGGAACCCCAGCCGTCCCCCTCGTTCCCCCCGGTGGGCTGGCTGGTGTGCCTGAAGGGCGCCTACGCGGGACAGGCTTTTCCCTGCCGGGAGGGCAAAAACCGCATCGGACGGGCGCTGGGCCTGGAGATCGTCCTCCCCCGGGAGAGCGCGGTCAGCCGTACCCCCCACGCCATCCTCATCTATGAGCCCCGCCAGCGCCAGTTTTTCCTCCAGGCCGGGCCCGGGGAGGGGCTCACCTACCTCAACGACGCCCTTCTCTTTGACCACGCCGAGCTCCACGCCTATGACCGCATCTCCCTGGGCCGGGCCGAGTTTCTCTTCCTGCCCCTGTGCGGGCCGTCCTTCTCCTGGGACGGCTATCTCCCGGAGGAATAACCGATGCAGATTCGCTGTTCCAACTGCTTTCAGGAATATGAGGCCGACTACGGCGTGTGTCCCTACTGCGGCTACAGCGAGGGGGACGCCACGGCCGAGGCCTACTGCCTCACCCCCGGCACGGAGATCGCCGGGCGCTACCTAATCGGCCGGATGCTGGGTCTGGGCGGTTTCGGCATCACCTATCAGGCGTGGGATCAGAAGCTGGAGACCGTTATGGCCGTAAAGGAGTACTATCCCAGCGGTCTGGTCAACCGTCTGCCCGGCCAGGCCGAGGTCATGCTGGTGGCCTCCAAACGGGAGGAGGAGTTCCGCTACGGCAAGGAACGCTTTCTGGAGGAGGCCCGCAACCTGGCCCGCTTCAATACCCACCCCAACATTGTCAACGTCTACGATTTTTTTGAGGCCAACAATACCGCCTACATCGTCATGGAGTTCCTGGACGGGCAGACGCTCAGCAAGTTCCTCCAGCAGTCGGGCGCGCCCCTCCCCTGGGAGCGCTGCCTGGAGCTGGCCCAGGACGTGTGCGCCGCTCTGAGCGCCCTGCACGCTCAGAACATTCTCCACCGGGACGTGAGCCCGGACAACATCTTCCTCTGCCGGAACGGGGCGGTCAAGCTCATCGATTTCGGCGCGGCCCGCTTCGCCTCCGACCAGGGCAGTCCTCTCACCATCGTGGTCAAGCCCGGTTTCGCCCCCCCGGAGCAGTACGAGCGGGTCAACCGCCAGGGCCCCTGGACCGACATCTATGCCCTCGGCGGCACCCTCTACTACGCGCTCACGGGCCAGAAGCCCCCCGAGTCCACCGACCGGAAAATTCAGGACGAGCTGGTCTCTCCCTCCGCCCTGCGCGCCGACATCCCGGAACATGTGAGCGTGGCCATCCTGCGCGCCATGGCCCTGGACCCCCGTTTCCGCTATCAGCGGGTTGAGGAGTTTCAGGCGGTCCTCACGGCGCAGAAAAAGGCCGTGCCTCTGGAGGCCGCCCGCCGGCGCCGAAAACGCCGACGAACGCTGGGCATCTGCGCCTCCCTGCTGGTGCTGGCCGCCGCCTTCGGGACCTTTGCCCTGTTGTGGCACAGCCGCCAGCTCCCCCAGGCCGATCTGACCCTCTGGTACCGCTCCACCGGGGAAGAAGCGCTGGACACGGCCAAGGAGGAGGCCCTTCAGGCCATTATTGAGCGCTTTACCCAGGAGTACACCGGCGTCACGGTCTCGGTGGAGGGAATTCCCGCCGCAGAGTATGCCCGCCGTCTGGGGGAGAGCGTGGACGGAGCGGGCCCCGACCTCTACGAGTCCACCGGTCTGGACGGCGCGGCCCTCCCCAACGCCGCCGGGCTGGACGGTCCGCTGGAGGCCCTCGCTCAAACCGACCCGGCCGCCGCCGCTCCCCTGGAGGGCGAGCGCCAGTACCCCACGGGGCTCGCCCTCCCCCTTCTCTACGTCAACACCTCCCTGGGCAGCGTCGGCAGTTCAGACGACGTGTCCGCCCTGGCCGGGGCGTGCGAAGCGGCGGGTTCCACTCTGGCCCTCTCCCCCGCCTGCGGGGCGCTGTTCACCGCTCTCTACGGACCGGAGGTAGAGGACTATGCCGCCCCCTCCGCCCTGGAGGATTTTCTGTCGGGGGAGGTCCTGCTCTACCTGGGCTCCAGCGCCGACTACCCCGCCATTCAGGAGGCCATGCCCGGCCTCTACCAGGTCCAGTTCCCCGCCTGCGGCCAGGCCGCCTATACCTGCGCCACACTGTGGAGCGTGACCGACTCGGGCGGAGATGAGGAGCGGGCCGCCACCGCCCTCCTGGAGTTCTTCTCCAGCGACGCGGCGCAGGACTACTTCCACATCCGCCACCGCAGCGGCGCCATCCCCATCTCCCCCGCCGTCCGGGAGGAGTACGCCGCCGTCTATCCGGAGTTTTCCGCCCTTTCCGAGTATCTGGCCCTCCCCTACGCCGCGGGCCCCACTTCTTAAGCACGATGAGGTGAGATTATGGACAGAGATTACACCCCCGCCGGAGCGGATATTTTGGCCGTCATCCACTACACGGTGGATGGAACGCCCCACACCGTCCAGGTCAAGGAGTTCCCCTTCCGCATCGGCCGCGACAGCAGCGCCGTTCACCTGACCCTCCACGACCCCAAGGTCAGCCGCACCCACGCCGTTCTCTTCTGCCGGGACGGCGGCGTCTGGCTGGAAAATCTGAGCGCCACCAACGGCACGGAGGTCAACGGCGCGCGCATGGAGGAGCCGGTGGAGCTCCTCTCCGGGGATGAGGCCGTCATCGGTTCTACCCGCCTGGTCTTTGAGATCGGCGTCACCGCCCCCGCCGACCAGGCGCCCACCGAGCTTCTGACCCCCGCATGGCCGGAGGAGAGCTCCGCCCCCTGGCCCGGCCAGGCCCAGGAGGCCCCCAAGTCCCCCTGGCCGGAGCCGCCCGCTCCCGAGGCCGGGCCCTCTGCACCCCCGCCGCCGCCCGCTCCGGAGTCCTCCTCCGGCGGCGCGCCCCTCTACTGCCGCCAGTGCGGCGCCAAGCTGCGGGAGGGCGCCCTCTTCTGCGGCAGCTGCGGCGCCCGGGTTCCGCAGGCCGCCTCCGCCGCCCCCACTCCGCCCAGGAACGGCCCTTCCGCGCCGCCTCCGCCGCCTCCACCCCCCTATCAGGCGGCGGGCTCCGCCCACAGCGGCGGGAAAAAGCCGGGCAAGCACCGCCTCATCGGCATTCTGGCCATTGTCGCCGCTGTGGCGGTCATCCTCGCCCTCGCCTTCTTCCTCTTCGGGGGGCGGAGCCTGAACAAGGCCCTGGACGCCTATGTGAAGGCCAGCTTCACCGGCGACGCCGAGGCCATTTTCAACCTCTTCCCCGAGCCCGTTCAGGCGGCCGCCCTGGAAGAGGCCGCCTGGGACGGCTACGCCACCGAGCGGGAGGCCCTGGCCTATCTGAGCGACCAGCTCCAGAGCGCCATCTACCAGCTGGACGACTACCTGGGAGAGGACTGGACGTACTCCTACGAAGTGGTCTCCCGGGAGGAGTACGACAAGGCCCAGGTCCAGGACCTGGTGGAGTCCCTCCGCTCAGAGGGGGCCACCGGCTTCAACGCCGACGCCGTGACCGAGGTGGAGCTGGAGATCACCCTTGAGTCCGCCGACGGCTCCAACCGCGTGGATCAGAGCATGTACCTCTATGGCGTGAAAGATGGCCGCTCCTGGTACATTGTGAGTATTTGAGCCGCTGCCGCACGGACGGTTTCCCTCTCTGCTTTTCAAAAGACGGAGCGCCGGATATTCCATCCGGCGCTCCGTCTCTGTTTCTTTTTCCCCGCCCGCGCTACATGCGATTCTGATTGCCCCATTCACACATGCCGTCTAAAATGGGGATCAGAGATTTCCCCCGTTCCGTGAGGCTGTATTCCACCTTGGGGGGAATCTGCGGGTACTCCTCCCGGTGGACCAGCTGGTCGGCCTCCAGTTCTTTGAGGGTCGCGCTGAGCGTTTTATATGAGATGGGCCCGATGTATCGCTTCATTTCGTTAAATCGGACCACGCCGAACTCCATCAGGGTATAGAGCACCGTCATCTTGTACTTCCCATTGATGAGGGACAGGGTATAGCTGAACCCGGTTTCACCCAGGCTCTCACCGGAAATGCACCGCCGCTCTGCCATAGACATTCCTCCCGCGTGTACTAACGCTTTTCTATATACTTTTTTATTATAATAGCGGCATTTGCTCACGTCAATCGCAGAGGTATCCTCCCGTTTATCGGGAAACGCCGGGCTTGACAGCTGCGGCATCGTCCCCTATAATAAATACATACTAACCGAATGTTATGGGAGGGGGCGGACCCATGGCCCGAAACAAATATCCGGAGGTCACCGTAGAGCGGATTCTGGACGTATCGCAGCGCCTCTTTTTGGAGAAAGGCTATGAGCACACCACCATCCAGGATATTGTAGACGGTCTGGGCGGTCTGACCAAGGGGGCTGTCTATCACCACTTCAAGTCCAAGGAAGAGATTCTGGACGCCGTGAGCGACCGGATGTTTTTTACCAACAACCCCTTTGAGGCCGTCCGGAAGCGCTCCGATCTCAGCGGGCTGGAGAAGCTTCGGGAGGTGGTGCGCCTCAATCAGGGCGACCACGACCGTGTCCGTCTGACGGTGCAGGCCATCCCCATCACCCAGAATCCCAAACTGCTGGTGGAAATGATCCGCTCCAACCGGGAGGTGCTCACCCCTTACTTTCAGGAGCTGCTGGAAGAGGGCAACCGGGACGGCTCCATCCACACCAAATACGCCAGGGAGCTCGCCGAGCTGCTGCCTCTGCTCACCAGCCTGTGGCTGCTTCCGGCGGTCTTTCCGGCCACCAGGGAGCAAATGCGGGACAAGTTCCGCTTCCTGGGGGAGATGTTGGAGAACATGGGCGTTCCTCTCTTTGACGAACAGCTCTGGCGGGTGGTGGACGCGTTTTTCGACCAGCTGCCCGGCCAGGAATAAAATTGCCCTCGGGCAGTTTTATTTTAACCATATACATTCATTGAGAAGGTATGATATATACCTGTTTTTTCTGGTTTATTACATACCTTTAGAAGGTATGAAAAGGAGGTATTCTCTATGATGAAACCATGCTGGAACCACAGGACTGCGGCCGCCGCCCGGTGGTACGCCGGGCCGGGGCGGGAACCGCGCCGCCTTTGGACCGTTGGGAGGGGCGTATGAGAGACACACGGTTTCACCGCAATTTTGTCCTCCTCATTTTGGGGCAGGCCGCCTCGCTGACGGGCAATTACACCTTGAAATTCGCCCTTTCCATGTACGTGCTGGAGCAGACCGGGTCGGCCTCGGTGTTCGCCTCGCTGCTGGCGCTCTCCATGCTCCCCACCGTGCTGCTCTCTCCCTTTGGCGGCATTCTGGCGGACCGGGTGAACCGGCGCAGGATTATGGTGGCGCTGGATGCCCTTTCCGGGGCGGTGGTGCTGGCGTCCGCCCTGGTTCTCTCTCTGGGAAATACGCTCTTCTCCATTGGCGCTCTGCTGGTGATACTCTCTATTCTGGGCGCGCTGGAGTCCCCCACCGTCCAGGCCTGCATCCCGCAGATGCTCTCCGGGGCAAATCTGGCCAGGGGCAATGCGGTGGTCAGCCAGGTACAGGCCGTCACCTCCCTGTTCACCCCGTTTTTGGGCAGCGTCGTCTACGCCGCCTTTGGCCTCCCGCCCGTCCTGTGGGGCGCGGCCGCCTGTTTTTTCCTCACCGCGCTCCTGGAGCGCCAGATTCATCTGGAGGACCCGGACCCGGCGCACGGTCCGCGCCCCGGCGTCCCCCTCCGGGAGGACGTCCGCACCTGCCTGCACTTCCTGCGCCGGGAACAGCCCGGCATCCTGAAACTGCTCCTTCTGGCCGCGCTGGTCAGCCTGTTTGTGGCGGGGACGGCCGTAGTGGGGTTCCCCTATCTGGTGCGTACCGTCCTCGGCCTCTCCGCAGAGCACTACGGCGCGGCCGAGAGCGCGATGGGCGTGTCGGCCATTCTGGGCAGCCTGTTTGTGGGATGGAGAGCTCAAACCCTCCGCCTGCGCCGGCTCGCCGCCGTATTTGTGGGGTTTGGACTGTGCCTGCTCCCGGCCGGACTGGCCTTTCTGCTCCCGCTGGGGCCCCTGGCCCGGTATGCGGTTCTGCTGGCGGTGTTCTGTGCCTGCCAGTTCGGGTGCAGCCTCTTTTCCACCTGCGCCATCACCGTCATCCAGAGCCGCACGCCCGAGCGCCTGATGGGCAAGGTTATGTCCTACGTCTTTACCCTCTCCATGTGCGCGCAGCCCGTGGGGCAGCTCCTCTACGGCGCGCTTTTCGACTGCTTCTCCCACGCCCCCTATTGGGTTCTCCTGCCCAGCGGCCTTCTGGTCGGCCTCATCGGCGCCGCGTCGGTCCCGTTTTTCGCCGCGCTGGAGGAGACGCCTCCCGCTCCGTCCCAAACTCAGATATAAATCGGAACTGAGCGAAAGCTTCTTTGAAACCGGCGGCGTTCGTGCTATACTGTTGGGTGCCGGCGGCCGTCTCCAGCGCCGGTGAAGGAGGCTAATATTCATGGTGGACGAAGAGGAGCGCTCTCTAACCACGGGCAGCGTGCCCAAAAAGATTGCCGCGCTTGCATTCCCCATTTTTCTGAGCAATCTGTTTCAGCAGCTCTACAATGCGGTGGATTCCCTGATTGTAGGCCAGTTTATCGGGCGGCAGGCCCTGGCCGCAGTCAGCTCCTCCTCCAGTTTGATCTATCTTCTCGTGGGCTTTATCAACGGTGTGGCCATTGGCGCGGGGGTGCTGGTGGCGCGCTACTACGGGGCCAAGGACCAGAAGCGCCTGGAGCAGGCCGTTCACACGACCATCGCCCTGGGTCTCGCCGCCGGTGTGGTTCTGACGGTGGCCGGCGTAATCCTCACGCCGCAGATCCTGCGGTGGATGGGGACCCCGGACGACGTGATTGGAAACTCCATCCTGTATTTCCGGGTCTACTTCCTGGGCTCCAGCGCAGTGGTCCTCTACAATATGGAAGCGAGCATCCTCCAGTCGGTGGGGGACAGCCGCAGTCCCATGGTCTATTTGATCCTGGCCTCCCTGACCAATGTGGTCCTGGACCTGCTCTTTGTGGCCGTCTTCCGCCGGGGGGTGGGCAGCGCCGCTCTGGCCACCATCATCAGCCAGGCGCTGAGCGCCTATCTGGCCTTCCGCAAGCTGACCCGCACCCGGGAGGGCTACCGCCTCAACTGGCGGAAAATCGCCTTTACCGGCCCCATTTTGCGCCAGGTCGTCACACTGGGCATCCCGTCCGGGGTGCAGAACTCGGTGATCTCCCTGGCCAACGTGATCGTGCAGTCCAATATCAACTCCTTCGGCTCGGTGGCCATGGCGGGCTGCGGGGCGTACAGCAAAGTCGAGGGCTTCGCTTTCCTGCCTGTGACCTGCTTCTCTCTGTCCCTGTCCACCTTTGTGAGCCAGAACGTGGGGGCCGGGCGGTACGACCGCGTGGAGCGCGGAATCAAATTCAGCCTTGTCTGCAGTCCTATCCTGGCCGAATTGATCGGCGGGCTGATTTTTGCCGGCTCCCCCGTTTTTGTGGCGCTCTTCAACAGCGACCCCGCGGTGGTGGCCTACGGCGTCCACTATGCCCGCACGGTGTCCTTTTTCTACTTCCTGCTCTCCTTTTCTCACTGCTGCTCGGGTATCCTGCGGGGGCTGGGCCGTCCTGTGGTCCCGATGGTGATCATGCTCTCGGTCTGGTGTGTTCTGCGGATCATTTACATCACCGTCGCTATCCGCCTCTATTCCAGCATCACGGTGGTCTATTGGGCCTACCCCATGACCTGGGCCATCAGCTCGGTCCTCTTCGCCCTTTGTATGCGCAGCCTCCACCTCTCCCGCTATCAGCTGCGGGGATAGCTTTTTTCCAGAGCGCCGGATTTATTTCATCCAGGCCGTTTTCCGTTCCATCGATAGAAAAAAGAAGCACCTGCAAGGCAGGTGCTTCTTTTTGGTGGAGGCGGGGGGAGTCGAACCCCCGTCCGAAAACGCTTCAGCAAGAACTTCTCCGGGCGCAGACGGTCATTTACATTCCCTCACCCTGGCGTAGGCCGTCAAACTACAGGGCTTGGTAGCTTCATGATTCATGGTGCGCTCAAAGCTTTGCGCACGCACGGGCACCACTAAACGACGCCCCGTTCCGGCTCGTGGTCCTTCCGGACAGGACGGTCACGGCTTAAGCCGCGACAAGCTCAACGTTATCGTTGTTCTTTAATTTATAAGTTGCCCATTTTAAGGATGATAGGCGCATCCGCCCGCTATTCCGGCCCCCACGTCCCCGTCGAAACCAGTACGCCCCCGGCTCGTCGCAAAGTCCGCTTCACTCAGAACCCCCTTACGGGTATCCCTCGTTCCGTTTCCTTGCTCCTCGCCTTCCCGGCGAACCCGCTTACGCTGGGCTTCGCCGGGAGAGGGGAGGCCGCAGAACATATCCGCGTGAAATGAAAAAGTTGAGCTTCGGTTCAGCACTTCTCCGGCGCGGGATAGTCCACGCCGAAGGTCTCTACCGTCACCGACTTCATCCGCTGATCCTGGAATGGTTTATCCATCCGGTCCCGGTCGGCATTCACGATGGCGTCGGCCACGTCCATCCCCTCGATCACCTTGCCGAAGGCGGCATAATCGCCGTCCAGGTGGGGGGCCTTCTCCACCATAATGAAGAACTGGCTGCCCGCCGAGTTGGGGTGCACGGCCCGGGCCATGGAGAGGACGCCCCGGTCGTGCCGGAGGGTGTTCTGCCGGAACCCGTTTCGGGCAAACTCCCCCTTGATGGAGTAGCCGGGGCCGCCCATACCGGTGCCCTGGGGGCAGCCGCCCTGGATCATAAAGCCGGGAATCACCCGGTGGAAGATCAGGCCGTTATAAAAGCCGGACTGCGCCAGGCTGATGAAGTTGCGCACCGTATTGGGCGCCACATCGGGATAGAGTTCGGCTACCATCTTGCCGCCGTTCTCCATCTCAATGGTGACGATGGGATTTTGAGCCATGGGAGGGCACTTCCTTTCTTTTTCACCGTTTAATCGTAATTCCGGCGGGATTTCATGGCGCGGTCCATCTCCCGCTTGGCGTCCCGGGCCGCCGCCGTCTCCCGCTTGTCGTAGAGCTTCTTGCCCCGGGCGAGGCCCACCTCGATCTTCACCCGCGGTCCCTTGAAGTACAGGGAGAGGGGGATCAGGGCGTATCCGTCCTGCTTGGTCCTGGCGTACAGGCGGCGGATTTCCCGTTTGTGCATCAGGAGCTGCCGGGGGCGGAGGGGGTCTTTGTTGAACACATTGCCCTTCTCATAGGGGCTGATGTGCATCCCCAGCACCTGCATCTGACCGTCCTTGATGATACAGAAGGAGTCCTTCAGGTTTACATGGCCCTGCCGGATGGATTTGACCTCCGTCCCGGCCAGAGAGATGCCCGCCTCCAGGCGCTCTTCAATGAAGTAATCGTGAAAGGCTTTGCTGTTTTTGGCGATCAGCTTGGTGCCCTTGTGCTCCACGGCGTTCATCTCCTTCCCGGGTATCGTCTCAAGTGTACTTTATTATAACATACCTGTCAAGTGCCCTTATCTTGTCCCAAGGTGGGAATTATGGTATTCTTTTGTCAGGAAAATCAAAAGGAGGTCTCCTTATGCTCACGAATCTTGCAATCCTCGCGGCCGCTGCGCTGGGGTTTGCCCTCCCCGTGTGCCTCATCAACGCTCTGCGCAGCCCGGATGAGCAGTCCGCCTATCGGTACAAGGTCCTCTCCAGCTTCTTCTCCGGCGCATTGGTCTTTCTCCTGGCCGCTCTCATCAACTCCTGACCGGCGGCGGGCCCCTTCTCACGCGCGCTCCCGGGCCGGGGCGTAGCGGCCCAGCTCGTGGAGGGCCCGGCATGGAAACACCGTCTGCCCAAATTCGGCCAGGTGGGCGGCCAGATGGGGCCGTTCCCGCTCCCGGCGGCCGAACTCGGAGAGGCGGGCCGCCCAGGATTCCGCCTCCCCCTCCAGGGAGAGCCACCACCGCTGGGCGCACCAGTAGAGGGCGCAGCGCTCCGGGGGCTCCTCCCCCGCCCGGGCGGCGGCAAAGAGGGGCTCCAGCGTCTCAAAGGAAAACCACATCCGCTCCGGAGGGCGGAAGCGGACAAAGAGCAAAACCCCGCTTCGGTCCGGAAAGGCCTCAATCTCCAGCTCCCCCTCCGGGAGGAGCCCCACCGCCGCGCAGGCCTGCCGGGCCAGCGCCCCGGCCTGAACGGCAGAGAGTTCCCGGGCGGTGAGCCCTCTGGTCTCCAGCTCAGCGGGCGTGATGTACAGGGCCACACCGGCCCCTTGAATGGGATGGATGGTCATAAGCGATTCCCCTCTCGTCAAATGGGCGCGGCCGGGCGCGCCTGTCTGCCCCTCATTATACCGCCCGCCCCGGCGGGCGGATAGCTGTAATGTCTGGCAGCCGCCCCGCCCGCCCTTCCGGGGTGGCGGAACGGAATATTTTGTGGTACACTAGACCTGCTTGTAAAAAAGACGACCGGGTTTTGTCCCGAAAGGAGTTTTGCCCCATGGAGCTCTATGAAAAAACCGTATCCAGTGAGATCAAATTCCAGGGCCGCATCGTCACCGTCCGTCTGGACAAGGCCCAGCTGCCCAACGGCCGGGTCACCACGCGGGAGGTGGTGGAACACCCCGGCGGGGTGGCCATCCTCCCCCTGTACGACGACGATACTGTGGCCGTCGTGCGCCAGTTCCGCTATCCCTTCCAAAAGGTAGTCACCGAGCTGCCCGCCGGAAAGCTGGAGTACGGGGAGGACCACCGTCTGGCCGCCCTGCGGGAGCTGGGCGAGGAGGTGGGCGCGGTGCCCGACGAGCTGATCTATCTGGGAGAGCTCTACACCTCCCCCGGCTTCTCCACCGAGGTGCTGCACATGTACCTGGCCCGGGGCCTGCACCAGGAGGCCGCCCACCCCGACGAGGACGAGTTCCTGGAGGGGGAGCGCATCCCCTTTCAGACGCTGGTGGAGCAGGTTATGTCCGGCGAGATCGCCGACGGCAAGACTGTGGCCACCGTGCTGAAGGTCAAGACGCTCCTGGCGCGGTAGGCACAGCGATCCCTCTCCCACCACCGGCAGAAAAGGAGGCTTCTATGAGCAAATGTGTCCTGATTGTGGAGGACGAAAAAAACATCGTGGATATCCTCAGCTTTAATCTGAAGCGGGAGGGCTACGATACCCTGGAGGCCTACGACGGCCAGACCGGATTGCAGCTGGCCCTGGAGCGGAATCCGGATCTGGTCCTTCTGGACCTGATGCTGCCCAAAATGAACGGCTTTGACGTGTGCAAAGCCATCCGGGCTCAGAACCGCAGCGCCCCCATCATCATGCTCACCGCCCGGGAGGAGGAGACCGACAAGGTCCTGGGCCTGGAGCTGGGGGCCGACGACTACATCACCAAACCCTTCTCCATGCGGGAGCTGCTGGCCCGGGTCAAGGCCAACATCCGCCGCACCGAGATGCTCTCCGCCCGCGCTCCCGGCCCCTCCGCGGCCTCTGCTCCGCCTGCCGGGCGGCGCATCGCCGTCGATACCGACCAGATGGCGGTCTACAAGGACGGCCGCCCCCTGGACCTGACCCAGCGGGAGTATGAGCTTATCAAGTTCCTGACCGCCCAGCCGGGAAAGGTGTTCTCCCGGGAAGCCCTGATGGAGCACGTCTGGAATTACGAGGGCTACGTGGGCGACGTGCGGGCGGTGGACGTGGCCATCCGCCGCCTGCGGGAGAAGGTGGAGGACGACCCCGCCTCTCCTCAGTTCATCCTCACCCGCCGGGGGCAGGGTTACTACTTTCATTCGGTATAAGCGCATCCAGTCCCGTTCAAACGAGGAGGTCCCGCCATGTTCCGCAGCCTGCATATGAAATTGGTGCTCATCATGACTCTGCTCATCGTGTCCCTGATGACGGTGGTGGGCGCGTTTCTGATCAACTCCGTGGTGGGCTTCTATCTGCGGGATTTTTATGAGCGGATGGAGGAGGTCATCACCGACGTGGCCTTCCTCCGGGATTTGCAGAGCCCCACCGAGGGGGAGGAGAACGGCGCGGAGATGGTGGCCCAGATACTGGACTCCTACACCGGCGTGCTGGGCGTGGACGGGCGCACCCGCAACTACTACGTGCTGGAGGGGCAGACCGGCCGGTGTCTGGCCACTTCCGACCCCTCCGGCGACCTGACGGCCAGCTACTCCAATAATCTGCTCTCCGCCCTCAACGGGAAGGAGGGGTTTCAGAGCGACCCCTCCGCGTCCTATATGGACGTGGCCTTCCCCATTCAGCGGGGCGGGGAGTCCTATGTCATCTATATCCAGGATAACCGCCAGACCGCCGCCGCCCTCAACAGCGCCATCATCGATCTGGTCATCCGGGCCCTCTTCTTCGGCCTGGTCATCTCCATTCTTCTCTCCTTCCTCCTCTCCAAGACCATGATTATCCCCATCGAGCGCCTTACCGAGGGGGCCGAGCGGGTGGCCGAAGGGGATTTCTCCCACAAATTGCAGGTGGCCTCCCGGGATGAGATCGGCATTCTCACCGGCACCTTCAACGCCATGGCCCGCCAGCTTCAGGAGACGCTGGATGAGGTGGAGAACGAGCGCAACAAGCTGGACACGCTCTTTCTCCACATGACCGACGGCGTGGTAGCCTTTTCCGAGTCCGGCGCCGTCATTCACGCCAATCCCGCCGCCGAGCGGATGCTGGGCCGTCCCGTTCCGGTGGGGAGCGGGGAGGGCCCCGGCTACGACGAGCTCTTTGGGAACATCGCCCCTCTCTCCAGGGTG
Organism: Candidatus Flavonifractor intestinipullorum; assembly: GCA_019118925.1. Classification (GTDB taxonomy): domain Bacteria; phylum Bacillota; class Clostridia; order Oscillospirales; family Oscillospiraceae; genus Pseudoflavonifractor_A; species Pseudoflavonifractor_A intestinipullorum. The sequence goes on along the minus strand of DWYC01000087.1, from coordinate 88,119 downwards.
CTGGACCTGGAGCCGCCCGACTATCTGGAGGGGACCCGGGATGTGAACGGCCGCAGCCTGGAACTGCTGCTGGCCTCCTTCTCCCGGGAGAAGCAGGGCGGCGTGCTGGTGGTGATCCACGACGTGACCGAGCAGCGCAAGACGGAGGAGATGCGCCGGGAATTTGTGGCCAACGTCTCCCACGAGCTGCGCACCCCCCTCACCAATATCCGCAGCTATGCCGAGACCCTGGTGGACTCGGCCGGGACCATTCCGCCCCAGATGGAGAAAAACTTTCTGGAGGTCATCCTCAGCGAGAGCGACCGCATGACCCATATTGTTCAGGACCTGCTCACCCTCTCCCGTTTTGATTCGGGGCACAGCGCGCTGAAAATGACCAGCTTCCCCTTCGGCCAGACAGTGGAGGAGGTCTATAACGCCACCCGGCTGGAGGCCCAGCGCCACGGACACCAGATGTCCCTGGACGCGGAGCCCGGCCTGCCCGATATCGTGGGCGACCGGGAGCGCATTGTGCAGGTGATGATGAACGTGGTCTCCAACTCCATCAAATATACGCCCGACGGCGGGCGCATCCAGATCCGGGCCGGCCGGTCCGGGGAGCGGGTCTGGATGGAGGTGGAGGACAACGGCATCGGCATTCCCGCCGAGGACCGGCCCCGGATTTTCGAGCGCTTCTACCGGGTGGACAAGGCCCGTTCCCGGGAATCGGGGGGCACCGGTCTGGGCCTCTCCATCGCCAAAGAGATCATCGACCAACACCACGGCGTCATCCGTCTGGTGGACCGGAGCGGTCCCGGCCTGACGGTGCGCATCGAACTGCTTGTGGAGGGCCTCGGTCATGGGCAAGAATAAACTCTTCCGGGACGTGGTTCTCCCCCCCATGGGGTACCGCCGCCGTCTCCTTGAGCTGGGCAAGGACCTGCTCATCGTGCTGCTGCTGCTCTCGGCCTGTTACCTCGCCGCCCGCAGCCAGCTCTACACCGGTCTGATGGACGGGGACGGCCTGCTCTCCCGGGCCGTCACCCTCTTTACCGGAACCGACCAGACCGACCCGGTGGAGACCGACCCCACGGTCCCCGCCGAGGGTATTCAGGCCGTCCGTCTGGCCGTCTGCCACGGCCTGGGGGAGAGCGGCCAGCCCATCCGCTACGGCGTGCAGTACGACGCCGCCCAGGCCGGAACCGACTTTTCCGCCCTGAGCAATTATCTCTTCGAGGCCGCCGCCAGCGCGGCCGATCCCCAGGTGGTCTCCCAGCTGGAGTGGCTTCAGGCGCTCCAGAGCCCGGGGGTCTACTTCGACCTGCTGGGGAACGTTCCGCTGGACTATCTGGGCTCCTCTTCCCGGACCGACCCGGTCCGCCGTCTGGCTCTGGTGTGGGAGGGCGGCCCCACCGCCCGGCTGTACTATAAAAATGAAACGAGCGGCCTGTACTATTCCTGCGGCACCTCGGTGCAGTGGGAGGGTTATTTGGCCCACGCGCTGGAGGACTACACCGACAACGGCGCCCGCTTTGCCTTCGAGCTGGAGGGAAGCGGCTGCGAGTCCCTCCAGTCCGAGACGCTGATCTTCCCTCAGGCCCCTCAGCCCGGCCTCTATCAGGTCCAGACGGTTCTGGATTTGAACGACGCCGCCAGCCGCACCGCTCTGGAAAACGCCCTGGGCTTCCGGGGCGCCGACTATCCTGTTCCCGGCGAGTGGGTCATCCGGGAGGAAGATGAGCTGCGCATCTCGGCCGACGGCACTCTGGTCTATGAGGCCGCCTCCGAGAGCCTGGAGCCCCGCTATCAGGCCGGCAGCCGGACCCAGGCGGTGGCTCTGGCCTTCCACCTGACCCAGGCGGCGGTGGAGGCCTGGTGCGGCGGCATCCAGAGCTCCGGGCAGCTCTGCCTCTCGGAGGTGCAGGAGGATGGGGAGACGCTGTCCATTACCCTGAATTACACCCTGGACGGGGCGGAGGTCTACCTGAGCGGCGGCCGGCCGGCGGCCTCCTTTACCGTGTCCGGCGGACAGATCACCGCCTTTGAGATCCACCCCCGGTGCTATGTTCCGGCGGAGGGCTCTTCCAGTGTCCTGCCCGAGCGGCAGGCCGCCGCCGCTCTGGCTGCGGTGAGCCCTGAGGCCCGCCGGGAGCTTCTCCTCTTCTACGAGGAGGAGGACGGCTCCCCCATGGCGGCCCGGTGGGGCGGTTTTTAACGGAGGTGGCGGCCTATGGAGTGGTCCAAGCTCAAAAATATCATCATTCTCATTTTGCTTCTCCTCAACGGCTTCCTGCTCGTGATGGTGGGCGGCCAGCAGGCGCAGTCCCACCGTTTCCGGGAGGAGAGCCGGGCCCAGGCCGTCCAGCTTCTCGCCTCCAACGGCATCACGGTGGAGGAGTCGGTTCTGCCCCAGGAGCTCTCCCTGCCCGTCCTGACGCTGGAGGGAGAAGAGCATCCCGTGGGGCAGGCGCTGGCCCTGGCCCTTCTGGGGGAGGAGAACCGGCGGGAGGAGAGCGGCGTACGCGCCGTCTATGAGAATGCCTCCGGCCGTCTGGAGGCCTATTCCACCGGCCGCTGTACCGCCCAGCTTGCAGAAGGAGCCCTTCCCCTGGATGGACAGGACCCGCTCCAGCACGCCCAGGCGCTGCTGGAGCAGGCGGGCATTTCCACCCGCCTCACCGCCCGGCAAACCCAGGAGGACGGCCAGGTACTCACCTTTCAGCAGCTCTGGGACGGATACCCCATCCTGAATTGTCAGATTACCCTCACCTACACGGGGGAGAGCCTGCGCCATCTGGAGGGTATTTTCCTCTCGGCGCAGACCGTCTCCGCCCAGGAGGAGGAAACTCTGTCCATCCCAACTCTTCTGGTGCGCTTTCTCAGCCAGCGCAATGAGAGCGGCCGGATGTTCAGCCAGATTCTGTCGATGACGCCGGGATACCATTTCTCGGGCGCCCGCCCTTTTACCCTCACGCCCGTCTGGTACATCGCCACTGACACCGGCGACTATCAGCTCAGCGCCCTGGACGGAGCCCTCCTCTGACCCGAGGCGTCCGGCCAAATAAAAGGCGGCCCGGAGCACGTTGTGTGCTCCGGGCCGCCTGCGTCCTCAGTTCTCTCCCGGCGGGTCGGGTTCCGGAATCTGAATCTCCGGCATGAGCTCGGTGGAGATGATGCGCAGCATCTCGTCCAGCCGCTGCACGTCCTCCGGGGGAAAGCGGTCCTGAATGCGGTCCATGACCGTGTTCAGGTAGCGGTAATTGATGTTGTAGTAGTCGATATATTTCTGGGTCACCGCCAGGTGGTACTCCCGCTTGTCCTCGGGAGAGCGCTCCTTGCGGATGTAGCCTTTTTGAATGAGGCTGTTGACCTTATAGGCCGCGTTGGGGGGCGAGATATGCACAAACCGGGCGAATTCGTTGATGGTGGGCCGCCCCAGGGCCAGGATAATCTCCATGCAGAACCCCTCTACCGTGGTGAGGCTGGATTCCTGGCTCTGAAAGCGGGAGAACACCGCCTGATAAAAGTGCAGCTTAAATTTGGTATACACGCCGCGAAAGCTTTCCTTCAACATATCCGTCCTCCGCTTTTTTTCTGGCCGGCGCACCGGCCCCATCCTCGCGTCCCTGTCTCCCTGCTGATGTGCGGAGGCGGCGGACCGTCACTGAATCACAAAGGTGATCTCGGCCTGGGCGGCGATTTTGCCCTCCACCCGGGCCACGGCCTTGCCGTAACCCACCGGGCCCCGCTGCTCCACCAGCTCGCAGGAGAGCTCCAGTACGTCGCCGGGAACCACCTGGCGCTTGAAGCGCGCGTGCTTCACGCCGCCGAAAATGGCCAGCCGTCCCTGGTTCTCCGGCAGGCTCAGGGCGGCCACCGCCCCGGTCTGGGCCAGCGCCTCCAGAATGAGCACGCCGGGCATGATGGGCTGGCCCGGGAAGTGGCCGGTGAAGAAAGGCTCGTTCATCGTGACGCACTTGATCCCCTGGGCGGACTTGCCCGGCTCGCAGGCGGTGATCTTGTCCACCAGCAGGAAGGGCGGGCGGTGGGGCAGGATCTCCATGATCTGCTGGATGTTCAATTCCATGTTCTTACTCCTTCCAGCCCGTAAAGATCAGGGAGGCGTTGTGGCCGCCGAAGCCGAAGGCGTTGGCCATGGCATAGCGGATGCGGGCGCTGCGGCCCTGATTGGGCACGATGTCCAGGTCGCACTCCGGGTCGGGGACCTGGTAGTGAATGGTGGGGGGCGCGAACTGATCCCGCAGGGAGAGCAGGCAGAAGATGGAGGCCACCGCGCCGCTGGCCCCCAGGAGGTGGCCGGTCATGGACTTGGTGGAGCTCATCATCAGATGGTAGGCGTGGGCGCCGAAGGCGTTCTTCACCGCCTGGGTCTCCCCCGAGTCGTTGAGGGGGGTGGAGGTCCCGTGGGCGTTGATATAGTCCACGTCCTCCGGGGCGAGGCCCGCGTCCTGGAGGGCCAATTTCATGCACGCCGTGGCGCCCGCCCCGTCGGGGCAAGGGGCGGTGATGTGGTGGGCGTCGCAGTTGGAGCCGTAGCCCACAATCTCACCCAAAATCTTGGCGCCCCGGGCCTGCGCGTGCTCCAGACTCTCCAGCACCAGCACACCCGCGCCCTCGCCCATGACGAAACCGGAGCGCTCCTTGTCAAAGGGGATGGAGGCCCGGGCCGGGTCGTCCACTTTGGTCAGGGCCTGGAGGGAAGTAAAGCCGCCCATGCCCAGGGGGGTCACCGCGGCCTCCGCGCCGCCGCAGAGCATGGCGTCGGCATAGCCGTCCCGGATGTGGCGGAAGGCGTCGCCGATGGAGTTGCTGCCCCCGGCGCAGGCCGTCACCGGGCAGGAGCACATGCCCTTCAGGCCGTACTTAATGGCCACCTGGCCGGCGGCCATGTTGGCGATGACCATGGGGATGAAGAAGGGCGAGACCTTGTCAAAGCCCTTCTCGCCGCCCTTCAGGGTCTCCGCCTGGATGGTGGTGATGCCGCCGATGCCGCTGGAGAGAATCACGCCGATGCGGGAGCAGTCCTCCTTCTCCAGGTCCAGGCCGCTCTGCTCCAGGGCCTGCCCGGCGGCCACCACGGCGAACTGGGTGAAGCGGTCCATGCGCCGGGCCTCCCGGCGCTCCATATAGTCCTCGGCGTTGTAGCCCTTGACTTCGCCGGCCAGATGGACTTTCTGGCTGGAGCTGTCGTACAGGGTAATGGTGCCGATGCCGCACACGCCGGCCTTGGCGGCGGCCCAGGACTCCTCCGCGCTCTTGCCCAGGGGGGTCAGAGCGCCCATACCGGTGATAACGACGCGTCTTTTTTCCATAATTCCAATTCCTTTCGGAGAGACAGTTTCAGAATCGATGCTGCCGCAGCCTTAGACGGCCATGCCGCCGTCCACGCAGAGGACCTGCCCGGTGATATACCCGGACTCCTCGGCCGCGAAGAAGGCCACCGCCCTGGCCACATCCTCCGGCTGGCCCAGCCGGGCCATGGGGATGGATTTGAGCAGGGCCTCCCGGGCGGCCTCGGGCAGGACGGCGGTCATCTCGGTGTCGATGAAGCCGGGGGCCACCAGGTTCACGGTGACGCCGCGGCTGGCCAGCTCCTTGGCGATGGATTTGCTCATGCCGATGAGACCGGCCTTGCTGGCGGCGTAGTTGGCCTGCCCGGCGTTGCCCCGCAGGCCCACCACGCTGGAGAGGTTGATGATGCGCCCATAGCGCTGCTTCATCATGGGGCGGTAGACCGCCTTCATGCACAGGAACGCGCCCTTCAGGTTGGTATCCAGCACGGCGTCAAAGTCCTCTTCCTTCATCTGGAGGGCCAGCTTGTCCCGGGTGATGCCGGCGTTGTTCACCAGAATATCCACGCGCCCGAAGCGGGCGGCGACCTCTTTGACCATGGCGTCCACCGCCGCGGCGTCGGCCACGTCGGCCTGGACGGCAAAGGCCTCCACCCCCAGCTCCCGGCAGGCGGCCGCCACTTCCTCGGCGGCCTGGGCGCGGCCGGCGTAGTTCACCGCCACGTTGGCCCCCTGCCGGGCCAGCTCCAGACAAACCGCCTTCCCGATCCCCCGGCTGCCGCCGGTGACCAGGGCGTTCTTTCCCGTCAGATTCATGCCTGCGCTCCTTTCAGGGCGGCGATGGTCTGCTCCAGATCCTCCGCCGTGTCAATGGAATAGGTTGTAATTTCCTTCACCGTCTTGCGCACGAAGCCGGAGAGGGTCTTGCCCGGGCCGATCTCCACGATGGTGTCCACCCCCTGCCCGGCCATGCGGCGGATGGTGTCCTCCAGGTAGACGCTGCTCTGAACCTGCCGCTCCAGCAGGGCGGGGATGGTGTCCTCCCCGTCCATCACGTCGCCCTTGCAGTTGAAGAGCACCGGAAAACGCATGGCCCGGAAGTCCACCGTACGGAACTTCTCCCGCAGGGCGTCGCCCGCGGGGGCCATCAGGGAGGTGTGGAAGGGCCCGCTGACCTTCAGCGGCACCACCCGGCGGGCGCCGGCCTCCTTGGCCAGCTCCCCGGCCTTCTCCACCGCGGCGGCGTCGCCGCCGATGACCAGCTGGCCGGGGCAGTTGTAGTTGGCGATCTCCGCCACGCCCAGGTCGGAGGCGGCCGCACAGGCGGCCTGGAGCTTCTCCCGGTCCAGATGCAGGACCGCGGCCATGCCGCAGGGCCGGCCGGTGACGGCCTCGGCCATCACTTTGCCCCGGAACGCCACCAGCTCAATGGCGGTCCTGGCGTCAAATACGCCGGCGGCCTGGAGCGCGGAATACTCCCCCAGGCTCAGGCCCGCGGCCATGGCGGGCTGGATGCCCGCCTGACAGAGCAGCGCCGTGACGCCCGCAGCGAAGGCCACCATACAGGGCTGGGTGTAGCGGGTGTCGGAGAGCTGCTCCTCCGGCCCCTCAAAGCAGAGCTTCTTGAGATCAAAATCCACCGGGGCACCGTCGAAAATGTCCCGGAATACGGGGTATTGCTCGTACAGGTCCCGGCCCATGCCCACATGCTGAGAGCCCTGGCCGGCATATAAAAACGCAAGTTTCATGGTGCGCTCCTTGTTCGTGATCGGTGAGATGTCTCACAAATGGTTAGACGGTCAGATTCTGGAAGCAGTCCTTGGCCTGGGCCTGGAGCTCCTCAAAAATGGCCCGCAGGGGGCGGATCTCATGGAGCATACCCGCCACCTGGCCGGCCATGAGGCTGCCGGTGCGGGTGTCGCCGTCAAAGACCGCCCGGCGGAGGCTCCCCAGCGTGAATTTCTCCAGCTCCATCTTGTCGGCGCCCGCCTTTTCATGGGCGATGTAGTCCTTGGTCATCTGGTTTTTGATGACCCGGACCGGGGCGTTCACCGAACGCCCCGTGACCACCGTGGCCCGGTCGTTGGCCTTCAGGAGGGCCTGCTTATAGTTGGGGTGAATGGGGCACTCCTCGCTGACCAGCAGGCAGGTGCCCAGCTGGGCTCCGCAGGCGCCCAGGGCATAGGCCGCCACCAGCTGCCGGCCGCAGGCGATGCCGCCGGCGGCGATGACGGGGATGTCCACCGCATCACAGACCTGGGGGACCAGGGCCATGGTGGTGGTCTCGCCCACATGGCCGCCGCTCTCGGTGCCCTCGGCAATGATGCCGTCCACACCGGCCTTGGCCATCATCTTGGCCAGGGAGACCGCCGAGACCACGGGAAACACCTTGGCCCCCGCCTCTTTCCACATGGGCACATAGGCGCCCGGGCTGCCCGCGCCGGTGGTGATGACGGCCACCTTCTCCTCGGCGGCGATCTTGGCCAGCTCGTCCGCCTGGGGGTGCATGAGCATGATGTTCACGCCGAAGGGCTTATTGGTGAGGGAGCGGCACTTGTGGATGTTCTCCCGGAAGGATTCCGGAGTCATGCCGCCCGCGCCGATGAGGCCCAGGGCGCCGGCGTTGGAGACGGCGGCGGCAAACTCGCCGGTGGCGATGTTGGCCATACCGCCCTGAATGAAGGGGAATTCGGTCCCCAGAATCTCATGGAGTTTCATTGCGACCTTCCTTTCCTATGGTGCAGTTGCACAGAGAGGGGCGGTATCCCCTCGGGGTTACCACTCAAACAGCGCCCCGCCCCAGGTGAGGCCCGCGCCGAACGCGATGGCCATGACCTTCTGACCCTTGCGGAGCAGCCCCTCCTGGACCATCTCGTCCAGGGCGATGGGGATGCTGGCGGCGGAGGTATTGCCATAGCGGTCAATGTTGAGGAAAAACTTGTCCATGCCCAGGTGGAGGCGCTTAGCGGCGGTCTCCACGATCCGGCGGTTGGCCTGGTGGGGGACGATCCAGTCCACCTGCTCCAGCGTCAGGCCGGTCTGGTTCAGCAGCTCCTTGGCGCAGTGGGGGATTACCTCCACGGCAAAGCGGTAGACGCCCTGCCCGTCCATATGGATGTAGCTGGGGCCCTTGCCCACCGCGTCCACCGAGAGGATGTCCGAGTTTCCCCGGGTGCCCAGGGTGGCCGCCCAGAGGGCGTTCTCCTCCAGTGCGAGCACCGCCGCGCCCGCGCCGTCCCCGAAGAGGACGCAGGTGGAGCGGTCGGTCATGTCCATCACCCGGCTGAGCTCCTCTCCGCCCACCAGGAGGGCGTAGCGCTTGGGGCTGATGGTGAGCATACCCCGCATGACCTCCAGCCCATAGAGGAAGCCGGTACAGCCGGCGCTCAGGTCAAAGCAGGGGGTGTCCTCCGCCAGGCCCAGGGCCGCCTGGATCAGGCAGGCGTTGGCCGGAGAGGCATACTGGGGGGTAACGGTGGCCGCAGCGCACACGCCGATCTCCTCGGGGGAGATCCCGGCCCGCTCCAGGGCCTGCCGGGCGGCGGAGACGGCCAGGCTGGCCGCGTTCTCACGGGTGCAGAAGTGGCGCTGGGCGATGCCGGTGCGGGTGCGGATCCACTCGTCGCTGGTATCGACGATGCGGCTCATGTCGTCGTTGGTGACGGCCTTCTCCGGGATGGCACGGCCGGTGGAAATGAATTTGAGACCCTTCATATTCTATCCTTTCGGGCCTCATTGGTGTAGCGCAGGCCCATTTCACGGAATTTCTGATAGCGGTGGGCCGCGGGATCCCGCAGCTTGAGCAGGGGCTGGAGATTCTCCAGCAGCGCCCGGTCCACCGCCTGGAAGACGGCCTGGGGGTCCTGATGGGCGCCGCCCAGGGGCTCGGGGATGATCTGATCCGCCACCCCCAGGTCCAGCAGGTCCCGGGCGGTGAGCTTCATGACTTCGGCGGCCTCCTGGGCCCGGGAGGAGTCCTTCCACAGGATGGAGGCAAAGCCCTCCGGCGAGAGAACCGAGTAGACCGCGTTCTCCAGCATGAGCACCCGGTTGGCCACGGCCAGGGCCAGCGCGCCGCCGCTGCCCCCTTCGCCGATGACCACGCTGATCACCGGCACCGTCAGAGCGGACATCAGGGCCAGGCTGGAGGCGATGGCCTCCCCCTGCCCGTGGGCCTCGGCCTCCAGGCCGGGATAGGCCCCGGGGGTGTCCACAAACGTGAGGATGGGCCGGCGGAACTTTTCGGCCTGGCGCATCAGGCGCTGGGCCTTCCGGTAGCCCTCCGGGGAGGGCATTCCGAAGTTACAGGCCATGTTTTCGTTCAGGTCCTTGCCCTTCCGGTGGCCGATGACGGTGACGGGCAGGCCGTGGAAGAACCCCACGCCCCCCAGAATGCTGGGATCTTCCCGGCACAGCCGGTCCCCTTTGCACTCGAAAAAGTCGGTAATCAGCGCGGCGATGAAGTCCGCCGTACCGGGCCGCCCGGCGTGGCGGGCCACATACACCCGGTCCCCGGCGGAGAGATCCCGGCAGGCCTCCAGCAGTTCGGAGCGGTCCCGGACCAGCTGGGCCCGGCGGAGCTGGGCGGCCCCGTCTCCGGGCTCGGCGAGACCCGCCAGCTCGGCGTCGATGTCGGCGATCTTGGCTTCAATCTCACGAATCATGGAGCTTTCCTCCCTTCTCGTGGAGGCGCAGCAGGAGCGTAATCGTGTCCCGCAGCTGGGCCCGGGGGACGATCCGGTCGATAAAACCGTGTTCCTCCAGGTATTCGGCGCTCTGGAAGCCCTCGGGGAGCTTCTGTCCAATGGTCTGCTCAATGACCCGGGGCCCGGCAAAGCCGATGAGCGCCCCCGGCTCGGAGAGGGTGTAGTCCCCCAGCGAGGCAAAGGAGGCGGTTACGCCGCCGGTGGTGGGGTTGGTGAAGCAGGCGATATACAGTCCGCCGGCGCGGTGGAACCGCTCCAGCGCGGCGCTGGTCTTGGCCATCTGCATGAGGGAGAGAATCCCCTCCTGCATCCGGGCCCCGCCGCTGGCCGAGAAGATGATGAGGGGCAGCTTCTGCCGCCGGGCGTACTCCACCGCCCGGGTGATCTTCTCCCCCACGGCGATGCCCATGCTGCCCATAATAAAGTTGCTGTCCAGCACGGCGGCCACCACGCTCCGGCCGTTGACTTTGCCCCGGGCGGTGACCGCGCCCTCCGTCAGGCCCGTCTTGTGGCGCACGTCCTCCAGTTTTTGCTCATAGCCGGGAAACTGGAGCGGATCGGTGGAAGAGAGATGCTCGTCCAGCTCCTGAAACGTGTGGGGGTCCAGCAGCATCGCAAGGCGCAGGTAGGCCCCGATTTTATGGTGATATCCGCACTGGGGGCAGACGTAGAGGGCCCGGGCCAGATCCCGCTTGGCCACGGCGGCGCCGCAGGCGGGGCACTGTTCGAACACACTGGCCTCCGGGCGCTTGACGCCGGCCTTTTCCCGCAGTCCCCGTTGGCGCTGGATCTGGTCCAGGCGGGCGCGGCGTTGCAGAAAGAGATGATTCACGGCAATCTCCTTTCCAAGGGGTTATTCCTCCGGCTGGAGCCGCTTTGCCCAGCGCAGCAGCTCCTCCTGGTTTTGGGCCAGAAAACCGGTGTCGTACCGGCCCCGGATAAAATCGGGGTGGTGCAGGATCAGATTGCAGAAGTCGGCGGTGGTGCAGTAGCCCTCGATGACCAGCTCGGCCAGACACCGGCGCATCCGGCGGATGGCCTCCAGCCGGGTGGGGGCGTGGACGATCACCTTGGCTACCAGACTGTCGTAATAGGGGCTGACCGCATAGCCGTTGTAGAGCAGGGTATCCACCCGCACGCCGGGTCCCCCGGGCAGGTGGAGGAATTCCGTCTGCCCCGGGCAGGGGCAGAAGCCCCGGATGGGGTCCTCCGCGTTGATGCGGCACTCGATGGCGTGTCCGGTGAGGCGGATGTCCTCCTGCCGGACCGACAGGGGCAGTCCCGCCGCGATGCGCAGCTGTTCCCGCACCAGGTCCAGTCCGGTGACCGCCTCGGTGACCGGGTGCTCTACCTGAATCCGGGTGTTCATCTCAATGAAGTAGAAGCGCCCCTCCCGGTCCAGGACGAACTCGATGGTCCCGGCATTGACGTAGCCGGCGGCCCGGGCCGCGGCCACCGCAGCCTCGCCCATGGCCTGCCGCAGCTCCGGCGTGAGGGCTTTGGAGGGCGATTCCTCCATAAGCTTCTGATTCTTGCGCTGGATGGAACAGTCCCGCTCTCCCAGGTGAACCACGTTTCCATGGGTGTCGGCCAGAATCTGGAACTCGATGTGCTTGGGGCTGAGGATGAGCTTCTCCAGATAGAGCTCTCCATCTCCAAAGCAGGCCACCGCCTCCGCCCGGGCCTCCTCAAAGAGCGCGCGCAGGTCCTCCGGGCGGTCCACCCGGCGCATACCCCGGCCGCCGCCGCCGGCGCTGGCCTTGATGAGGACGGGATAGCCGATCTCCTCCGCCAGGGCGGCGGCGGTCTCGGCGTCGGGCACAGGCCCGTCGGAGCCGGGCACCACCGGCACGCCGCTGCGCTGCATCAGCTCCCGGGCGGCGGCTTTGTTGCCCATCCGGCGGATGATGTGGCCGCTGGGCCCGATGAACGTCAGGCCGCTTTTAACGCACAGATCGGCGAACTCGGCGTTCTCCGACAGGAAGCCATAGCCGGGGTGAATGGCGTCGCAGCCGCTCTCCACCGCCGCGGTGAGCAGGGCGATGGGATTGAGATAGCTCTCGGCCGCCTTGGCGGGGCCGATGCACACCGCCTGGGTGGCGAGCTGCACGTGGAGGGAGTCCGCGTCGGCGGTGGAATAGACCGCCACCGTCTCCACGCCCAGCTCCTCGCAGGCGCGGATCACCCGCACCGCGATCTCGCCCCGGTTGGCAATGAGAACACGTTTGAACATAGCAACCTCCATGCGCCGCTGGGCGCTTGATGGGAATCAGAGGGAGTTTCCGGCGCACTCTCCCCCGTAAAAATGGGCAGGAGCCGGCCCCGGAGGGGACCGGCCTGCCCGTCGGTATGGATAGCTCGTTGTCAGGCCGCGGCGCGGCGCGGTCTCACTGTTCCTTTAAGCGAAACAGCGGCTGGTCAAAGCCCACCAGCTCCCCGTCGGACACCAGCACCTCGGTGATCACGCCGTCGGCGGGAGAGGGGACCTCACTCATCATCTTCATGGCCTCCAGGATGCACACGGTCTGCCCCTTTTTGACCACGGCCCCCACCGGCGCGAAGGGCTCGGCCTCCGGCGAAGCGGCGGCATAGAAGGTACCCACCAGCGGAGCTTTAATCAGCGTTCCCTCCGCCGCAGCGGGGGCGCTCTCCTGAACTGCGGGGGCGGCCGGAGCCGGAGCCGCCGCCGGAACGGGCGCCGGGGCCGCCGGCACGGCCACAGCGGCCGCCGGGGCGCATTTGTCCAGCACCAGGCGGAAATCCTTCTCTTCCAATTCCATGCGCTGGATGGGGCTGGCGGAGAACTGCTCCATCAGCGCGCTGAGTTCACTTCTGTCCATGGCAGTCGCGCCGCCCGCTTACTGGGCGTGCTCCTCCAGATAGCGGACGATGTCGCCCACGGTCTTGACCTCCTTGAGCACCTCGTCGGGCATGGCCACGCCCAGCTCGTCCTCCAGGGCGGCGTTCAGGTCCACGGCGTCCAGGCTGTCCAGCTCCAGGTCCTCGGTGAGGCTGGCCTCCATGGTGACGGTGTCGGCGTCGCAGCTCAGGTTGCTGACAATAATATCACGGACTTTCTCAAACATGGGGATTTCTCCTTTCCAAATTGGCGCGAGCACAGTCGCATTCTGTTGATTCAAGAATTTTAATTAAAAAATTTTAATTAAAATAGTTTAAACGTATTGTACTGGGGACACCTCAAATTGTCAAGTCCAAGTTTTCGCCAGAATATTCCAAAAAATTCCGGTCCGGCAGGGCGTGAACCACGCTTCGCCGGACCGGACCGTCGGAATCCTGTGGAAATGCAAAAAATTCCAGTTAAAAGAGGGGCGTGCTCTGGTGAAAATGCAGCAGGCGGAACGGCCCGTGCGCAGAATTCACAAAAAACGGTTCGTTCTTTCCTGCAATCTTGGCGCTCATGGTTCGGGCTTTTCCTCTCCTCCGGCGGCCTCCCCCGTGGGCTCGTCCCGGAAAAACCGGGGCAGTTCCTGGAGCAGCATAGCCGCGGCGGGCGAGTGGGGCCGGTTCCGGTGGTGGATGAGGTAAAACTGCCGGGTGAGCAGGGGGCTGTCGAAGTCAAAGGACAGAATCGCCCCCATCTGTACATAGTCGCTGGCGGCCAGACCCGAGACGATCGCGATACCCAGGCCGTTTTTGACGCCCTGTAAAATGCTCTCGGTGCTCTGGAACTGGGCGGCCAGGGACAGGTCCCGCGGGTCCACGCCGATGCTGCGCAGAAATTCCTCGCTGCGCTTGCGGGTGCCCGAGCCCGGCTCCCGGGCCAGGAAGAAGCTGGAGCGCAGCATCTGCCCGGTCATCTGCCCGTCCAGCTCCCGGTACTCCGGCGTGTTGGGCGTGACAATGACCATCCGCTCGGAGAAAAAGGGCGTGCACACACATCCCGCCTTCTGGATGGGAGAGCCGATGATCCCCAGTTCGGCCCCGTTTTCAAAGATCCGCTGGGCCACCTGGCTGCTGTCTCCCTGGTAGATCTGGAAAAAAACCTTGGGATAGCGCTGGCGCAGGCTGGGCAGGATGCGGGGGAGCAGATACTGGGACGGCACGGTAGATGCGGCGATGGACAGGGTCCCCTGGATATCCGAGGAGGCCGTCTTGACGTCCTGCTCCGCCCGCTCGCACAGGCCCAGGATCTGATTTGCATAGCTGTAGAGCACGCTGCCCGTGGCGGTGAGCTGGATCTCCTTGGTGGAGCGCACCACCAGTTTGGTGCCCAGCTCGTTCTCCAGCGCGCTGATGTGGGCGCTGATGGTGGGCTGTGTCAGGTAGAGTGCCTCGGCCGCCTTGGAAAAGCTCTTCAGGCGGGCCACTTGTACAAATACTTCCAATTGTTTCAGCTGCATACCAATCGTCTCTCTCCTGTTGCTATTTTTGCGGGACTGGGTTACAATACGTCTGACCGGGCAGAAATCTGAGAAAGAAGGTGCGCATATGTCATCCAACGAAAAACCCATCAAGCTGACCGAGATGACCTCCGCCGGTGGGTGAGGCGCCAAAATAGGACCGGGTGTCCTAGGAAAACTGCTCTCCGACCTCCCCCGCATACAAGACCCCAATCTGATGGTGGGCTTTGACTCCAGCGACGATGCGGCCGTCTACCGGATTAACGACGACACCGCCATGATCGCCACGGTGGACTTCTTCCCCCCCATTGTGGACGACCCCTTCCAGTTCGGCCAGGTGGCCGCCACCAACGCTCTGAGCGATGTCTGGGCCATGGGGGGCACCCCGAAGATCGCCATGAACCTGCTCACCTTCCCCAGCTGTCTGCCGCTGGAGGCCGTGCGCGGCATTTTGGCCGGAGGCTACGATAAAGTGATGGAGGCCGGGGCCGTCATCGTGGGCGGCCACAGCATTGAGGATAAGGAGCCCAAGTACGGCCTGTGCGTCACCGGCTTTGCCCGTCCGGAGGAGATCCTCACCAACGACGGCGCCCAGGTGGGCGATATTCTGGTGATCACCAAGCCTCTGGGCACGGGTATCCTCTCCACCGCCGCCAAGGCCGGCCTTCTCACCCAGGGCGAGTATGACGAGATGCTCTCCATCATGACCACCCTGAACAAAAAGGGGCAGGAGGCCATGCTCCCCGTCCATCCCAACGCCTGCACCGATATCACCGGCTTCGGCCTTCTGGGCCATGTGCAGGAGATGGCCAAAGGCTGCGGCCATACCATCGAGCTCTGGGCCGACGCAGTGCCCATCGTGCCCAAGGCCCTGGAGCTGGCCCGGGACGGCATCATCCCCGGCGGGGCCTACAACAATATGGGCTATCTGGCCGACGACGTGACCGTAGACCCGGGCATTCCGCTGGAGCGCTCGGATGCGCTCTACGACCCCCAGACCGCCGGCGGACTGCTCATCTCGGTGCCCCAGGCCCGGGCCGAAGAGCTGCTCCACCGTCTCCACGATCTGGGCGTGCCCGGCGCGGCCATCGGCGCGGTTCTCCCCCGCGGAGAGCGTCTGGTCCGCGTGCGGCCCGGCCAATAAAACCTGTTCAGCGGACCCCGGCAAACGCCGGGGTCCTTTTTTCGTGCATCTCGTGCATCTTTCTCTTTCTATCAGTATATACGCCTCAGGCGGAAAAAGTAAAGAGTATATTTATAATAAAAATAAAAGATATCGATAGATTTCTCATATATAATATTTGATCGATTTATTTTTTCTATAAATATAATTCGTTTTATTGCTCTCATCGATTTCCCTTCTTACAAACTTCGCGGTATAATAACACTGGCATTCGTGTGTGTCTCTGTGGAGAGATTGATTAAAGGAGGAGATTCTATGGTAAAGTGGAAAGAAAGCGGCCTGATCATCCTGGCGGGACTGATTGTGGGTGCAGCGGCCATTGTGCTGGTATTGCTGGGCAATCCGGCCAACATGGGCTTCTGCATCGCCTGTTTCCTGCGGGACATTGCCGGTGGTGTGAAGCTGCACACCGCCCCCATTGTACAGTACGTCCGTCCGGAGATCGCCGGTCTGGTCCTGGGCGCCCTGATTATGGCGCTGGCCGGAAAGGAATTCAGCGTCCGGGGCGGCTCTTCCCCCATGGCCCGCTTTGTGCTGGGCTTCTGCGTGATGGTGGGCGCCCTCATGTTCCTGGGCTGCCCCCTGCGGATGGTCATCCGTCTGGGCGGCGGCGACGGGAACGCCCTGCTGGGCCTGGTCGGATTCGCCATCGGTATTTTCGTGGGCACGCTGTTCCTGCGGGCCGGTTTCTCTCTGAAAAAATCCACCCCGCAGCCCATGGTGGAGGGCTTCCTCATGCCCGCTGTGGCGGTGGGCCTGCTGGTCCTGCTGGTGGGTGCGCCCACGCTGCTGGCCTTCTCGGAGAGCGGCCCCGGCTCCATGCATGCCCCCATTCTGGCCGCTCTGGTGGCCGGACTGGTGGTGGGCGCGCTGGCGCAAAAGACCCGCCTTTGCATGGTGGGCGGTATCCGTGACGCCCTGCTCTTCCGGGATTTCCATCTCCTGAGCGGTTTTGTGGCCATTTTTGTGGCGGTTCTGGTGGGGAACCTGATCCTGGGCTCCTTCCATCCGGGCTTTGCCGGGCAGCCTGTGGCCCACACCGACGGCGTGTGGAATCTGCTGGGCATGGTGCTGGTGGGCGTCGGCTCGGTGCTGCTGGGCGGCTGCCCCCTGCGGCAGCTTATCCTCTCCGGCAGCGGCAACAGCGACTCGTCCATGGCCGTGCTGGGCATGGTGGTGGGCGCGGCGTTCTGCCACAACTTCGGACTGGCCTCCTCCACCGACGGCCCCACCGCCGCCGGCAAGGTGGCGGTGATCCTGGGTCTGGTGGTCGTATGCGCCATCGGCGGCCTCAATCTGAACAAGCAGAAATAACGAAAGGAGCGCAAGCGCTATGAACGAACTGGACGCCAGAGGGTATTCCTGCCCTGAGCCGGTGCTGATGACCAAGGCGGCCCTGAAGAAGGGCGTGCCTCTGAAGGTGCTGGTGGACAGCATGACGCCGGTACAGAATATCACCCGTTTCGCCTCTCACGCGGGTTATCAGGTCTCTCATAAGGCCGTGGGCGACGATTTTGAGGTGACCATCTCCAAATGAGTACCCAGATTGCCACCTTTCACACGCACTTCGGGGCCATCCGCTTTCACAAGCTCTGCAAGAGTCTGGGCGATCCGGCTGTGATGATGCCGGTGCCCCGGGCTTTGTCCGCCTCCTGCGGAACTTGCGTGCGCTTTACGGCTCCCTTCGACCCTGCCTCCATGTCCCACGAGGATCTGGACAGCGTCTATGCCGTGGAAGGGGACGGCTACCGCCTGCTCTTCCGCAACGAAGAAGAATAGCGAAGCTAACTTTTTGCCGGGCTCCCAAAGGGGGCCCGGCTTTTCTCCTATTTATAAAGTAATGTTATAAATTCAGCACTTATTGCGTGCAATCGCGGTTCGTCGATTTTTTCTCAGGCGGCCTTTTTGACTGACTTTTTTCCCTTGTTTTTCGCCTCAGAGTTGTTTTCCGGTCCTTTTTTTAAACCAGATCCCGTCAATTTCTCAATTGCTCCGTTTTGGCGCCTCCCATTTTTCAATAACTATTTTTACAAAAGTTCCTTTAAAACCTTGACAGAGCCGCTTGCATTGTGATATTACTTAAATTACACCTGAAACTTTTCTTTATTCTTGTGATAAAAGTCAAATGCGATTGGATGTGATGACATGCTCTGGAGAAATATCGTCCTGACGTTGGCTGCGGCGGCCGCCTGTGCTGCGGGAATTTCCACCGCCTCTCCCGCGGCTCCGCCGGCGGAGAGCGGCTATCTGGACTCCGTCTACGACGGCAGCGCCTTCTATCTGGCCGGCACCGGCGGCCGACTGGACCGGGTGGGCTCGGACGGGGCTCTGGAGTCTCTCTCCTCGGGCACCCAGGACGATATTCTCTGTCTGGCCGTCAGCGGATCGGGCATCCTGGCCGGCACCGGCGGCGGCGACATCCTGCTCTCCGGGTCCGATGGAACGCAGTCCGTTTACTCGGGCAAAGACGCGGTCTGCAGCCTGACCCGGTTCCAGGGCGCCTACTATGCCCTTACTCAGAAGGGCTCCATCCTGCGCTCCAGCGACGGGCACAGCTGGAGCGTGTCCACCCAGCTGAAGGCCTCCGCCCCCTTCCTCTCCCTGACCGCCAGCAACCGCACGCTCTCCGCCATCACCGGGGAGACCGACCTCTTTACCTCCTCCAACGGCTCCGACTGGGAGGAAGAGAACTTTAACGACCTCTATCAGGACTTCTATCCCGCCTACCGCTTTACCCGGTCTGCCGGTATGGGGGATACCTGGTTTATTTTGGGTGAGAATGCCGAGACCGGCGCGCCTCTGGTCATGTTTACGCAGGCCGGAGAGGCCTGGCTGCAAAAGGACCTCCAGGTGGTCAACAGCCAGCCCGCCCCCACCGACCCGCCCATTGCGGTCAACGACATCGCCGGAAACGCCGACCAGCTGGTGGTGGCCTGCGACGGAGGACAAGTCCTCACCATTACCAACTGCTCTGTGTGCAACCAGCTTCAGGAATTTGCTCCCGGCACGGATCTGAATACCATCAGCGTCAGCGAGACCTCCACCCTGGTGGCCGGGGAGAATTTCTACTTCCAGCTCCTCAGCAATACGGAGGTCAAGCAGGACCAGATTCAGGCCGAGCAGGCCCAGATTGATCTCGCCAACGGCGCGCTGCTCATCGACGTGCGGGAGCCTTCTGAGCGCGCGGAAAGCGGCTATATCGCCGGCAGCCTCTCCGTCCCCCTCGCTCAGGTGGCGCAGGAGCTGCCCCGTATCGCTCCCGACCGGGACCAGGAGCTGATTTTCTACTGCGCCTCCGGCTCCCGCTCTCAGACAGCTCTGGAGACCGCGCAGGAGCTGGGCTATACCCGGGTTTATAACCTGGGGGCCCTGTCCGACTGGCCCTACGGGATTACCCACGATTGACATGGCTCCGCCGGACACAACGGCGGAGCGGAAAGGAGATGAGTACGGGCCCATATCCCTCCGGCGGCCTGAAGAGCGGGCGGTTTCAGGCTGGAACGCGGACATTCACACATTTTGTACGACAGAAGGAGGTTACAAGATGCAAAAACCCAATTGGAGGCGCTGGATTTCTCTGGGAATGACCGGCGCGCTTTGTCTGGGGCTGGTCCCCATGAGCGTATTTGCCGCGGAAGGCGATGCAGTCCCCATCTATATGGACCCCAGCTACTCCTTTGAGGAGCGGGCGGCCGACCTGGTGGCCCGGATGTCCCTGGAGCAGAAGGGTTCCCAGATGATCAGCAACAACTCGGCGGCCATTCCGGCCAGCGAGCTGGGCGGCGGCGCGCTGAATGTGCCTGCTACCAAGGGCATCGACTCCTATACCTGGTGGAGCGAGGCTCTGCACGGTTACTCCCATGGCACAGGAGCCACCAACTCCACCTCTTATCCTCAGAACCTCTCCGCCGGTTCCACCTGGAACCCCGACCTCTACTACCGGCAGGCCCAGCTCATCAGCGACGAGATCCGTGAGCGCACCTCCAAGTCTTCGGACGGTCACTCCCTGAACCTGACCTTCTATTCCCCCACCGTGAACATGCAGCGGGACCCCCGCTGGGGCCGCAATGAGGAGGCCTTCTCCGAGGATGTGTTGCTCAACTCGGTCATGGGGTCCCAGTTTGTCCTGGGTATGGAGGGCAAGGATCAGAACGGCGAGCT
Source organism: Candidatus Flavonifractor intestinipullorum (assembly GCA_019118925.1). GTDB lineage: Bacteria > Bacillota > Clostridia > Oscillospirales > Oscillospiraceae > Pseudoflavonifractor_A > Pseudoflavonifractor_A intestinipullorum. The sequence goes on along the minus strand of DWYC01000087.1, from coordinate 68,417 downwards.
GCTGGATGAGGATGGATACTACAAGACCATCACCACCATCAAGCACTATACCGCCAACAACAGTGAGCGCAACCGTCTGGACGGCGGCGCGACAATGAGCCTGCGGGCCCTGCGGGAGTACTTCACCGCCCCCTACCGCAACGTCATTGAAGCCACCGACGTGAGCTCGGTTATGACGGCCTACAGCACGCTCAACGGGGAGCCCACCTCCATGAGCAGCTACCTGATGGACACCCTGCTGCGGCAGACCTGGGGCTTCACCGGCTATGTGACCAGCGACTGCGACTCCGTGTCCACCATCGCGCGCCATAACTACACCAACCCCCATACCGGCGAGACCCTCACCGCGACCGAGCAGTTCTCCCAGGCCATGGCCCATGGCGAGGACCTGGAGTGCAGCGGCGGCTACAACAGCGGCGTGGGCAACTACGCCTCCAATATCTCCGATATGGTCTCCGCCGGTGTGGACACCGATAAGGGCACCTTCACCGAGAATCAGGTGGACGTCTCCCTGCACCGCCTGATGACCGCCCGGATGAAGACCGGCGAGTTCGACGAGAACGTCAGCTACGATATGGAGGCCGACGCGCGCAAGGCCCAGCAGCAGGCCGACGCCGAGGGTACCGGCAAGGATGCCTACTGGCAGACCGACGAGCGCATCCAGGCCGCCGAGGACATGGCGGAAGAGGCTGTGGTTCTGCTCCAGAACAACGGCGGCCTTCTGCCCCTGGACGCCTCCGTTCAGAGCATCGCCATCGTGGGTTCCTGGCAGACCGATATGTATCTGGGCGTCTACTCCGCCGGCCAGAACATTACGGAAAACCATGTGAACATCCAGCAGGGCATCACCGACGCCATGCGGGAACTGAACCCCGACATTCAGTTCACCTACATCAACTCCAACACCCTGACCGCCGAGGATGAGCAGGCCATCCGGGACGCCGACGTGGCCATCGTGGTGACCGGCACCAACAGCAGCTACTCGGCGGAAGACCGGGACCGCACCACCATCACTCTGCCCAACAACCAGGCCGACCTCATCTCCCAGGTTGGGCAGCTCAATGACAGCACCATCGCGATCATGGAGACCTGCGGTCCCATGGAAGTGGCTACCTTCCAGGACGACGTAGAGGCCATCCTGTGGTCCAGCTTCGGCGGCATCCGCAAGGGCGTGGGCTTCGGCCGGGTCATCTCCGGCGCGGTCAACCCCTCCGGCAAGGTCACCGCCACCTGGCATCAGACCGTCAATGACAACGGCCCCTCCGATATCCCCGCCATCACCGACTACAACATCTACGCCACGGAGGGGGATCCCGGACGTACCTACATGTACTACGAGGGCAACGACGTGTCCTATCCCTTCGGATACGGCATGAGCTACACCACCTACGAGTACAGCAACCTGAAGATCACCAACAACGGTGCTGAGGCCGACGCCTTCGACGCCAACGACACCATCACCGTCTCTTTCGACGTCACCAACACCGGCGACGTGGCGGGCAAGGAAGTCGTCCAGCTCTATGTGGCCCAGCCCGAGGCTCCCGAGGAGCTCCTGCGGCCCATCAAGCGCCTGGAGGGCTTTGACAAGATCGAGCTCCAGCCCGGCGAGACCAAGACCGTCACTCTGGACGTGGTCATCGAGGACCTGGCTTACTACAACGAGGAAGAGGACCGCTACATTGTGGACACCGGCCTCTATGAGATCCAGGTGGGCGGCAGCAGCCAGGACATCAGCCTGACCGGCCGGCTGACCGTCAGCGGCGCCGTGGACGTGATCCCCGCGGTTCTGAGCGCCAAGCCCAACCAGGAAGGCGACACCGAGGACGGCGTGGAAGAGCGCCTGATCTTCGACATCGGCAAGACCGTCTATCCCCAGCTCACCGTGGCCATGAACGACGAGAGCCTCTACGGCTACATCATCGCCAACCAGATGAGCCCCATCAAGCAGATGGAGAACAACGTTCCCTTCCCCGAGGGCATGACCTTCACCTACAGCTCCAACCGGCCCGACGTGGTCGCTGTGGACGGCGACGTCATCACCACCGTGGCTCCCGGCGTGGCCACCATCACCGCCACTGCTACCTATAACGGCGTCACGGTGTCCACCGACTTTGTGGTCTATGTGGAGTCCACCCCCTATCTGGAGGACATCACGGTGGACGGCGCCTCCATCCCCGAGTTCCGCAACAACCAGCTCAACTACTCCTATGCGGTGGACGGCGCCTCCATCCCCACGGTGGGCTATGAGGCCTCCAACGCCGACCTGACCGTTCAGGTCACCCAGGCTGCCGCCATCCCCGGCGTGGCCACCATCGACGTGAGCAACACCCGCACCGGCGAGCAGGTGCAGTACCGCATCGGCTTCGGCACCGCCGCTACTACCGCCGACTTCACCGCCGGGCAGCCCGAGGGCTGGACCTTTATCAACGGCGATGCGGCGAACGCCTCCTTCGGCGCCGGCGGCCTGACCATCACCGCTCAGGACGGCTCGTTCGCCGACGGCTCGGTGAAGAACCTGTTCGTCACTCCCGCCTTTGGCGACTGGGTGGCGCAGACCCAGATGACCCTCGGCGACGGTCTGGGCCAGGTGGGCCAGCAGGCCGGTCTCGTGGTCTATGACAACGCCGGCAACTCCCTGCGGGTGGCCTACGAGCGCACCGAGTCCTCCGGCTGGTGGGGCCAGGTCAGCGTCCAGAACGAACTCCGGGTCTACTCCATCACCAACGGCGCTCAGCGCCAGATCGCCAGCGCCACCCTGGACGCCACCAGCCTGGGCCTGCAGATTGTCAAGCGCGGCAACGCCTTCAGCTTCATGTACTCCACCGACGGCAATGTCTGGAATACCCTCAGCGAGGGCAATACCGTGTTCCTGGCCTATCCTCAGGTGGGCGTCTACGCCAGCAGCGGCAGCAGCGGCGAGAGCTTCCAGGCCGGCTTTAACGGCATGACCTTCTCCGACGTGAACGCCCTGTATCCCCGCCTCTCCGCCATCCAGGTGGACGGCGAGGCCCTCATCGGCTTCAATCCCGAGCAGTTCACCTACAACTTCGCCATCGCGGAGGGCAGCGAGGACATCCACACCATCACGGGTACCGCCGCTGATCCCAACCACTCCGTCACCGTGGAGCCGCTGACCGCTCCCGCCGGCACCGCCCGGATTACGGTCGCCTCCGAGGTGGCCAGCGTCACCTACTCCATCAGCTACAACTACGGTCCCAAGTCCGACTACTTCGCCGACGGCGGCATCGGCTCCCAGTGGGAGATCCTCCGTCCCGACGACACCGCCTATGACATCGTCCAGGGCCAGGGCATCGTGATGCCCACCCAGCAGGGCGACGTCCACTCCACCGGCGGCGCGTGGAAGAACTGCTTCGTCATGCCGGCCATGGGCAACTGGGAAGTGGTGGCCAAGGTCTTCTATCCCCAGGTTCCCACCGGCAACTACCAGCAGGCCATGCTCCTCGTGTGGCAGGATGAGGACAACTACGTCCGCCTGAACTGCCAGCAGGACTCCCTGCGTCTGGAGCCCGGCGTAGAGCTCAACGGCGCCTTCGCCGCCAACGGTCTGAACCAGGCCTACGCCTCCGCCTCGGACGACGGTACCGTCACCCTGTACTACAAGATCCGCAAGGACGGCCTGAACTACTCGCTGAGCTACTCTCAGGACGGCACCACCTACATTGATCTGGGCACGGCGGAAAACATCGACTTCTCCGATCCCAAGATCGGCCTCTTCGCCACCCAGAACAGCAACGTCACTCCCATCAACGTGTACTTCGAGTATCTGACCGTCACCAACCTCAACGGTGTGGAGCAGATCTCCTATGCCGACATGCTGCGGCAGGCCACGGAGAATGTCCTGGATTACGCCCAGGCCGCCATTCCCACCCAGGTCTCCAGCGATCTGGTTCTGCCCGCCGTGCCTCACGGCTACACGCTGACCCTGAACTCCAGTGATCCCAGCGTCATCGACGCCGACGGCAAGGTCTATCCCGCCGACGAGGACAAGACGGTCACTTTGACCCTGAGCGTCACCGACGGCATCTCCACGGCCGCCTCGGACCCCATTTCCGTCACCGTGCTCAAGAGCGGCGAGACCCCCGACCCCACCGATGAGCTCACCGCCAGCGTCAACGGCGCGTCCGTAGCCGGCGGCAACGAGCGGGTCCCCTATGTCTTCTCCTACACCGGTGAGGACGAGGACCTCGGCAACGTAACCCTGCGCTTCACCGTAGCGGGCGAGCCCGCTGGTGTGCTCACCGCCAACTATGTCATGGAGGGCCTGAACGGCTTCCAGGTGCTGGCCAAGAACTCCAAGTCCAACGGCGACGGCACCACCACGTATACGGTGGTTCTGGCCTACAATCTGGACGAGACCTCCACCGAGGAAGTTCAGGACATCCTCTCCTTCGTACTGCGCACGGCGGAGAGCCAGACCGGTGAGATCACGGTCACTCTGAACGACGCGATCTTCACTTATACCGGCGATCCCGACCTGCATTATGCCGAGATCTCCGGCGCGCCCGCTGTCACACAGGTCGTGGCGGTCCGCTACGACATCAACGGCGACGGTGTGTTCAATCAGTCCGATATCACCGCGGCTCAGGGCTTCTATCGTGTGGCCCAGGGCGACGCCGACTGGGACGAGGCCAAGAAGGCCGACATCAACGGCGACGGCGTCATCACGGTGGATGACCTGGTGGAGCTCTCCTACCTCTGGCTGGACGTGCTGGGGTAATGGCTCCTAACTTGGACTCCTTCTTTCCTCCTTTCCTTTTGTAGTCCGTCTCCTTTCAGCGGACTCAGCAAAACGCGGAGGCCCGAATGGGCCTCCGCGTTTTGTGTTCTGCTGGAGCGGTCTGCCTCAGCGGTCCCATTTGTCGATGAGGGCCCGCAGCTGGTCGGCAAATTTCGCCAGATCTTTGTTGGCCCCGCCCCGATTGTGGGCGATGACCTCCAGAAGCCGCCGTCCGTTCTCCTCCAGGCGCCGGTAGGCGGGCGAGGCCGAGTCTGCCGGGCGGGCCGGTTTGGCCTCCGGCGCAGCGCCCGGAGCCAGAATGCGCCCGGTGAGCAGATCATAGACCTCCTGATAGTTGGCCGAGTGGGCTGAGAAACCCCGCTCCCGCAGGGTCTGGGCATAGATCTCGGTGACCGCGCTCTCCCCGTGAACCACAAAGACCTCCCGGGGCTTGGGGGCAAAGGCCCCGATCCACCGCAGCAGGCCCTCCCGGTCGGCGTGGGAGGACAGGCCGTGGAAATTGACGATCCGGGCCCGGACGGCGATCTCCTCCCCGAAGAGCTTCACCGACTTCACCCCGTCCAGCAGGCGGCGGCCCAGACTGCCTTCGGCCTGATAGCCCACAAAGACCACCGTGCACTCGCTCCGCCAGAGATTGTGCTTCAGGTGGTGCCGGATGCGTCCGGCGTCGCACATGCCGGAGGCCGAGATGATGACCTTGGCGGTGGGGTCCTGATTGAGCGCTTTGGACTCCTCGCTGGTCTCGGTGATCTCCAGGCCGGGGAACTGGAAGAGCGCGCCCCCCTTCAGCGCGGCGATGGCCTCCTCGTCCAAATAGCCGTGGAGATTGCCCGAGAAGATCCGGGTGGCCTCTCCCGCCAGGGGCGAGTCCACATAGACCTTAAAATTGGGCACCGAGCGAACCATCCCCTGCTCCTTCATCTCCCGGATGAAGTAGAGCAGCTCCTGTGTGCGGCCCACGGCAAAGGAGGGGATGATGACATTGCCGCCCCGGCCCAGGGTCTCGTCGATGATGGCGGCCAGCTTTTCGGTGTACTCCGGGTCCTCCTCCATGTCGTGGTTCCGGTCGCCGTAGGTGGACTCGGTGAGGACATAGTCGGCCTCCCGGATGTACTGGGGGTCCCGGATAATGGGCTGGTCCCGGTTGCCGATGTCCCCGGAAAAGACGATCTTTTTGGTCACGTCGCCCTCGGTAAGCCAGACCTCCGCGCTGGCGGAGCCCAGCAGGTGTCCTGCGTCCACAAAGCGCAGGCGCACTCCAGGGGCAATATCCAGGCTCTCCCCGTACTCGCAGGTGACCACACGGGTCAGGGCCTCCTCCGCATCCTGGAGTGTATAGAGGGGCTCTACCGGCTCTTTGCCGGCCCGGCGGCCTTTCTGGTTCTGCCACTGGGCGTCGCTCTCCTGGATATGGGCCGAGTCCCGCAGCATAATGGACAGCAGCTGCCCCGTCAGCCGGGTACAGTAGATTTTCCCCGGAAAGCCCTGCTTCACCAGCAGGGGGATGCGGCCCGAGTGGTCAATATGGGCGTGGGTGACGATCAGGGCGTCCATCTCCCCCGCCCGGAAGGGCAGGATGCGGTTGTCCGTCTCATCCCGCCCCTGCTGGAGTCCGCAGTCCACCAGGATTTTCTTCCCGCCGCACTCCACACAGTGGCAGCTCCCCGTCACGGCCTTGGCCGCGCCAAAAAAGGTGAGCTTCATAGGGCACCTCCTTGTGCTTTTTTACAAGAACATTGTACCTCTTCTCCCCTCTCTTTGTCAATTTTCCCCGTATACTTCTTCCTCCAGCCGCCGCGCCAGCGCGCGGTAGGAGGGGCAGCAGATTCTCCGCCCGGCCGCAGCGGAAAGGGCCTCGTTCCACGCCTCCAGGGGATAGCGGTTCACAGGCATCACGGTCAGCAGCGTATACAGCCACAGGGGTTCAGGCCGGGCCCCCAGCCGCGCCAGGTGCGTCAGAACCGGATTCTCCATGATAATCACCCCGCACCATCCTATGCCCGCCGGCTTCTATCGACGTGCGTCCCATTTTTCGCTTTCCTTTATTGAAAAGTGCAATGTCCAATCAAAGGAGAATGGATTGACACCTTTTCCGGCAAAATCTATAATATTCTGGCGCACAGAGGCATTGGACTGCTCCTTGTCTCCTCATGTGCCAGAATAAATGAAGGAGGAACCAGATTCGATGAAGAAACTGCTCAGCATTCTTTTGGCGGGCGCCATGCTGGCCGGTGTGCTCTCTGGCTGCGGCGGGCAGAGCCAGCCCAGCGCCGCCCTCTCGGCGGACCCCACTTCCGCCCCCTCGGATACAGGCTCCCAGGCCTATCCCACCGCCACCACCGAGGATGTCCAGGCCGCCCTGGCCGACGAGAACAGCGTGGTGGTGGACGCCCGCATCAACAGCGCCTATATCGGCTGGACCCTGGAGGGTGTGTCCCGCGGCGGCCACATCGCCGGCGCTACCGACTTCTCCGCCCGCTGGCTGGACTGCACTTACAGCGATACGGACAACCTGGAGGGCGAGACCCGGGAGCAGGTGCTGACCCAGTACCTGGAGAACAAGAGCCTGACCAGCGATAAGAAGGTCATCGTCTACGACGCCAACAACTCCGACGCCCAGGCTGTGGCCGACTACCTCTCCGAGCACGGCATCACCGACATCTCCCTCTACAATGTCAACGAGTGGGCCGACGACGCGAGCCTGGAGATGGAGTCCTATCCCAACTACTCCATGCTGGTACCCGCCGAGCATGTGAAGGCCCTCATTGACGGCGAGACGCCCGAGACCTTCGAGGAGGGCGTGGAGTACAAGTTCTTCGATGTCGCCTGGGGTGAAAGTGATCAGTCCGGCTATCTGGACGGCCACGTGCCCGGCGCAGTCCATGTGAACACCGACTGGTTTGAGCCTCCCGAGGACGGCATTTGGATGCTGGCCGATGACGACACGCTGCTGGCCCTGATGCTCCGGCTGGGTATCACCGCCGGGGATCATATCGTGGTCACCGGGCCCGAGCCCATGGCCGCCTGCCGCTTCGCCGTGATTCTGAAGTATATGGGTGTGGACGACGTACGGGTCATGACCGGCGGCCTGGTGGAGTGGTCCAACCTGGGCTATGAGCTGGAGACCGAGAACGTGGAGCCCGTGGCTGTGGAGAGCTTCGGCGTGGAGACCCCCGCCAATCCCGACTGGATCGACACCCAGGACGAGGTGGCCGAGATGCTCACTCAGGACAACTTCACCCTGGTGGATAACCGCACCTGGGAAGAGCGCATCGGTGCTATCTCCGGTTACTCTTATTACGATAAGGCCGGCCGCATCCCCGGCTCCGTCTTTGGTTATGCCGGCAAGGCGAGCTCCAGCTCGGTGTCTTACTATCGTAACATCGACAAGACCATGCGCAACGCGGATGAAATTCTGGCTATGTGGACCGAGTGCGGCATCGACCCGGAGAACAACCATCTGGCGTTCATGTGCGGTTCCGGCTGGCGGGCCGCCGAGATCCTCTGGTACGCCCGGGTGATGGGTTATGAGAACACCTCCCTCTACAGCGACGGCTGGATCGGCTGGTCCCATGACGGCCGTCCCACCGAGACCGGTGACCCCACCGCCGCCAACTAAGCCATGAAACGGCGCGTATTCTACGGGATTTGGTCGCTGGTCACGCTGCTCCAGGCGGCGTGTATTGCGGGCGGATTTGTTCTCGCCCGCCTGGCCCATACCAGGGCCGGGGTCAATCACCATGTCGCTGCCCGCAAGTGGAAATACAATGAGCTGCTCTTCCGCGGCGCACCTTTGCTGGCCCTCCAGGTACTGGCCGTCGTGTTGACGGTGGTCTTGCTGGTGCTGCTGGTACGCGCGCTGCGCCGGGGCGGCGGGTTCCGGGCCGTGTTGGCTCTGGAGTCTTTGGCCGCCGCCGGAATGGTGCTGGCCTATCTGACCGTACCTGCGCTCAAGGCGGTCGGCATCTATCCCTATGCCGTCCTGCTGGCGGCCATTGTCCTGATTCTGGCCCTTCTGGCCCAGTTTGCAGGCGGCCGTGTCCGCCCAAATTACCCGTAAACCGTTTGAAACCGGGGGCCGCCACATCTGTGGCGGCCCCCGGTCTTTCTCCGCACCCGTACGGCAGAGGGCGGCCGGTCCCAAAGGGAACCGGCCGCCCTCATTTATGTTCTTCCTTGCCGCGCAGGACTCTTACACCAATCCCTGGGCCATCATGGCGTTGGCCACCTTCAGGAAACCGGCGATGTTGGCGCCGGCCACCAGGTTGCCCTTCATGCCGTACTCTTCGGCCGCCTTGGCGCTGGTGTGGTAGATGTTGACCATAATGTCGTGGAGCTTCTGGTCCACCTCTTCAAAGGTCCAGGCCATGCGCATGGAGTTCTGGCTCATCTCCAGAGCGGAGGTGGCCACGCCGCCGGCGTTGGCGGCCTTGGCGGGCCCAAAGAGGACGCCCTTGGACTGGAGCAGCTCGGTGGCCTCCAGCGTCGTGGGCATATTCGCGCCCTCGGCCACGGCAAAGCAGCCGTTGTTCATCAGGGCCTGGGCCCCCTCCACGTCCAGCTCGTTCTGGGTGGCGCAGGGCAGGGCGATATCACAGGGGACGGTCCAGATGCCCCGGCAGCCCTCCACATACCGGGCGCCGGGCACATAGTCCAGGTAGGTCTTGATGCGCGCGCGCTTGACCTCCTTGATCTCCTGGATAACCTTGTAATCGATGCCGTTGGGATCGTAGATGTAACCGTTGGAATCGGACATGGCCACCACTTTGGCCCCCAGCTGGGTGGCCTTCTGGTTGGCGTAGATGGCCACGTTGCCGCTGCCCGAGATGACCACGGTCTTGCCCTCGAAGGACTTGCCGTTGTCCCGGAGCATCTCGTCGGTGTAGTAGCACAGGCCGTAGCCGGTGGCCTCGGTCCGGGCCAGGGAACCGCCATAGGTGAGCCCCTTGCCGGTGAGGACGCCCTCGTACTGGCCGGTGATGCGCTTATACTGGCCGTAGAGATAGCCGATCTCCCGGCCGCCCACGCCGATGTCGCCGGCGGGCACGTCGCAGTCGGCCCCGATGTGGCGGTAGAGCTCGGTCATAAAGCTCTGGCAGAAGCGCATGACCTCGTTATCGCTCTTGCCCTTGGGGTCGAAGTCGCAGCCGCCCTTGCCGCCGCCGATGGGCAGACCGGTCAGGGAGTTTTTGAAAATCTGCTCAAAGCCCAGAAACTTCAGAATGCTCTGGTTGACGCTGGGATGGAAGCGCAGGCCGCCTTTATAGGGGCCGATGGCGCTGTTGAACTGCACCCGGAAGCCGCGGTTGATGTGGTACTCCCCCTGGTCGTCCACCCAGGGCACCCGGAAGGAGATGATGCGCTCGGGCTCCACCAGGCGCTCCAGCAGCTTGGCCTTCTGGAACTCCGGGTGGCGCTCCACCACCGGACGCAGCGAGTTGAGCACTTCCGTCACGGTCTGAAGGAACTCCGGCTCATGGGCGTTTTTCTCCTTCACCGCCGCCAGTACCTGATCTACATACTCCATTGTACAAGACCTCCCAATGATTTTCAGCTTTTCCAGTCCGCAGGAGCAACCTCTCAGACCGGTCATATTCGCTTGGAGCGCCCCCGTCCGGAAAAACTGGGAATGGATGGAACAAAAAACAGGGGGAATCCTCCTGTCCAGGCGGAGAATACCGCTGATTTCCAGCCGAATACATGAGATATTATAAAACAGGACCCCCGGGGTCTGTCAATAGATTTTCCAAAAAAAACAAAATTTTTGCATCTCCGTGCATCATTTCTTGCAAAACGAAGCCGGAATGGAAGATTCTGCTCCATTATGGGAAAATCTTTTCCATTACTTCTTGCGTCTCCGGTGAAAACGTGGTATAACTAACGGAAATTCAAGGGGGAAGAAACCCATCCACCCCTGACACTGGAGGAGTCCACCATGTCCACACCCGACGCTGCGCCCAGTTCCTCCGGACTGCGCGCCTACTTCAAACGGCAGAACATCGAATTTTCCTGGAACCGCATCGGCATCCAGGCCCTGGGTGGAATGGCCCACGGTCTGTTTGCCTCCCTGCTCATCGGCACCATTCTGGGCACGCTCGGGCTCTTTCTCCCCGGCGCTGCCGGAGCCTTTTTGCAGGATATCTCCACCTATACCAAGGCGATTCAGGGCGCGGCCATGGCCATGGCCATCGGCTACTCGGTAGGGGCCGCTCCGTTTATCGTCTACTCCCTGGCTACGGTGGGCTACTCCTCCAACGCCCTGGGCGGCGCGGGCGGACCTCTGGCCGTCTACTTTGTGGCGCTGATCGCCATCTTTTTCGGAAAGCTGGTCTCCAAGCGCACTCCTGTGGATCTGATCGTCACCCCCGCCGTGACTATCGTCACCGGCGTGCTGGCTTCCGCCCTTCTGGCGCCCCCCATCGGCGCAGGGGCCTCGGCCCTGGGGTCGTTTATCCGCTGGGCCACCACCCAGCAGCCCTTCCTGATGGGGCTGCTCATCTCGGTGGCCATGGGGATCATCCTCACCCTGCCCATCAGCTCGGCGGCCATCTGCGCGGCGCTGAACCTGGTAGGTCTGGCGGGAGGCGCGGCGGTGGCCGGGTGCTGCGCCCACATGGTGGGCTTCGCCGTGTGCTCCTACCGGGAGAACCGCACGGGCGGGCTGGCCTCCATCGGTCTGGGTACCTCCATGCTGCTGGTGCCCAATCTGCTGCGCAAGCCGGTGCTGTGGCTGCCGCCGGTGATCGCCTCAGCCGTGACCGGCCCGCTGGCCACCTGCCTCTTTCAGCTCCAGATGAACGGCGAGCCCATCTCCTCCGGCATGGGCACCTGCGGCCTGGTCGGGCCCATCGGGGTGGTCACCGGCTGGATCGCCCCCAGTGAGACCGCCCTCCAGGACGGCCTGAGCGCCCTGACTCCTAGAGTTGTCGACTGGCTGGGTCTGATTCTGATCTGTGTGGTGCTGCCCGCCCTGCTCTCCTGGGTCATCTCCGAATTTATGCGCAAAAAAGGCTGGATCGCCCCGGGCGATTACAAGCTGGTGTAAGTATAACGCCGCTCCGGCCGGGCATACTGAGGCCGGGAGGTGGAAGCGATGAGCGAAGTCAACGCCGACGGAATCCTGGTGGACCCGGAGCTGGCGCTGGATCAGCTGGTCCGGCATAAGACCAACGCCCTCATGGCGCCCCGGACCCTGGACCGGTCCCAGACTCAGATGACCCGGCGGATACGCGCCGCCAACGGCGCCCCCGCCGGTACGGTGGGAGGCGCGCCCCACGTCTCCGCCGCAGCGGCGCAGCGCCGTCCCCGCTCCATGCCCTAAAAAAGCGTCCCCCCGCCGGTATAAGCGGGGGGACGTTTTGCATATAGTGCCCATGTCCCAGTCAATTTCTTACACAGGAGCGTGGCAGATATGCAAACAGGTCGGAATGAAAATCGGGCGGTCCTGCGGGGCGTGGTGGCCATGGCGCCCGCCTCCTCCCACGAAAACCATGGCGTATGGTACGACGCGTTTCCGCTGGTTGTGCGGCGGCTCTCCGGCGCGGAGGACCGGGTCAATGTCATTGTGGCCCACCCCACCGCCGAACAGCTTGCCCTCCAGCCCGGACAGGAGGTGGAGATCGAGGGGGAGGTCCGCTCCTTCAACAACAAGAGCGGCCGGGGCAGCCGCCTGGTCATCACCCTCTTCGCCCGGAACATCCGCCCCAGCCAGGGGGAGCATGTCAACGAGCTGGTCCTCTCGGGGGCTCTGTGCAAACCGCCGGTCTACCGCCGCACCCCCATGGGCCGGGAGATCTGCGATCTGCTGCTGGCGGTCAACCGCCGGTACGGCCGGGCGGACTATCTGCCCTGCATCGCCTGGGGCGCGCTGGCCCGGCAGTGCGCGGCGCTGGAGGTGGGCGATTCCGTGCGCCTGGAGGGCCGGTTCCAGAGCCGTACTTACACCAAGGTGGATCACGGGGAGAGCAGCCTGCGCACCGCCTATGAAATCTCGGTCATGCGTCTGGAGGCGCTGGACGCCCCGGTCTCCCTGCCGGGCTGAGAAGCGCGGGGAGGGGAACTTCCCGTTCCCCTCTCCGCCTCTTTTTTCCTGCTTTCTGTTCTGGGAAACGGAATCGGCCGCTTCCCCGCCTCAGCTCCGCCTGGATAGCGGTCTACTCGTCCTCCTCATCCTCATCCTCGCCGTCGCAGTCATCGTCGTCTTCATCGTCCAGGTCCCCATACCACAGCGAGTAAAAGCGCTCTTCTCCGTCTACCTCGACCTCTCCATGAAAGGCGCCCCTGTGCTCCTCCTCGCGCTCTTCTTGGCTCATCCCCTCGCACTCCTCGGTGAATACCACCGAGATGCTCAGCTCTTTTTCCGCCATCACACGGATCAGGGCCTCATAAGTCTCACGATTCAGAGGCTGCTCTGTGCCGGGTTTGGGATGTTCTATCCAATCCTCCGTCCACTCCGGAAGGTTTTCCAGGACTCCATAAAAGTCCCAGGCCCCATCGCCAAAAAAGGAGACCTCCCGGCGTTCCACAGAGAAGGGCCCGTCCGCAGATAATCCATAGTCATGAAGGGCCCAGCTTTTCACCACCGGATTGAGGAGCGCAATGTCTTCCTGCGCCCAATTTCCTGCCAGGGTCAACGTTCCGTCTGCACGCGTCAGATTTGCCATCTGTTCGTCCTCTTTGGAATATAGCGGTCCGCACATAGGCGAAAACAGCGTCTATGTGCGGACCGAAAACATATGAAATTACTCTTCCATCGCCTTGGCGGCCTCAATGGCCTTTTCCTGGACCATCTGGGGCGCCTCCTCATAGCGGACAAAGTGGAAGGTGAAGGAGCCGCGGCTCTGGGTCATGGAGCGCAGATCGATGGCGTACGTCATCATCTCGGCCATGGGCACTTCGGCCTCCACAATCTGGTTGCCCTTTCCGTCGGGGTTCATGCCCATGACGCGGCCCCGGCGCTTATTCAGGTCGCCCATGATGTCGCCCATGTAGCTGTCGGGAATGGTCACCTTCAGCGCGCCGATGGGCTCCAGCAGCACGGGGCTCGCCTGGGGCATACCGGTCTTATAGGCGATCTGCACGGCGGTCTTGAAGGCCATTTCGGAGGAGTCCACCGGGTGGTAGGACCCGTCGAAGAGGGTGGCCTTCAGGTTCACCACGGGATAGCCGGCCAGCACGCCGTGCTGCACCGCCTCCCGCAGGCCCTTCTCCACCGCGGGGAAGTAGTTCTTGGGCACCGCGCCGCCCACGACCTCCTCGCAGAACTCCAGCTCCTCGCTCTCGCCGGGCTCGAAGCGCATCCACACGTCGCCGAACTGGCCGTGGCCGCCGGTCTGCTTCTTGTGGCGGCCCTGGACCTCCACCTTTTTGCGGATCTTCTCCCGGTAGGGCACCCGGGGCACCGAGAGCTCCGCCTCCACGCCGAAACGGCTCTTGAGTTTGGAGAGGAGCACATCCATCTGCATATCGCCGGTGCCGGAGACCACCATCTGATGGGTCTCGGCGTTGTTGACCCAGTTGAAGGTCAGGTCTTCCTCGTTCAGGCGGGTGAGGCCGGCGGCGATCTTGTCCTCCTGGCCCTTGGTCTTGGGGGCGATGGCCACCGAGTAGCAGGGCTCCGGGAAGGGGATGGCGGGCATTTTGACCACTTTGCGGGCATCGCAGACGGTGTCGCCCGTCTTGAGGGCGTCCATCTTGCCGATGGCGCCGATGTCGCCGCAGACCAGCTCCTTGACTTCCTCGGCCTTCTTGCCCTTCATGATATACAGCCGTCCCAGCTTCACCGTCTCCCCGGTACGGGCGTCCACCAGAGCCATGTCGGGGGTCAGGGAGCCCGAGAGCACCTTCACATAGGAGTACTTGCCGTACTGGTCGGAGGTGGTCTTAAAGACGAAGGCGCAGGGATAGGCCCGCTCGGAGAGGACGTACTCCTCCGGCTCGCCGTCGGCGTCCTCCACCTCTACCGGGGCACACTCCAGGGGGTTGGGGATCAGGTCCACGATGGTGTCCAGCAGCATCAGGGTGCCCAGGCCCTCCACGGCCGAGCCGCAGAGCACCGGGAACAGGGAGAGCTCCCGCACACCCTGGCGCAGGCCCTGGACCATCTCGGCATAGGTAAAGTCCTCGCCGGAGAAATATTTATCCATGAACTCCTCGCTGGTCTCGGCCACGCTCTCCTTCAGCGCGTCGTAGAGCTCGTCCAGCACAGGAATCTTATCCTCGGGTACGGCGATCTCCACCCGCTTGCCGTTCTGGAATTCATAGGCCCGCTTGTGGAGCACGTCGATGATGCCGATGACCTTTTTATGCTCGTCCCAGATGGGGGCCACCACGGGGGCGATGTTCTTGCCGAAGCGCTCCCGCAGGGTGGCGAAGGCGGCGTTATAGTCGGCGTTGTCCTCGTCGGTCTTGGAGATATAGAGGATGCGGGGGAGTTTCCGCTCCTCGCAGTAGTCCCAGGCCTTTTCGGCGCCCACGCTCATGCCGGCCTTGGCCGAGCAGACGATGACGGCGGCGTCGGAGACGCTGACGGCCTCCCGCACCTCGCCGGCAAAGTCGAAATAGCCGGGGGCGTCCAGCACGTTGATCTTACAGCCACGGTACTCCACCGGCGCCACGGCCAGGGAGATGGAGATCTGGCGCCGGATCTCCTCGGGATCGTAGTCACAAACGGTATTGCCGTCCACGGGAGAACCCATACGGATGGCGCCGCCGGTCAAATACAGCATGCTCTCTGCCAGGGAGGTCTTTCCGTTGCCGCCATGTCCCAGCAGGCAGATATTGCGGATGTTTTGCGCGGAATAGCTCATTTGTTTCCTCTCCTTACGTGATGAGATCGGGCCAGCGGTGCGCCCGGACGGTTGTCACGGCTGACATTAGTCATTATAGCTCAAATACAGGACGCTGGCAACTGAAATTTTAGAAAAACAGTCCAATCTCACCGGGGCGGCCTCGGCAGGAAAAAAATGGGCCCCCGGAGTTGTCCGGGAGCCCTCATTTTCTCTGATTTCACTGTCCGATGGCGTCGTAATAGGCCTGCTGTCCCGCCTCGTAGGCCGCCAGCGCGTCCGCCCATGCCGGGTCCTCCGGCGTCAGGTCCGCCAGCAGGCTCCGGTCGCCGCACACCAGCACCGACGCGCCGTCCAGGGACACCGCATAGGCGTTTGCGGTCTCTCCGTCGGGCCCGGCGACGGCCTCCTCCACCTGGAAGGTGTAGTAGGCTCCGTTTGGGGACAGGCCGGTGGCGGTAATCTCCCCCACCTCGCTGACCGCCGTCAGCATGGCCGCTACGGGCTGTTGCCGGGCCAGGTAGTCCTCCAGAACGGCCCTGGCCTTCTCCTCCGTGAGGGGGGCCGGCGAGGGCTCCGCGCCGGACGGCGTGGGAGCAGGGGCCGACACCTCCGCCCGGGTGGCCGGGGTGGCGGCTGGAGTGGGGCTGGCGGAAGCCGTACTCCCGGCCTCAGCCGTCTCCTCCGGGGCGGCCTGGACGCTCTCCGGCTGGGAGGCCCGGTCATTCACCGGCGCCCCGCCGCTTGACGCGGCGCTTCCTCCCCCGCCGGAGGCGGCGTTCATTTCTCTCTCTTGGACTCCGGAGTCCGTCTCCGCCGGGGCGGCCGAACCGGTGCGGCCCTGCTGGCCGTCCGAGGTGGTCTCCCCGCCGCTGCCGGCCTCGTCCTCCTCCGGCACGGCGGCGGGGGCGCTGCCGCCGTTGGCGTTCCCGGTCAAACCGGCCAGATAGTCCTGGCCCAGGGTCCCGGCGCTCAGGAGCACGACGGCGAATACGGCGGCGGTGGCCGCCCAGTTTTTCCACCGGCGGCGGCCGGAGATGGGGACGACCTTCTCCCGATGCACCTGCTCCATGACGCTGCGCGCAAACCCCTCCGGTACGGGGGCGTTCAGATCGCCCAGCGCGGTGTGCATCTGCCTGAAATCGGACAGGAGGGCCCGGCAGGCGCCGCATCCGGCCAGATGTTCGTCCAGCTCCTTTTGGTCCTCCGGGGAGAGAGGCCCGTCCAGGCTCTCGCTGATGAGCTCCAGCGCACGGTCGCAGTCTATCATGGTTTGGCCCTCCTTTCTCCATGGAAATGCGGAGTTTTACCTCCTAGCTTGTAGACGACGGCGGAGGTGAAAAGTTCCCAGTGGACACCAGATATTTTCGCAGGGCCACCCGGGCCCGGGCGATGCGGGATTTCACCGTCCCCTCTTCCAGGCCCAGAATCTGTCCGATCTGGGCGTAGGAGAGCCCGTCCAGCTCCCGCAGAACCAGCACCTTCCGGTGCTCCTCCGAGAGCGTTTCCAGGCCCTCCCGGATGGCCGCGCGCAGCTCCCGCCGCTCGGCCTCCACCTCGGGGCTGTAGCGCAGGTCGGGCAGCTCCACCTGCCGCTCCTCCTCGTCCTCGTCCAGGGAGACCGTCATGGAGAGGCCCGAGCGGCGCTTCTCCCGGCGGAGAAAGTCGATGCAGGCGTTGGACGTGAGCCGGTACAGCCAGGTGGCGAAGGAACTGCCTCCCTGGAACTTGGACAGGCCCTTCCAGGCGTTGATGAGGGCCTCCTGGGCCAGTTCGGCGGCGTCGTCCGGGTTGCCCGTCATGCGCAGGGCCAGATTGAAGATCCGGCTCTGGTTTTGTTCCACCAGGGCGGCGAAAGCCCCCTCGTCCCCCTGCCGGGCCCGCTGGACCAGTTCCGATTCCGTTGGCATGGCTTTCACCGTCCTTTCCCGCTGCCGCGGGCGCGTTATCCGTCCCGCAGGTCCCGCCGGATGCCCGCTGTGATGCGGTAGATATCCTCCAGCGTGGAGATTTTGGAGATCTGCTCCTTATAATAGCCCGCGTAGGGGACGCCCTTCAAATACCAGGCGTAGTGCCGCCGGGCCTCCAGGCAGGCGATTTTCTCCCCCTTGTGGGCGGCGTTTATCTCAAACTGCCGCACGGCCACGGCGCAGCGCTCCGCCAGCGGCGGGCGCTGGGGCACGGGCTCCCCCGCCAGGGCGGCGGCGCACTGCTGGAGGAGCCAGGGGTTCCCAAACACGCCCCGGCCCACCATGGCCATGTCCGCCCCGGTGTAGCGCAGGATGCGCACCGCCGCCTCGGGGGAGAACACGTCCCCGTTGGCGATGACGGGGATGCGGACCGCCTCCTTCACCGCCCGGATGTAGTCCCAGTTGGCCTCCCCGGCGTACATCTGCCGGCGGGTGCGGCCGTGGACGGCCACCGCCGAAGCGCCGGCCTGCTCCATCATCCGGGCAAACTCCACGCAGTTGATGGAGCCCTTGTCCCAGCCCAGGCGGAATTTCACGGTGACGGGCCGCCCCCCCGCTCCGCGGACCACCGCCTCCAGCACCCGGGCGGCCAGCTCCGGCGTGCGCATCAGCCCTGAGCCGTCCCCGCTCTGGGCCACCTTGGGCACCGGGCAGCCCATGTTGATGTCGATCACCTCCGCCCCCGAGACCTCTGCGGCAATGCCGGCGGCCTGCTCCATACAGGCCGGGTCGCTGCCGAAAATCTGGGCGGCGGCGGGGTGCTCTCCCTCCCCCAATTTCAGGAGGGGGAGAGATTTCTTATCCTGATAGCACAGCGCCTTGGCGCTGACCATCTCGGTGACGGTGTAGCAGCCGCTCAGCTCCCGGCAGACCGTGCGGAAAC
The DNA here is from genome assembly GCA_019118925.1 of Candidatus Flavonifractor intestinipullorum. GTDB lineage: Bacteria > Bacillota > Clostridia > Oscillospirales > Oscillospiraceae > Pseudoflavonifractor_A > Pseudoflavonifractor_A intestinipullorum. Next base: position 50,018 of record DWYC01000087.1, on the reverse strand, counting down.
CCAGGTCGGTGACCCCCGCCATGGGGGCCAGAACCAGCCGGGTGGAGAGCGTAACTGTGCCGATGTTCAATGGGATCCCTCGCTTATTCTTTCGTTTCGTACCCCATATCATACCATACCCGCGCCGCCGGGACAAGCCGAAAAAGAGGCCCTCCGCCGTCTCCCGGCCCAGCGCGGACCGCAAGTTCTTCCCCTCCCACGCCCTTCCCCCCCTTTTTGCGGAGGGAGCGCCGCTTTCACCCATCATAACGCGGCAACCCTCCCTTTCGTTGCAAAAACCGCCGGGAATTTGCAGTCTTGACGCTCCTGTTCCGACCCGCTTTTTCCAGAAATTAGGTTATACTGGAGCACACAAGCCAACGGCACATAGTTTCCAGAGGGAGGAACGGTTATGGCAACCAAAGAGACGCTGCGGGCCCGGGCGGCCCGGATGCGGGAGGAGATGCGGGAGACGGGACGGCTGGTGCTGCGGGCTCCGGCCCTGGTGCGCACGGCCGAGTGCGCCATGCGCTTTTTGCTGGGGGCGGTGCTGTCCGGGGCGGAGATTTTCGGCGGATACGCCCCCTTCGGCCTGGGGATGGTGGGTGCCTCCGGGTCGGGGCTGGACGGCTTTTCCGCCCTGCTGGGGACCTGCTTCGGCTATCTCACCTTCCAGGGCTTTGCCGACGGCCTGCGCTATGCCGCGGCCGCCATTCTGATCTTTTCGGTGGCCTTTGCCTTTTACGACGTTCTCCCCTATCGAAAGGTGTGGTTTATGCCCCTGGCGGCCGCCCTGATGGACGCCGTCACCGGGCTGGTCTACCTGGCCGACGAGGGCTGGACGCCCGAGCGCGTCATCTGGTTCGGCACCGAGGTCCTCCTGTGCGGCGCGTCGGTCTATTTTTACCGCGTCGCCTTCTCTCCCTGGACCGACAACCGGGAGGAGGACCCCCTCACTCTGCGCCAGACGGTGAGCCTGCTCATCCTGGGGGGCACGGCTCTGCTCACCCTGTCCAAGATTACCCTGTTGGGGGACCTGTCCCTGGGGCGGACCGGGGCGGCTCTGGCCGTCATGGTCTGCGCCGCCGCCGGGGGCATCGGCGCCGGGGCCACGGTGGGGGTGGCCGTGGGGGTGGGCATGGATCTGGCCGGCGGAGGCCTTCCCCTTTATGCCATGGCCTACGCCCTCTCCGGGGTCATGGCGGGCATCTTTCACCGGCAGGGGCGCTTTTTTACCGCCCTGGCCTATGTGCTCGCCAACGCCGTGGCGGTGCTGTGGACCTGGAACACCGGGGCCCGGATCTCCCTGCTCTATGAGGTATTTGCCGCCTCGGTGCTCTTCCTGCTGCTGCCGGAGGGCGCCTTGCGGCAGGTGCGCGCCCTGCTGGCCCGCCAGCCCCGTCCGGATACCCAGAGCCGGGCCCGGGCCTATACCCGGCAGCGGCTGGAGGAGGCGGCCCGGGCCTTTCGGAGCCTTCACGACGCGCTCTATGGTCCCTTTGCCGCCCCGCCGCCCAACGACAACGACACCGCCGTCATCTTTGACCGGGCGGCCAGCCGGGTGTGCCGGCACTGCTCGCTCCAGCTCTCCTGCTGGCAGCGGGACTATGTGAGCACCTACAACGCCCTCAACGACGCCCTGGGCCCCATGCTGGAGCGCGGCCGGGGGGAGCCGGAGGATTTTCCCGATCATTTCGCCAGCCGGTGCCTGAAATTCCCCCAGTTTCTCCAGGCCGCCAACGAGGAGCTCTCCGCCCTCTTCTGCCGGAGGCAGTACCGCAGCCGCCTGCGGGAGAGCCGGGGCGAGGTCTGCCGCCAATACGGGGAGGTGGCCTCCCTCTTGGGCGCCGCGGCGGCGGAGCTCTCCCAGGAGCTCTCGCCCGACCCGCTGAAGGAGCGCCGCCTGCGCCAGCACTTCACCGCCCTGGGGCTGGAGGCCCAGCCGGCGGTCTACTACGACCAGGCCGGCCGCCTGCGGGTCGAGGTGCAGGGTCCCGGGCTCCAGACTCTCCGCCGGGCGGAGGCGGTCCAGCGGCTCTCCCGGCTGCTGGGGACGCCCCTGCGCCTGGCCGAGGAGACGCCGCCCCGCCGGGACCGGGTGGTTCTGGTGCAGGAGCCCCCCTTCCAGGCCGTGGCCGGGGTGGCCAGCCAGAAAAAGGAGGGCGAGCTCATCTCCGGAGATACCGGGACCTGGTTCAAGCGGGAGGACGGCTCGCTCTTCCTGCTCCTGTGCGACGGGATGGGGTCCGGGCCCGCCGCCCACCGGGAGAGCAGCGAGGCCGTGCGCCTGCTGGAAGAATTTCTCCAGGCCCAGGTTCCCCCGGAAGAGGCCCTGCGCACCCTCAGCGGCGCTCTGGCGCTGCGGGGGGAGGAGGCGGGGGGCTTCACCACCATCGACCTGCTGCAGCTGGACCTCTTCACCGGCCGCGGAGCGGTGTACAAGTACGGCGCCGCCCCCACCTACTTTAAAAAAGGAAACACCGTCACCCGCATCACGGGTACGGCCCTTCCCGCCGGCCTGGCCCCGGGGGACCGCTCCGCCCCCGATGTGAGCCGGTTCCATCTGGAGGCGGGGGACTGTGTGCTTATGGTCTCCGACGGCGTGGCCGGCGGCGAGGGGGACGCCTGGATTCGGGAGAAATTCCGCTCCTTCCAGGACGCCAGCCCCAAAGAGCTCTCCCGCGTACTGGTGGAGGAGAGCCGGCGCCGCGGCGTCGGCCCCGACGACCGCACCGCCATCCTTCTGCGCCTGGAGCGCCGCTCCGGCTGAGACGGCCGGAGGATATTCCCTTCCGCCGCACCCGACACTGGGTGCGGCGGAATTGTTTTGCATTCTGTGCATATTATTTCATAATGTGCCCCTATTTTTTCATCTCGCCCCCCCTTCTTATGCAATTTTGCTCTTGCAATGCTGCAAATGATGGGGTAAAATATAAAAATAGTTTTGTGCTTCCGGGGAATTTCATCGGCTTTCGAAGCGTTTCGCGGTTTTGAGAGCCCTATCTGCCGCGGGGCGTCCACAGGAGGGTCTGTTGTGAGCGAACTTCTGGAGATCCAGCATCTGAATGTAAGTTTCCAAAACGGCGGGGCGGAGACCCAGGTCATCTCGGATCTGTCTCTCTCCCTGGGCCCGAAGGAGACGTTGGGTATCGTGGGCGAGTCGGGCAGCGGCAAAAGCGTCACCTCTCTGGCGGTGATGCGCCTTTTGCCCCCCCGGACCAGCCGGGTCTCCGGGAAGATCCTCTTCCACGGGCAGGACCTCCTCTCCCTCTCGGAGCGGGAGATGGAGTCGGTGCGGGGCAACCGGATCGCCATGATCTTTCAGGAGCCGATGACCTCCCTCAACCCCATCCACCCCATCGGGAAGCAGATTGCCGAGAGCGTGCTTCTCCACGACCGGAAGGCCACCAAAAAGCAGGCCATGGCCCGGGCGCTGGAGCTGCTGGAGCTGTGCGGCATCCCCGACCCCCAGCAGCGCATGAAGGAATACCCCCATCAGCTCTCCGGCGGTATGCGCCAGCGGGTGATGATCGCCATCGCCCTGGCCTGCGACCCCGACCTGCTCATCGCGGACGAACCCACCACCGCCCTGGACGTGACCATTCAGGCCCAGATTCTGGACCTGATGAAGGACATCAAGCGCAACCGGGACACGAGCATCATCATGATTACCCACGATCTGGGTATTGTCTATGATTTCTGCGATAAAGTGGCCGTCTTCTATACCGGCGAGGTGGTGGAGTACGCCCCGGTAAAGGCCCTTTTCGACCACCCCCTCCACCCCTATACCGAGGGGCTTATCCAGGCCATCCCCCGGCTGGGCCACCCCACCCGGCGGCTGGACGCCATCGAGGGCATGGTCCCCGACGCGGGCGACATGCCGCAGGGCTGCCACTTCCACCCCCGCTGCAAGTATGCCACCGAGCGCTGCCGTCAGGAACACCCGGCGCTGGTCGAGCGGCCCGACGGCCGGTGTGTGAGATGTTTTCGAGCGGAGGAAGAAGCATGAGTGATTCCAAAATTCTGGTGGAGATGAAGGGCGTCAAGCAGCACTTCACCGTGAAAAAAAGCCGGGGGCAGAAGGCCACCCTCTACGCCGTGGACGGGGTGGATCTGACCATCGAGCAGGGGGAGACCTTCGGCCTGGTGGGCGAGTCGGGCTGCGGCAAATCCACGCTTGGCAAGACCCTGCTGCGGCTCTATCCCCTCACGGCGGGTCAGATTCTCTTTGACGGGCAGGACATCTCCACCCTCAAGGGCAAGGAGCTCACGCAGTTCCGCTGCAAAGCCCAGATGATCTTCCAGGACCCCTCCTCCTGCCTCAACCCCCGGCGGAAGATCCGGGATATCCTGCTGGAGCCCTACCGCATCCACAAGCTCTACTCCCCCGAGGAGCGGGAAAAGAAGGTGCTGGAGCTGTGTGACATGGTGGGCCTGTCCCACATCTACCTGGACCGCTATCCCCACGAGATGTCCGGCGGACAAAAGCAGCGGGTGGGCATCGCCCGGGCGCTGGCCCTCCACCCCAAGTTGATTGTCTGCGACGAGCCCGTTTCCGCCCTGGACGTGTCCATTCAGGCCCAGGTCATCAATTTGCTCCAGGACTTGCAGGAAAAACTGGACCTCACCTACCTCTTTATCTCCCACAACCTGAGCGTGGTGGAACACTGCTGCCGGCGCATCGGGGTGATGTATCTGGGCCACATTGTGGAGCTGGCTCCGGCCGGTGAGATCTACCGCAGCGCCCTTCACCCCTACACCCAGGCTCTGCTCTCGGCGGTGCCCACCATCGGCGAGGCCTCCCGGGAAAAGGTAACCCTGACCGGCGATCTGCCCAGCCCGGTCTCCCCCCCCTCCGGCTGTCCCTTCCACACCCGCTGCCCCTATGCCGATGAGACCTGCCGGAGCCAGCGTCCCGCCCTGAGTGAAGTCTCGCCGGGCCACTGGGCCGCCTGCCACCGGGTGCGCGGGCATTCCTGACGCCATAAAAGCAGGCTGTGCTTTTATGTACGTATATGTCCCATTCTTTGTTTCAGAGGAGGAATCACAATGAAGAAGCGACTCTCCCTGCTCCTGGCCGGGGCTATGCTGGCGGGCCTGCTGGCCGGCTGCGGCGGCAACACCGGCAATGTCCAGGGGAACGTCCAGGGCAATGCCGGCGGCAGCGGCGAAGAGGCCAAGACCATCGTCATTGCCGGCCAGTCCGATCTGGTGACTCTGGACCCCGGCAATATGTACGAGCCCTACGGCAACATGGTCTCCTATGCCGCCTACGATATGCTCTACCGGGTCAAGAGCGGCACGATGGGGACCCCCGAGCCCTCGGTGGCCACCAGCTATGAGGTGGACGACACCGGCACGATCTACACCTTCCACCTGCGGGACGACGTGGTCTTTGCCAGCGGCAACCCCCTTACCGCCAACGACGTGGTGTGGAGCGTCAACCGCGTGCTCAACATGCCCGAGTCCAACGCCTACACCAACATTAAAATCGTGGACCATGTGGAGGCCCCCGACGAGTACACGGTGGTCTTTACCCTGACCCAGCCCGACGCCTCCTTCCTGGTGAAGCTGACCTCCAACGCCTACTGCATCCTGGACAGCGAGGTCGTCAAGGAGCACGGCGGCTCCGACTCCGGCGGCGACACCGCCAAGGAGTGGCTGGACACCACCTCCGCCGGTTCCGGCCCCTATATCATTGAGAGCTGGACGCCCAAGGAGCAGCTGGTTCTCAAGAAGAACCCCAACTACTGGGGCGAGGCGAGCAACATCGACACCATCATCTTCCAGGAGATGACCAGCGTGGACGCCCAGATTACCGCCCTGAAAAACGGGGACGCGGACATCATTCTGGGCCTGAACAGCGAGACGGCCAAGCAGCTGGACGGCGTGGAGAATGTGACGGTCACCACCGGCGAGACCGCCATGATGACCTTCCTAGTCATGAGCCGGGACGCCTCCCTCTCCCCCGAGATGTCCAACCCTCTGGTGCAGGAGGCCGTGCGCAAGGCCCTGGACTATGAGGGCTATCTGACCCTGGGCGGCACGGGGTGCATGGTCCCCCTGAACTTTGTCCAGGACGGCTTCTCCGGCGGCCTGCAGCGGGATCTCACCACCGATGGCCAGGATCTGGAGGAGGCCCGGGCTCTGATGGCCGAGGCCGGCTATGCCGACGGCTTTGAGGTCACCCTCACCTGCGCCAACAACAATTCCGAGGGTCTGGAGTGGACCACCATCGCCCAGAAGGTGGCCCAGGACCTGGCCGAGATCAACATCACCGTCAACATCGAGACGCTGGAGACCACCCTGGTCTATGAGCAGATGCGCAACGCCACCATGCCCTTCTATATCATGTTCTGGTCTCCCGACTATTACGACATCAACAACCAGATCGACGCCTTCCTCCCCGGCACCGGCACGAACGGCACCGCCTACGGCAACCGGGCCAAATGGGAGCGCACCGCCGAGAACGAGGCTCTCTGGACCCTGGGCGACCAGGTCAAGACCGAGACCGACGAGACTCAGCGCGCCGCCCTCTCCGAGGAGCTCCAGCAGCTCTACGCGGAGGATAACCCCTTCGCCTTCCTGCTCCAGCACCCCAAGACCTTTGCCTTCCGCAGCGACCGTCTGGAGGACGTGACCTACAACGACCTGTGCAAGATCGAGCTGTGCGAGCTTGTGGCAAAATAATGCCTTTATCCCCGGGAGGCCCTGTATCGGGGCCTCCCGGGACCCCTGCGGATACCGCAGCGAAAGTCCCGGCCGCCGGGGTTTTCGGTACGGTATCCGGTTAGAAAGGATGTGCCCTCTTGATCCGTTATCTTCTCCGCCGCCTGGGCCTGATGATCGTGCTCCTCTTCGGCGTGTCCATTCTGGTTTTTCTGATCTCCCATCTGGTTCCCTCCAGCCCGGAGGCCGCCAACCTGAGCCAGAGCGCCCTGAACGACCCCGAAATTGTGGCCGCTTATAAGGCCAAGTGGGGCCTGGACAAGCCCGTGTGGGAGCAGTACCTGATTTACATGAAGAATATTCTGGTTAACCACGACCTGGGTACCTCCATCCGCACGGGGCGGCCGGTGCTGGAGGAGCTGGCCCAGTACTTCCCCGCCACGCTGGAGCTGTCCATCTTCGCCATGCTCATCGCCATCGTCTTTGGCGTGGCCTTTGGCGTGCTCTCGGCGATTTTCCAGAATAAACCCATCGATCAGATTCTGCGCACCATCTCGGTCAGCGGCGTATCTCTGCCCAATTTCTGGTTCGCCCTGCTGGTGATGAACCTGCTGTGCAATATTTTTCCCATTTTCCCCAGCGGCGGCCGGTATAACGCCCGCCTCTACGACCCGGCCAGCGCGGGGGGGACGGGGCTGTATGTCCTGGATGCCATCAGCTGGGGCAACTGGCCTCTGCTGGGCGACGTGCTCGCCCACCTGGTCCTGCCCGCTCTGGTGCTGGGCTTTTTCACCATGGGCCTCATTACCCGGCAGACCCGCTCCAACCTGCTGGAGGCCATGTCCTCCGATTACATCCGCACCGCCCGCTCCAAGGGCATGAAGGAGAGCCGCGTGGTCTGGCGTCACGCCCTGGGCAACGCGCTGGTCCCCGTCATCACGGTCAGCGGCATGGGCTTTTGCAACCTGTTGGGCGGTATGGTCTTTGTGGAGCGTATTTTCTCCTGGCCGGGCATTGGACAGTACGCCTATCTGGCCGCCACCAACCTGGATTTCCCGGCCATCTGCGGCGTCTCGCTCCTGATCGCGGTGGTCTATGTCGTGGTCAATCTGTTCATCGACATTCTCTACGGCATCATCGACCCGCGCATCCGCTATCAGTGAGGAGGGCCCTGTCATGAAAGGAATCAAAGACCTGCTGCGGCAGAAAAATTTCATGTTTAAGCTGGGCGTGGTGCTCTTCTTCGCCTGGATTCTGGTGGCTATCTTCGCCCCCATCATCGCCCCCCACAGTCCCACCGAGGGCGACCTGGCCTTCCAGTATCTCCCGCCCAGCGCCGACTACTGGTTCGGTACCGACGAACTGGGCCGGGATGTGTTCAGCCGGGTGCTCTACGCCAGCCGGGTGTCTCTGACGGCCAGTCTGGTGACCGTGCTCATCTCTTTTGGCGTGGGCATCTTCTTCGGCGGCCTGGCGGGCTATATCGGCGGCGTGGTGGACGACGTGATGATGCGTTTTTCCGAGATGATTCAGTCCTTCCCCCCTCTGATCCTGGCCATGGTCATCGCCGCGGCTCTGGGGCCCAACATCTCCAACTCCATCCTGGCGATGGCCGTCATCTGGTGGCCCAATTACGCCCGTCTGACCCGGAGCATCGTCATCTCACTCAAGTCCAACGACTATGTCACCGCCAGCCGGGTGCTGGGCGCCACCCACACCCGCATTCTCACGCGGGAGATTCTGCCCAACAGCATCGGCTCCCTGATCGTCATGTGCACTCTGGACCTGGGCAACGCGATTCTGATGTTCTCGGGCCTCTCTTTCCTGGGCCTGGGCGTTCAGCCTCCCACCCCCGAGTGGGGCGCCATGGTCAGCGACGGCGTGCGGGACACCGCCAAGTGGTGGGTCTCCACCTTCCCGGGTCTGGCCATCTTCAGTGTGGCCATCGCCGCCAACTTCATCGGCGACGGCCTGCGGGACTATCTGGACCCCAAAATGCGCCGTACCAACGGTTAAATACCTGTATCTGTCCCAAACCGGCAGGTCCCCGCAGATGGACCATCTGCGGGGACTCTTTACGGGCATTAGCATTGAGTAAACCAGCGCCACCCCGGCAAAAACAGCAAGCGCCGGACCGCTCTGCGGTCCGGCGCTTGCTATCTTATAAATGCGGCGTATCACCCCGCTGCGGGTGATGGCGCTTTGCTCGCGGTCACAATAGATGGTCTCTCCGATCTCAACCGACCGGTATTGTTCCTCTGTGCACCTTAACCGGAAGTCGGAATATGTCCCTTCCATCGTGGGCCCCTGTCTAACCGTGATATAGTAGTAGCCGAAGATGCCGGTGCCCTTCCCCGTCACCACCACAGAGCCGCCCATAGGATAGGAAGAGGACTTCAGGACAGCAAAGCACAGAAGTCCCAGCAGGCAGAAGCAGGAAACTATAAACCATCGGTTTCGGACGCGCCTTTTTGCCCACGACAGTCACCCTAGCTTTCCCGCTCGCGGCCGCAAAGGTCCCGGTTATTCAAAATTATTTCTCGTCATGCCTTACTTGCCCAGATACGCTTTCTTGATGGCCTCGTTCTTCATCAGCTCCCGGCCCGGGCCCGAGAGGGTGATCTGACCGGTCTCCATCACGTAGGCGAGATCGGCGGTCTGGAGGGCCATGTTGGCGTTCTGCTCAATGAGAAGGATGGTCACGCCCTGGCGGTTGATCTCCTTGATGATGTCGAAGATCCCCCGGACCACGATGGGGGCCAGGCCCAGGGAGGGCTCATCCATCATCATCAGCTTGGGCCGGGACATGAGGGCCCGGCCCACGGCCAGCATCTGCTGCTCGCCGCCGGAGAGGGTGCCCGCCGCCTGCCAGGAGCGCTCCTTCAGCCTCGGGAAGAGGTCGTAAACCCACTTCAGGTCCTCCTCCAGGTCGTCGTGGCGCAGGTAGGCGCCGATCTTCAGATTCTCCAGCACCGTCAGGTCGGGGAACACATGCCGTCCCTCCGGGACCAGCGTAATGCCCTTGGAGACAATGCGGTCGGGAGAGAGGCCGGTGATATCTTCCGCCTGGAGATGGATGCGGCCGGCGGCCGGTTTCACCAGGCCCGCGATGGCGCGCAGCGTGGTGGATTTGCCCGCGCCGTTGGCCCCGATGAGGGTGACGATCTTCCCCTCCGGGACCTCGAAGCTGATGCCTTTAACGGCCTCAATGCCGCCGTAGCTCACCTTTAATTCATCAATCTTCAGCATCGTCTGTCACCCCCAAGTAGGCCTCAATCACGCGCGGATTGTTCTGTACCTCCTCCGGCGTGCCCTGCGCGATGAGCTTTCCGAAGTCCAGGACGTAGATACGCTCGGAGATCTGCATGACCAGGTCCATATGGTGTTCGATCATGAGCACGCTGAGATGGTATTCGTCCCGGATCTGGTGGATGAACTCCGTCAGTTCCAGCGTCTCCTGGGGATTCATGCCGGCGGCCGGCTCATCCAGGAGGAGCAGCTTGGGGCTGGTGGCCAGGGCCCGGGCAATCTCCAGCCGGCGCTGGAGTCCGTAGGGCAGGCTGCCCGCCACCTCGTCCTTCAGATGGCTGAGCCCCTGCTCTTCCAGCAGGGCCATGGCCTCCTCCCGCATCCGCCGCTCCTCGGCGCGGTTGAGCCGGAAGGCCGCAGTGAGGAAGTTCTGTTTGGCCCGCATATGTTTTGCGATGAGCACGTTTTCAAAGACGGTCAGGGCGGAAAACAGGCGGATATTCTGGAACGTCCGGGCAATGCCCAGCTGGGTGATGTGGTCCGGAGTGGGCGCCAGCACATGGGAAAACATCCCGGCGTTCTCTCCGGCGTAGAGCTTTTTCATCTTGCCCTGGGGATAATTTTCCACCATGGGCTTCTCCAGGAAGGAGACCCGGCCGTTGGTGGGCTGGTACACGCCGGTGATGCAGTTGAACGCGGTGGTCTTGCCCGCGCCGTTGGGGCCGATGAGGGCCACGATCTCGCCCTTGTTGACCTCCAGGGAGAGGTCGTTCACCGCCACCACGCCGCCGAACTGCATGGTCACATGTTCCAGGCGAAGAATATTCTCACTCATTTCGCCGCCTCCTTGTGTTTCCGGCGGGGCCGGAAGAGATCTGTGAGCTCCTTATCTCCCATCAGACCCCGGCGGAAGAAGAGCACCACGATCATAATGATGACCGAAAAGACCACCATGCGGAAGCCGGTGCGCAGGAACGGTACTTTGAAGTCCCCGATATAGGTTTCCGTGTCCAGGAAGCGCAGCCACCACTCGCTGGCCGCCACATAGAGGAAGGCCGCAATGGAGGAGCCGGAGATGGAGCCCAGGCCGCCGATGACCACAATGAGCAGAATCTCATACGTCATGGCGGTGGTGAAGGTTTTGGCCTGGGCCTGGTTGGCGAACATGGCGAACATGCCGCCGCCCACCCCGGCGAAGAAGGAGCTGATGCAGAAGGACAGGCGCTTATGCTTGGCCAGGTTGATGCCCATGGCCTCGGCGGCCACCTCGTCCTCCCGGATGGCCTTAAACGCCCGGCCGTAGGAGGAGTTGATGAGCAGCACAACGCCGCCGATACAAAGCACCGCCAGCAGGAAGGCCACAAAGGTGGACAGGCGCAGCACCACGTCCCCGTCGGCGTTCTCAATGTTGAAGCTGGAGAAGCTGGGGAAGTTTTTCAGCGCGTTGGCTCCGTTGGTGACGGGGCCCAGCTTATCCCACTGGAAAATCGCGCGGATGATCTCGCCAAAGCCCAGCGTGGCGATGGCCAGATAGTCGCTCTTCAGCCGCAGCACCGGCAGTCCGATGAGCCAGGCCACCGCGGCGGCCACACATCCGCCCAGGATCAGGGCCAGAAGTACGCCCAGGATCAGGCCGACCGGGTTGTCCGCCCCGCCGAAGAGGTCGGGCAGAGAGAAATTCACCACCGTGCCCTGATAGAGATAGTACACGCTCTCCCGGTCGGCCACGGGGATGGTCAAAATGGCGTAGGTATAGGCGCCCAGAAGCATGAAGCCCGCCTGACCCAGAGAAAACAGGCCGGTAAACCCGTTGAGCAGGTTCATGGAGGTGGCCACCACCGCATACACCGCGCCTTTTTTCAGCACGGTGAAGAGCATACTGGTGGGCCGGATGGTGTTCTCCAGCACCAGCACCAGGATCAGCAGCGCCGCCACTCCCAAAAGGGCGAACCATCTGCTCCGTTTGCTTTTTCTTTCCTGTAACATAGCCGCACGCCCCCTTATACTTTGTCGGTGGCCTTCTCACCGAAGAGGCCGGTGGGCTTGACCACCAGGACCACGATGAGGAGCGCGAAGGTGAACGCGTCGGAAAAGACGCTCCAATCCGAACCTTTAATGATGCTCTCGCAGATGCCGATCAGGAAGGCCCCAATCACCGCGCCGGGGATGGACCCGATTCCGCCAAAGACCGCCGCCACAAAGGCCCGCAGGCCGGGCAGCGAACCCGAGAGAGGCACGATGGACTGGTAGTTGGTGAAATAGAGCATCGAGCCCACGGCCGCCAGGAAGGAGCCGATGATAAAGGTGATGGAAATCACGTTGTTGATCTTGATGCCCATGAGCTGGCTGGTCTCGAAGTCCTTGGCCACCGCCCGCATGGCCATGCCCATCTTGGTGCGGTTGATGAGCTGGGTCAGGGCGATCACCAGCGCCACCACCAGGAAGGGGGTGATGATGGTCACCCACTTGGTGGACGTGCCGGCGATGGTCACCGTAGCCGAGAGGCCCGGAATCTCAGGGTACATCTGGGGCAGGCCGCCGGTGATGTAGGTGGCCAGATTCTGGAGCAGATAGCTCACGCCGATGGCGGAGATCATCACGCTCATCCGGGGCGCGGAGCGCAGGGGCTTGTAGGCCACGCGCTCGATGACAAAGCCCAGGAGCACCGTCAGCACCGCCGTCAGGGGCAGAGAGACCCAGATGGGCAGGCTGGCGCTCAGGTAGACGGTCATCAGACCGGCCACCATGAACACGTCGCCATGGGCGAAGTTAATCAGCCGCAAAATGCCGTAGACCATGGTATAGCCGATGGCGATCAGGGCGTACTGCCCGCCCAGCGAGATGCCGGAGAGCAGGATGGAAATGCCGTATTGCACGGGAATACCTCCCTCACTTTCATTCAGGGGCGGGACCGTCTCGAAAGAGGCCGTATGCGGCGGCTTTCGAGGCGGTCCCATCTCGCTCACTACCGTGGACCGCCTGGCGGGACACCCCACCAGACGGTCCGGTATTCAACTCGGAAGCGGAACTTACTCCACGGTCTGAACCGTCTCCAGCGTCCAGGCCACGTTCTGGTTGTCGGCGGTCTTGATATAGGCGGTGTCGCGGATGGCGTCGCCCTGCTCGTCAAAGGCGATGTCGCCGGACACGCCGGTATAGGTCACGCCGGGCAGCGCAGCCTTCACATCGCCGGGGTCGGTGGACCCGGCGGCCTTCAGGGCCTCCAGCGCCACATAGTACGCGTCATAACCCATGGCGGTCAGGCCGGAGATGGTGTCGTTGCCGCCGTTGTTGGTCATGGCGGTGGCATCCTCGTTGAGCCAGGCCTTGATGCCCTCGTCAAACTCAGGCGAACCGCCCTCCTGATAGAAGGTGGAGACATAGAGCTGCACGTTGGAACCGGCGGCGGACTCCAGCACCATGTTGTTGTCCAGCGTATCGGAGCCCAGAATGGGAATCTCCAGGTTGGTATCGGCAGCCAGCTTTACAATCTGGGTGGAGTAGGCCACCGACACGGGGCAGAAGATCACGTCGCAGCCCTCAGAGACGGCCTTGTTGAGATACGTGCTGAAGTCGGAGGTGTTGGTGGGGAAGGAGTCCTTCACAACCTCGCCCGAGAAGGCCTGCTCAAAGTAGCTGATGAGGCCCTGATCGTACTCGTTGCCCAGCTCGCCCAGGAGATAGGCCTTCTTGGCGCTGAACTTATCCTCGGCAAAGTTGGCCAGGACCGTACCCTGGAAGGGATCCAGGAAGCAGATGCGGAAGTAGTAGTCGTTGCCCGCGGTGACGCCGGGGTTGGTGCAGGTGACGCCGATGGCGGCGAGGCCGGCCTCGTCAAACACAGGGCCGCCGGCGATGGACACGCTGGAGCCGTAGGAGCCCAGCACCAGGGACACGTTCTGATTGACCAGCTCGGCGGCGGCCGTGGGGGCCTTGTCGGTGGTCGAGCCGTTGTCGGCCATCACCAGCTCCACCTGGTAGGTCTCCCCGCCGATGTCCACGGTGGGCGTCTCATAATTGGCGTACTGGATGCCCAGGGCCTCCTGCTTGCCGCCCGGGCCGGAGTCGCCGGTCGAGGGCTCAAACACGCCGATGCGGACGACCTTCTCCCCGCTGGAGGAATCGCCGTCTCCCTCTCCGGGCGCAGAGGTTGTGCCGCCGGAGCAGGCGGAGAGCAGACCCAGGGACAGCGCGCCGGTCATGGCCAGAGCAAGCACCTTGTTCCATTTCATGTTTGTTTCCTCCTCATAATCAAAAGATACCTTTGTGTCCTCTCTGTAAGCACAAATGTATTTATAGGTTAGATTATACCCCTCCTGCGCCGGTTTTGCAACTACTTTTCCCGGTTCATGCTTGTCTTTCTTTCGCGGTATCTCGCCTATTCATGCCTAAAATCGATGATTTTTTGCGGGATATGGTCCGAATCAGCTTCTATCATTCCTGTTTCAAAAATACTGTAAAATTTTTTCCAGCCCCCGGGCCCGGCCGGTTCTCTCCCGTCTGTTTGCAGGTTTCCCCCATCTTCCCTTCATTTCCCGAAAAAGAGGGACAAAACCATCCCTCTTTTCTCCTCCGGCGGGCCGGGAGTGAAGGAGGTAATCATCATGGCAACCTATACGACCAACTACAACCTGCACCAGTGGGCGGCGGAGAACCCCTTTCTCCGCACGGACTTCAACGGGGACTTTCTAAAGATCGACACCGCCCTGGGGGAGCTGGCGGCGGAGCGCGCCCTGATTCCCGACCTGAGCTACAACGTGTACAATCTGCTCCTCCAGAACGAGTACGACGGCAAGACCACCGGTCAGAAGCGGGGCCTTCTTTTTGACGGCTTCCGCACGCTGGAGGGCGTGGCCCAGCGCTCCTCCGCGCTGCTCCACGACGGGAAGAGCGCCCTGGTCCTCCACCGCAGCGGCCAGAGCGACGTGGGCTGGGGTTACAGCGGCAACGAGGAAAAGGCCGCCGGCCGCAGCCACACCGCCGTGGGAGGCGGACTGTGGACGGGGCTGACCTACCGGATTTACAACAACGTCCAGTACGCCTCCACCACCGAGGTACACTACACCGTCCAGGTGGACGGCAAGACCGTCCTCACGGGCACGCAGCGCTCTCCCTCGGCCCCGGTGGGCTCCTACTGCGAGGACACCCTGACCTTTTCGCAGGCCCTCCCCGTCTGCGCCGGGACGGTGTGCGCCGTCACCCTGGAGACCAACGGCAGTTTCTTCACCCCCGGCCTGGACAGCGCCGGGACCGCCCTGGGGGGCACGTTCCACTTTACGCCGGTCACTGGAACCAGCGCCAGTCTCACCAGCGTCACCTACGCTCTTCCCGCCTGCGGCGGGCTGCGCGCCTGGGTGCGGCACACCGGGGGGACGGCGGCTCTGGCGGTGAAGCAGGGCTCGCTCCAGCACAGCCTGACCCCCGCCGCCCAGCGGCAGACCGTGAACCTCCAGGGCGCGGCGTGTACGGAGAGTGAATTTACCCTCTCCCAGGCCCTGACGGCCGGGGACTACGCGGTGGTGCTGACCCTGAGTCTGGGGGAGAGCGATACCTCCGCCGTCTACGATTACGGCGTGCTCTTGCGGTAAGAGCGGCGAAAAAATCCCCCCGAGCCGGAGCTCGGGGGGATTTTGCAGAAGGGGGTGTGTGCTACGGGGGAGAATTACTCGCCCTGAGCCACGCCAGTGATGATGACCATCACGGCGTCGTTGTCGTCGTTCAGGAGAACGGTGACGATGTCATCCTCGGAGAAGCCGGAGCCGACTTCCACAGCGGGGGTGCTGGGATCGTCCACGTCGTCCACAACCACGGTGTCGGAGCTCATGCCGTACTCCGTGCTCTCGTCCTCAACCATCAGAGTGAAGGAACCGGAGTACACATCGACCACGGTACCTTCGACAACGCTGATGCCCTCCTCGGTAACATCTTCGTCGTTGGTCGCCGTCAGCACATACTCACCGTCGCTGTTGACAGTGTACATGTACAGCTCATCCTCTGCGGGAGTAACGCCTTCATCCAAGGTCACACGGACGCCCTCAGTGACTTCATCGCTACCAGCCAGAACCACATCGGCAATGACATAGTCGTTGTTGCGGTTGCCCAGGTGGTAGATAAACAGGCTGTCATCCGCCGCGATCTTGCCGGTGCCGCCCACGACGGTCACGGCCACAATGCGGTTGGAGCTGTCGCGCCAGACCTGCATCTGGCCCTCAGTAGTGGGAGCATTGTTGTAGCCGGTGTAGACATCCACATCGCTATAAGCGCCAGTCTCGGCATCCGCCTCGTCATCACTGTAGAAGAACAGGGTATTGGCGGTGGTGTAGTAGGTCTCGCCATCCACAGTCACGCCGGCCCGGCCATTCTCAAACTCGCCAGCCGCCAGCTCAACGTTGATCGGGTACGCCGTGCTCAGGCGGATCTCGCCGTCGCTGTTGATGCTGTAGCGGTAGACGCTGCCCTTGGTAACAGCCCCAATGTCCAGGTAAGAACCACTGTCGTCCAGGTCATAGGTAGTAGTGGTGCCGTCGGGCAGGGTCACGCGCACCCGGTCAGCATCCAGATCATTACCGGTAGCCTTGCCGACCACATAGGCGTAGGAGTAAGCGGACTCCTCCACGTCGCCCACGGCGATGATGTAGCCGTTGCGGTCCAGATAGAAGGTGGCCTCGGAATCCAGGTTATCGGAGCCGTAGGAGTCGGCCTCCTCCAGGTCGCTGTGAACCAGGGCCTCGGTGGAGACATAGTACTCGGTGCCGTCCACGGTCAGGCGGGTGGTCTGGCCGTCGCTGGTGCGGTAGAGCTCCAGAGTGCCGGTGACGGTCTCGGGCAGCTCCACATACAGCTTACCGCCGATCTCAGCAGTCAGGACGTAGTCGTTGCGGGTCACATCGTCGAAGCCGATGACGTCGGCGCGCTCATACTCGTCGCTGGAAGAGTTGGTGCGGACCACGATGGCGCCGTCGCCGTCGGTGGAGTACCGGGTGACCTTGCCCAGGTCGAAGCGGTTGACAAAGACATACTCGGCCACGCCGTCGTCGTCGTTGTCGATCAGGGTCTTCTCCACGCCCTGGCCCACGATGGCATCCACCGCGTCCTTATCGGCGCTGGCGCCGGAGTCGCTGCTGGGATCGTCGTAGTTGAAGGTATAGGTAGTACCCGTAACATTCTCAGTGGTCTCCACAAGGCTCAGGTCGTTGTCCTCGGCGACCTCGGCAATGGAGTCGCTGCTCAGGTCGGTGACCACGGTGTTGTCGCTGCTCACCACCACGTTGCCCAGCACGGTGGCGCGGGAAGCGGAGCTGGAAGCGGTAGTGGAGGGCTGGACATACAGGGCCACGGAGCGGCCCAGCACGTCCTCACCGGTGGAGACCTGGAAGGTCTGCGCGCCGTTGGTGTAGTTGGTCTGACCGTCGTCATGGTTGGTGACCACGATGCGGGTCTCGCCCTCGTCCATGGAGCTGTTGGTGCCCAGGCTGGCGAACTCGTTGGCGGTCACGACGCCCTCGACGATAACCACGCCGAAAGCATTCTCCAGCAGGGTCTCATCGGACTTGTCCTGCACGGCCACAGTGTTGCCATTGGTATTGAAGGTCCAGTTGTAGCTGACCACGTTGGCGTTCAGAACGTTGTAGATCATCTGAGCGGCGTTGTCGCGGGTCAGGGGCTCGGAGGGGTTGATGGTCTCCAGGCCCTCATACAGGCCGGCCAGATTGGCCAGGGAGTTGGTGGTGATCTCCCAGGTGGAGCCGCCGATGCCCTCATACTCGGCATTGTAGCCCAGGGCCACCAGCAGCATCTTCGCGGCCTCGGAGCCGGTCACGTTGTCGCTGGGACCGAAGGTGCCGTCGCCGCGGCCGGCGATGATGCCGCGGTTGACGCAGAAGGCGATGTAGGCCTCAGCCCAGTTGCCCTGGGTGTCGGTGAAGTCGGTGGTCAGGTTGCCCAGGATGGGCTCCTTGCCGCCGTTGAGCACGACGCAGACCAGGCGCGCGAAGGAAGCGCGGTCGATGTTCTGCGTAGCGCCGAAGCTGCCGTCGGGAAGACCGGCCAGGATGCCCAGCTCGGTGATCATGGAGACAGCCTCAGTGTGCTGGATCTCATCCGCATCGGTGAAATCCTGGTAGCCCGCAGCGCCGGCGCCGACCACGGTCAGGCCAAGGACCATGACGGAAGCCAGAGCCATGCTGAGAGCTCTCTTGAGGTTTCTCATTTTAGGTTTCCTCCTTGTTCAAATTTCGAGACAAACGGCGTCTTTTTTCGATATTTCCCATCAAAAAGTTCCATATCGAATACAACGCCCCTTACAAGGAGGAATTCGTACTCTATAACGGGTAAAATAGCAGAAAAGAGGCAAAATCTGCGTGAAAAAGTTCAACTGGTAGACATCTGGTAGATATATTGAGGCCACTTGCACAAAAGAACGCCGGAATCCCTTGCCGCACAAGGAATTCCGGCGTTCTTCCGGTAGACATCTGGTAGACATTGGCGCGGCGGAGACGGTTTTGTCCCCCGATTCCGGTTCGGACCGACAGTGGTGAAAAGGAGGAATTGTATGGCAACCTTTACACCAAACTACGGGCTTCATCAGTGGGAGTCCAGCGACGCATTCCTGCGCACGGAGTTTAATCAGGATTTTTCCATCCTGGACACGGCTCTGGGGCAAGTCGTCCGCACCGGCGTGGACAACGCCTACAATCTCTACAATCTGATGCTCCAGAGCCAGTACGAGGGCAAATACACCGGGTATAAAAGGTCCCTTTTATTCGACGGCTTTCCCGATGAGAGCGCCATTGCGGAGAAAGACGCGGCCCTGGTGGTGCGGGACCACGGCCTGCGGCTCTTTCGCACGGGTGAGGCCGCTTGGACGGCCGCCAAAGGCAGCAGCTATGGCGCGCCCTATTACGGCTCCATCTACACCCAGGAGCGCACCGCTGTGGGGGCCGGTCTGCTGACCGGTTTTCAGGCCACCATCCGCAACCCGTCGGCAGAAGAGATGACCCTGGAGGTCTGGCACAATGGGGAAAAAGTACGGCAGCAGGCCATGGACATCCCGGAGCGTTCCGAGGGGAGCTTTGAGATGCTGCTGGAAGAACCTCTGCTTCTGCTTCCGGGCGACCGGTATTATCTGGGGTTTCCCAAAGGCGGCAGCTCCGCGCTGGATTTTGCCCTGACCTCCGGCGGCGACATGGCGGGGACCGCCCGGATCACCTCGCTGGGGGCGGAGGAGGGCCACATGGATGTGACCGCGCAGGCACTCCCGGATGAATGCACACAGGTCCGGCTCTGGGCCCGCTGGGAGGGCGGAACGGTGACGCCTGCACTGGCGGGCACGGCGTTGAGCGTCCAGGCCACCCGGCCGGCCCAGACGCTGGACGGCGCACCCTGCACGGAGACGGAGTGGCGGGGCAGCGCCCCCACCGGGGAGACCCTCTCGCTGGGGTGGACGCTGGCGGCCGGAGTGACCGGCTGTACCCTCTACGACTACGGACTGCTGCTCCTGTAACCCAATTTGAGCGTAAAAACACCCCCGGGCCGAAGCCCGGGGGTGAACTCTGTTAATCAGAATTTTTAGTCAGCAACCTTGATGGTATACACGTCCACCAGAGTGTTGCCATTGTCAGTGTAGGTCACCACAACATAGTTGCCGGAAACAACGTTGCTAGAAGTGATCTCGCTGCTGCCGTTGGCGTTCTCAGCCACCTTAACGACGGCCTTGCTGTCGGCGGTCTTCAGGATGCCCTTCAGCTCAGTGCCAGTGGTAGAAGCCTTATCGGTACCGCTGATGGTGATCACGTCGCCGCTGATCTCCACAGTCACGTTAGCGGTGGTAGCCGCTTCGGTGTTCACGGTGATCTCGGTCTTGCTGGCATCGTAGGGCAGGGTCACGAACACAGCCTCGAGCTCCTTGTCGGAGTTGGCCTTGAAGACGATGTAATCGCCCTCGTTGATGACCGCATCCAGAGCGGTGTCGCCGCCGTCGATGTTGGCGATCACGGTGCTGTCGGTCAGCTTGTACTCGGTGCCGCCCACGATGACGGAGTTGCCGTCCAGGCGCGCCACGTTACCCTTGGTGTCAATGGCAGTACCCACCTTGTAGAAGCCCTTGGTGGTGGTGCTGTAGGGATACAGGCCCAGGTCGGCGTTGGTGGTCACGACCACGTCGGTCTTGATCTCGCCGTCCACGATGGCGTTGTACAGGAAGCCGTCGGAATTGCGGCCCATCTTCTGGTACAGGTAGATGTAGTTGCTGGAGGTGCCGACGCTGTCGGTGACAATCACGACGGCCTTGATGTCGCCGTCCTTGGTGTAGTAGATGAAGTCGGTCGTAGTGTCAATACCGGCCACATTGTCCTTGCCCACATAACTCTCGACGGAGTCGACATCCAGGTGAGTGGCAATGGTATCGCTACTGGCATTGTAGGTCTCCTTGGGAGCCACATAGAAGAACACGGTGTTGGCATCGGCATAGGCGCCGGTGATACCCTTCACGGTAGCGTTGCCCTTCTTGACCTCGATAGCGGCATTGTTCTGCTCAGCGCTGACGCCGGTGACCTTCTTCAGGGCGATCTCGTCGTCGCTCACAGTGTAAGTGCAGAGGATCTTCTTGTCGCTAGCGGAAACATCGCTGTTGTCCTCATCCAGGGTGTAGACGCCGGTGGTGCCGTCGTCCAGAGCCACCTTGACCTCGGTGGTCTTGTCCACGCCGCCCACCGTGGCCGCGCTGATCAGGAAGGCGTAGTTGCTGCTGGCGGCAGTGCCGTCCACAGCGATGATGTTGCCCTTGGTATCCAGGTAGAAGGTGGCGTCCTTATCCAGGTTGTTGTAGCCCTGGGCGGAGACCAGCTTATTGCCGTCGCTGTAGAAGCTCAGGCCGGAGGCATCATACTTGGTGCCGTCCACGGTCAGGGTGGACTTGGCGCCGTCCGCCTTGTAAGCGGTCAGCTCGCCGGTGACGGACTCGGCCTTCTGGACATACAGCTTGCCGCCGATCTGGGCGTACAGGACATAGTCGTTCTTGGCCACATCGTCAAAGCCAACCACGTCGGCCTTGTCGTCATAAGCCAGGGAGCTGGTGCCGTTGATGGTGATGGAACCGTCGTCGGCGGTGGAGTACTTGGTGACCTTGCCCAGAGCATAGGTCTCGAACAGGACATAGTCGACCTTGGTGTCGTTGTCGTTGTCGATCAGAGTGCGGATCTCGCCGCGGGTGGCGTCAGCGGCACCCTTCTGCAGCAGCGCGTTGTTGGCCGCAGCCTTGCCATAGTTCTGGGAGATCAGGGTCTTGTCGTCCACCAGGCTCAGCTTGTTGTCGTCAGCCACAGTGTACAGGTTGTCGCGGCCGGAATTCTCCACAACAGTGTTGGTGGAGCTCACCAGCACGGAGCCAACCACGGTGCCCTTATCAGCGGAGGTGGAAGCGGTCGCGGAGGGCTTGACATACAGGACCACGGAGCGGCCCAGCACGTCCTTGCCGGAGGAGACGTTGAAGGTCTCGTTTCTGGTGCTTTCCTTGTTGCCGTAGTTGTTCTGGCCATCATTGTAGTTGGTGACCTTGATGGTGGTCTTGCCGGCCTTCAGAGCGTCGCCGCCATTCTCGATGTCGGCAAACTCGTTGGCGAGGGCAATACCCTCAACGATAACCACGCCGAACTTATCCTCCAGCATGGTCTTCTCGGACTTGTTCTGCACCGCAGTGGTGCTGCCGTCGGCGTTGAAGGAGAAGGAGTAGCTCACGACATCCGCGTTCAGAACGTTGTAGATCATCTGAGCGGCGTTGTCGCGGGAGAGGGGCTCGGAGGGGTTGATGGTCTCCAGGCCCTCATACAGGCCGGCCATGTTGGCCAGGGAGTTGGTGGTGACCTCCCAGGTGGCGCCGCCGATGCCCTCATAGGCGGTGTTGTAGCCCAGGGCCACCAGCAGCATCTTCGCGGCCTCGGAGCCGGTCACGTTGTCGCTGGGACCAAAGGTGTTGTTGCCGCGGCCGGCGATGATGCCGCGGTCCACGCAGAAGGAGATGTACTTCTCAGCCCAGTTGCCCTGGGTGTCGGTGAAGGTGGTGGTCAGGTTGCCCAGAACAGGCTCCTTGCCGCCGTTGAGCACGACGCAGACCAGACGCGCGAAGGAAGCGCGGTCGATGTTCTGGCTGCCGCCGAAGCTGCCGTCGGGCAGACCGGCCAGAACGCCCAGCTCGGTAACCATGGAAACGGCGTCCTTGTGCACGATTTCATCCTTATCGGTGAAATCTTCGTAGCTCGCAGCGCCGGCGCCGATCACGGTCAGACCAAGGACCATAACGGAAGCCAGAGCCATGCTGAGAGCTCTCTTGAGGTTTCTCATTTTAGGTTTCCTCCTTGTTCAAATTTCGAGACGTTTTTGGAGATTTTTCGTCGATTTCGATCTAAATTGTTCGGAAATCAACGGTACAACTCCCCTTGCCTCAGGTATTATATTAAAGCATCCCGAGCGATTCGTCAACCGTTTGGGGCCAACTGTAACAAACCTGTAAGATTACTGCCGGATTGTTTCAGGCTTGTTTCAGGCTTGTTTCAGGCTCCGTGGGGGGTCCCCCGGGCGCTTCATGTTCTTAGACGGCGCGGGGGTCAAAAGGTTCCCCCGAAAAAGCGGTTTTTTTGCGCGGCCGTTTTCTTCCAGCGGCCGCGCCTCCCACAGGGTTTGCATATATTAAAAGGTAGTGGGCCGCATTCGCGGTGTTCGGATGAATTTTTTCCTTTGTCTACCAAAGGTCTACCGCTTCAATGCTGCAATCCGTTCTATCGCAATGGATTAGAAGATTTTTCCCTCGAATTTTCGCTGAGATGTCTACCAGATGTCTACCAGTTGAACTTTTTTACACTGATTTTACCTTTTTACTGCGGTTTTAGCCTGTATAGAGTACGAATTTCTCCTTGTAAGGGGCGTTGTACAATACTTTTGTGCCGCAAAAAGCTTGAATTTCTCCCAAAATACCTCAAATTTTGAACAAGGAGGAAGATTTCGACATGAGAAACCTCAAGAGAGCTCTCAGCATGGCTCTGGCTTCCGTCATGGTTCTTGGCCTGATGGTCGTCGGCGCCAGCGCTGCGGGCTACGAAGATTTCACCGATAAGAGTGAAATCGTCAACACCGAGGCCGTGAGCACCATGGTCTCTCTGGGCGTCATCTCCGGCAAGGAGGATGGCTCCTACTATGATCCCACCGGCAGCCTGACCCGCGCGGAGGCCTGCACCCTGATCGCCCGTATGCTGGGCGGCGGCAAGGACCCCGTTCTGGGCTCCAACATCAAGTCCACCTTCACCGATACTCAGGGCCACTGGGCTGAGTCCTACATCGCTTACTGCGCCAACCTGGGCATCATCGTGGGCGTGGGCGACGGCTCCTTCAACCCCGACGGCACCCTGACCGGCACTGCGGCGGCCAAGATGGTCCTGTGCGCTCTGGGCTACAAGCCCGAGTTTGAGGGCATCGGCGGCGCCAACTGGGAGCTGGCCACCAACACCCTGGCCACCAAGGTCCATCTGTACGATGGCATCGATACCATCAATCCTTCCGAGACCATCACCCGTGACGATGTGGCTCAGCTGATCTACAACGGCGTGCAGGCTCAGGAGGTTGAGTACCGCAACCTGATGGGTCAGTATGACGGCACGGTGTATGCTCAGCCCGTCAATGGCGACAACGAGGATTCCAGCATGCTGGCTATCCGCTTCAACGCTATCAAGGTTGAGGGCGTTGTCAAGGCCAATGAGATCTTTGGCATTGACGGCCACACCGCTACTGTGGCTGGCAAGACTTACATCGAATCCACCAGTAAGGAGTATCCCAGCGGCAACTATCCTCTGGCAGTCAGCAACGACCTAGTGGGCCAGCGCGTAGTTATCTACGTCCGCTTCAACAACACCCTGTCCCCCAACCCCAACGCCTCCACCGTTCTGGGCGATCCTATTGTGTCGGACAAGACCACTGTGGTGGAGACCACTGCCCGTCTGAAGGACGCCGACGCTGTGAAGGACGCTCTGAAGGGTTCCGGTATCTCCTATCGTGCCGGTGCTCAGGTGGAGACTTACAGCGCTAAGGGCGTGAACGAGGACAAGGTGGAGGAGCTGTATACCCAGGCTCCCGGCGTGCGCACCCGCTTTATCGACAACTCCGGCGACGGCACCGTGGATCTGGTTATGCGCGAGGTGTATGACCTGTCCAAGGTTACCGTGTACAACGAGAAGGACGAAAAGCTGACCCTCTCCGGCATCGGCTCTGTGGATTTCGCTGACATCGCCAACTATGAGGATGTGGAGAAGGACGACTATGTCCTGGTCATCAAGTATGACGACACCTACTACCTGACCGCGGCTGAGACCGTGGAGGGCGAGGTCACCGCTTACAACGCCGGTGAGGTTCCCACCATCACTGTTGACGGCACCAAGTACGCTGTCAGCGCCGGCATCGACCGCACCACCGATCTGGACGGCGATAAGTTGGGTGATCTGGATGGTATGGTTGGCGACACCTATCGCCTCTACCTGGATCCCGCCGGCAACGTTCTGTCCGCTCTGGTTATTGACGAGGCCATTGGCAACTACGCCGTGATCACCGCCGTCAATGCTGATCCTGAGCCTGGCTTTGCCTCCGCCCAAGTCAAGCTGACCATGGCCGACGGCACCAACGGCCTCTACACCGTGAATCTGGCTGCCTCCGCCACCCGCTGGAGCGAGGACACCGATGTCATCGGCTCTGATGCCCGCGAGCTCGCGATGGCTCAGGCTCTGGCTGATGCGACCAACGGCACGCTGGTCTCCTATTCCATCAACAGTGACGGCACCGTGACTCTGGGCCAGCCCTCCTACATCAGTGAGGACTACGCCGTCGAGACCGGCGCCCTGAGCGGCAGTGAGGACAACAAGCTCTGGAAGAATGATTCTTCCTACACTGTTGCCGGTACCCGTGTGAACGCCGACAACTCCACCGTGTTCTTCATCCAGGACAACAACGGCTGGAATGTGCTGGTGGGTCTGAACAACGTTCGCTCCAGCGGTATTGCTGCGGAGGGCGACGTGAGCGTCATCTATGACCAGTCCAACAACAGCTCCCTCACCGCTATGGTCCTGACTCTGGACGGCACCTACACCTCCACCAGCAGCTACGCCTACATCAGCGGCGACTACAGCCGCACCGTGGAGGACGGCGAGACGGTCTACACCTATCCCGTGGTCTTTGAGGACGGCACCACCGGCACCATCAAGACGAAGGATCCCGATACGCACGCCAAGAAGGCCGTCTACTCCTACAACACCGATAACGACGGCTTCGCTACCGACATCGCCCAGACCAGCGTGGTCAACGGCGGATATGTCGCCAGCGTGGGCAACGGCACCGTGACTCTGAACAACAGCACCGAGGGCAGCTATGCTGACGAGATCGGCAGCTACACTCTGGCCTCCGACCTGACCGTGTGGAATGTCGAGGATACTGACAGCATCTACGACACCAACATGATCAAGTACAACCAGGTCGCCCTGGTCCTGAACGACGACGGCGAGGTCAAGACCGCCTTCGTGTTCGGCAATATGGACGAGGATAAGGTTCTGGCTGAGATCAATGGTGACGGCGAATAAGCCTCGACCGAGCACAGATCCATTTTATTCTCGATAAACGCAACCACGCCCTGGGTATTTACCCAGGGCGTGGTCTTATGTTTTACCGCAGTATCACTCCGTAATCGTATACCCGCACATTGTTTCCCGCCACGGTGAGGCGCACCGCCAGGCTCTCCAAGACGGGCAGGTTCTCCAGGCGGAAGGGCGTCTCGATGCACGCCGCGCCGTTGAGTTCGGTGGCCGGACCGCCCTCCCCGGCGGTCATGGGCGTCCACGCCTCCTCGCCGTCCCCCAAAGCCAGCGTTACCGTCCCCCCGCTGTGCCGCACCCAGGCCATCGCCTGTTCCGGGGCGCTCTCCAGCGCCAGAGTCTTGGTGATCAGCGTCCCGCTGACGGCCTGTATGGGGGTAATGCACAGCCGGTAGCCGAACCCCCCGCTCTCACTGGCCCGGCCCACCGTCAGAGCATAGCCGGCGCAGTTGACAAAACGCACCCGGTAGCTCCGTCCTGCGCTCAACTGTGCCGAAAGAGAGAAGGTAACGAGCGCCACGCCTTCGGTGTTCTCCCCGGCCGCTCCGCTGTCCAGGAGCACCTCTCCCTCATAGAGCTCAAAGCGTCCCGGCCCGTCGCAGTAGAGCTGAATGGCCGTGAGCGTTCCATTTCCGGCGGGGGTCACTTCCTCCTCCCAGTAAGAGCCTGCCTGCAGCCGGGAATTGGTAGCATGGCCCAGCCCCCGGTCCAAGTTCCCCTGACCTGTGCTGTCCAGGAACAGGCTGCGGTTGGGCCCGTCCACCCCCAGACCCGCCGTCACACTCTTTACGCCGCTCTCATCCAGGAAACCGTCGAATAAAAGGGCCTTTTTATACCCGGTGTATTTCCCTTCGTACTGGCTCTGGAGCAACAGGTTATAGAGGTTGTAGGCGTTGGCCCGGCTGCCCCGCTCGGCCCGGCCCAGAGCGGCGTCGATCTTGCTGAAGTCCCCGTTGAAATCCGTGCGGAGGAAGGGGTCCTCCGCCTCCCACTGGTGCAGGCTGTAGTTTTCGGTATATTGCGCCATATCCATGCCTCCTTCACCTTTCTCCTCTCCCCGCCGGGCCGGGGGACGCCCCCGTCCCCTGCTCGCCGTTTTCCGTTGCTTTTTTCCCGGAAAAGGAGTAGACTGGGCGGGTACGGGCGGAATTTAAGGAGTTCTTAACCCCTTGTGCCGCTCCTTTTAACATTTTGATGTTATCCTAAGACGGAAAGGCGGGAAGGGTATGGACACCATTCTCATCTGTGACGACGACCGGGACATCGTCTCGGCCCTGGAGATCTATCTTGGCAGCGAGGGCTACCGCACTCTGGCGGCCTACGACGGGCAGGAGGCCCTGGAAACAGCCGCCAAAGAGGACATTCAGCTCATTCTCATGGACGTGATGATGCCCCGGCTGGACGGCATCCGCGCCACCGCCAAGCTGCGGGAGCGCACCAACGTTCCCATCATCCTCCTCACGGCCAAAAGCGAGGACAGCGACAAAATTCTGGGCCTGAACATCGGGGCCGACGACTACATCACCAAGCCCTTTAACCCGGTGGAGGTCATCGCCCGGGTAAAGAGCCAGCTGCGCCGCTATACCACCCTGGGCGGGCGGAGGCAGACCCCGGCGGACAGCGCTTCTCTCTATATCAACGGGGGCGTGGCGGTGGACGACGCGGCCAAATCGGTGACGGTGGACGGGGAGAGCGTCTCCCTGACGCCGCTGGAGTACAACATTCTCCTGCTGCTCATCCGGCATCCGGGCCGGGTCTTTTCCACCAGTCAGATCTACGAGCAGGTGTGGAACGATCCCTCTCTTGGCTCGGAGAACACGGTGGCCGTCCATATCCGCCATCTGCGGGAGAAAATCGAGATCGACCCGGCCAACCCCCGCTATATCAAGGTCGTATGGGGCCTGGGGTACAAGATGGAAAAGCAATAGGGAGAGGGCGTCCCCTCCCCCGGAAAGGAGCGCCTATGCGTATTTGGGAGACCTCCTTCGGCCGGTTCTGTCTGGCGGCCCTCTGTGTCGTCAGCGCTTCTCTGGGCTTCTGGACCAGCTTGCAGCTCATGGCCCACTGGGACGATCTGTGGTCGGCGGGGGATTTTTATCAGAGCGGCAGCATCTCCACGCCCCTGGTTCTGGCGGAGGACGATGTGCGGCGCATTGCCCTCCTCTCCCTGCGGGAGAGCTGGGGGGACAACCTGGACTACCTGGAGCGGACGCTGCTGGAGCGGACGGAGGAGGGACTTCAGGCAGAACGTACCAACTACCGCTACCGCCTCCTGGAGGAGGAATCCGGGGCTCTGCTCCGGAGCAATCTGCCCGCCGGGGCGGACTTGTCGGACTGTTCCGCGCAGGAGACCAGCCGCTTTACCATCACGCAGGGCGAGGATCTGACCGGGAGCGACCGTTTCTTCTGGTCGGAGAACGACGAGTACACCGTTCTCCAGGTCTGGCTGGGAGATGCTTATCTGACCTGCGATCCCTATGCCGCCGGTGGGGGAGAGACCTGGACGCAGTACGGCTGGTACTTCGACTATATGGACGAGAATTGGAGTTACTCCAGCGAGGAGGACAGCCGGATTCACTCCATCAGTCTGGTTCTGGAGTCGGCGGTGACCAACCCGCTCACCGTCCAGGATGAGTTCTGGGAGGCGCAGGCCCGCTACGATGAATTCCAGATCCGGCTCACCCCGCTGGTTCTGGTCTGTCTCGTCACCCTTTCCGCGGCTGTCTGGTCTCTAGGGCTCCTCATCCGGGCGGCCTACGGCCGCCCGGATGAGGACGTGATCGTCCTCACCTGGCTGGACCGGGTCCCCTATGACCTCTATCTGTGCGCGGCGGCGCTGGCTTTCTCCTGCCTTCTGGCTGCCGGAGACCCCATCACCTACAATATCAATCAATACGGCTTTACCTTCCGCACGGCGGTGGGTCTGGCTCTGGTCACCGTCCTGGCCGCCGCTCTGGGCCTGGCCAGCGTGCTCACCACACTGGTGCGCCTGCGCTGCCATACTCTGCTGCGGGGTACCCTCTGCTGGCGGCTGTGGGCCCGGGTCCGGCGCTTCTTCCGGGAGGTCGCCCGGCACTGGCCGGTGACCCGCCGGGCGGTCTCGCTGTTCCTGCTCTATCTTCTGGGCACTGCTCTTACAACTCCCACCTTCTTCCTGATCCCCGTATACCAGGGGCTGGTCCTCTGGGCTCTGTGCCGCTGGGTCCGCCAGTGGCGGGCCATCCGGGGGGCCACCGCACG
The DNA here is from genome assembly GCA_019118925.1 of Candidatus Flavonifractor intestinipullorum. GTDB lineage: Bacteria > Bacillota > Clostridia > Oscillospirales > Oscillospiraceae > Pseudoflavonifractor_A > Pseudoflavonifractor_A intestinipullorum. The sequence goes on along the minus strand of DWYC01000087.1, from coordinate 21,261 downwards.
CATCGTGGGCGGCCATCCGGAGGAGCGCATCGACACCCGGGGGATGTACCGGGATCTGCGGGAGCACGCCGAGCAGCTCAACGATCTGGGCGGTTCCATCTCCCAGGCGGTGGAGGAGCGCCTGAAGAGCGAGCGCTTCAAGGCCGAGCTCATTACCAACGTCTCCCACGACCTCAAGACCCCCCTCACCTCCATCATCAACTATGTGGACCTCCTGAAAAAGACCCGCCTCGACGATCCGGCCGCCCGGGAGTATCTGGAGGTGCTGGAGCGCAAGTCCCAGCGGCTGAAAAAACTCACGGAGGATCTGGTGGAAGCCTCCAAAGCCTCTACGGGCGTACTGCCCGTCCACCTGGAACGGCTGGACTTCGCGCAGCTTCTGACCCAGGCCCTGGGCGAGTACGAGGACCGTTTTCAGCGCAGCGGCCTGACGCCGGTGGCCTCGCTCCCGCCGGAGTCCTGCGCCGTCCTGGCCGACGGACGGCACCTGTGGCGGGTGATGGACAATCTGCTGGGCAACTGCTGCAAGTACGCCCTGTCCGGAACCCGGGTATACCTGAGCTTGGAGCGCTGGGACGGGTCCGTCATCCTGACGGTCAAAAACGTCTCCCGCGCTCCCCTGAACGTCTCTCCCGAGCAGCTTATGGAGCGCTTTGTCCGGGGGGATTCCGCCCGCTCCACCGAGGGCTCCGGCCTGGGGCTCTCCATCGCCCGCAGCCTCACCGACCTCCAGGGCGGGAACTTCCGCCTGGAGATCGACGGAGATCTGTTCAAAGCCGTCGTCTCCCTCCCCGCCGCTCCGCCGGAGACGCCCCCCGACGGGACCGGACCGGAGCCCCTTGCCCTGGAGGACTCCAGCCCCTCCCCCGCCCCCTGAGAAAACCGCCCGCCCCGGGAGATTCCCGGGGCGGGCGGAGCTTTTCCGAGCCGGGGGCGCTTCCCCCCTCCGCATTGACAATTAGTTTTCTTTCCCCTTATAATACATCCGAAACTTTCAACCGGAAATTCAGGTGAGTGAGATGGAGAGGGATCTGACCCAGGGCCCCGTGATGAAAACCATGCTGCGCTTTGCCCTGCCCATGATTTTGGGCGATCTGCTGCAGCAGTGCTATAACATTGCCGATACGCTGATTGTGGGCCGTTTTCTGGGGGAGGACGCCCTGGCGGCCGTGGGGTCGTCCTTTACGCTGATGACCTTTCTCACCTCCATTCTGCTGGGGCTGGCGATGGGGAGCGGCACGGTCTTTTCCCTGCGTTTCGGCCAGGGCGATGAGCGGGGCCTCCGGGAGGGAATCGCGGCCGCATTCCTGCTCCTGGCCGCCGTCACCGTCCTGTTGAATCTCGCCATCGTGTTGGGACTGGACTGGATCATCCGGGCCCTCCAGACGCCCGCCGTTCTGGTGAAGCCGATGCGGGCGTATCTCTCTGTGATCTTTACCGGTATGGCTGCCATTTTCCTCTACAACTTTTTTGCCTCGCTCCTGCGCTCTCTGGGCAACTCGGTGGCGCCGCTGGTCTTTCTGGCCCTCTCGGCGGGGTTGAATATCGTCCTGGACCTCTGGTTTGTGGCGGGGCTGAACCGGGGGGTGGCCGGGGCCGCGGAGGCCACCGTAATCTCCCAGTATGTCTCCGGTGTAGGCATCGCTCTTTACGCCCGCGTCCGGTTTCCCCATCTCTTCCGGCGGGACCCCGCCCTCCGGCTGCGGCTGAGCCGGGTGGGGGAGATTGCCCGCTTCTCCGCCCTGACCTGTGCGCAGCAGTCCATTATGAACCTGGGCATTCTGGCGGTGCAGGGCCGGGTCAACCACTATGGGACCACAACCATGGCCGCCTTTGCCGCCGCAGTCAAGATCGACGCCTTCGCCTATCTGCCCGTGCAGGATTTCGGCAACGCCTTTTCCATCTTCCTCTCCCAAAATGCCGGCGCCGGAAAGCGTGCGCGCATTCGCGCGGGGATCCGGGGGGCGGTTGTGGCCTCGGCGTCCTTTTCGGCGGTTCTCTCGCTGGCGGTCGTTCTCTTCGCCCGGCCGCTGATGGCCCTGTTTCTGGACCCCTCGGAGGGATCTCAGGCCGCGGTCATCGCCGAGGGAGTGCGCTATCTGCGCATCGAGGGGGCCTTTTATCCCCTGATCGGGCTTCTTTTCCTCTTTTACGGGCTCTACCGCGCCCTGGGCCGTCCGGGCATGTCGGTGGTGCTCACGGTGGTCTCTCTGGGCACCCGCGTCCTTCTGGCCTACGCCCTCTCGGCTCTGCCCGCGGTAGGGGTGGTCGGGATCTGGTGGGCGGTCCCCATCGGCTGGTTTTTGGCCGACGCTCTGGGAGCGGGCTGCTTTTTCCTCCGGCGCCGGGCCCTGATCGGGTGAGGCGCGGCGCTTACCCGCATGTCACCACCGGCAGCCGCGCCCCCAGCCGGGAGAGCAGTTCATTGGTGATGGTCCCGCACTGTCCGGCCACCTCCTCCGCACCGATGCGCTCCGCTCCGTCCCGGCCGATGAGGGTAACCACCGCGCCCGGCGCAGCCTGCGGGACATCGGTCACATCCACCAGCAGCTGGTCCATGCACATACGCCCCACCATGGGGCACCGCCGCCCGGCCAGCAGCACCGCCCCGCCCCCCTGCGGAAGGGCCCGGGGCAGCCCGTCGGCATAGCCGGCGGTGACCACGGCCAGCCGGGTGGGACGTCCGGCCCGGAAGGCCAGACCGTATCCGGCCCCTTCCCCCGGCGCCAGAGTACGCACCGTGGCCACCCGGGCCCGCAGGGAGAGCACCGGATGCAGGTCCAGCGCCCGCCGGGTGGGGCCGCCGTCACTGGCGGCGCCGTAGAGCGCGATTCCGGCTCTGGCCCAGGCGCAGGGCTGGGGCGGCAGATTCCAGATGCCGTAGCTGGCCTGAATGTGGGTCTCCCCCGGGTCGTACCCCTGTTCTTTCAGCCAGCGGACGGCCCCGTAAAAGCGTTGGAGCTGTTTCTGTGTAAAGCCGCCGGCCGCCTCATCCAGGCGGTCCGACACGCACAGATGGGAAAATACGCCCCGAATGCTCAGATTGGGCAGGCGGTACAGGCGCGCGAGGGCCTCCCGGTCCTCCGCCGGAAGGCCCAGGCGGTGCATACCGGTGTCCAGGGCCAGATGTACTTCCAGCGGCACACCCCGGGCGGCCAGGGCGCGCCCGTGCGCTTCGTCGGCCACCGTCTGCGTCAGCCGCCACCGGTGCAGCCGGGCAGCTTCTTCCGGGGGCGTATAGCCTAAAATCAGGATGCGCCCGCCGATTCCGGCCCGGCGCAGGGCGCGCCCCTCATCCAGGCAGGCCACGGCAAAGGCCCCCACCCCCTCCCGCTCCAGCCGGCGGGCCACCGGGAGGGCCCCGTGTCCGTAGGCGTCGGCCTTGACCACCGCCATCAGGCGGCAGCCGGGGGCCAGGGCCGCCTGGAGTGCCCGCGCATTGTGGGCCAGCGCATCCAGGTCCACCTCCCGCCAGGCTCTGCTTTTCCGCTCATCCATGCCCTTCCCCCCTCTTCCAAATGCGGGGCGGCTGAGCCACCACGGTGCAGCCGTCCGGGACGTCCTGATGGACCACCGCCCCCGCGCCGATCTTCACGTCCGCGCCGATCCGGATGTCCCCCACCAGCACCGCGCCTGCGCCGATGAGGCACCCCTCCCCGATAACGGGGGCCTTCCCCTCCACCTCTCCGATGGTGACGTTCTGGTAGATCCGGCACCGGGCCCCGACGACGGCATAGCGGGAGATGTAGATCCCGTGGAGGCCGTGCGGGAGGATGGGCTCCCCCAGAATGGCCGCGCCCGGGCCGATATACCCCCCGTGCCGCCGGGCCGAGCGGTTGAACAGGAGGGTCCAGACATCCCGGAGCAGCGGATTCCCGGCCCGCTCCCGCAGGCGGTACAGACGCCAGAGGCCGGCCATCGCGTCCCCCTTGGACCAGTCGGCGATGTGTTCCCGTATGGACAAGGCTCCCTCACCTCCAGGTCGTGACCACAAACCCGCCGCAGTTGTCCTCCGACACCTGGCGGTAGGTCCCCGCCGGCAGGGGCGCGGCGGGGAGGTCCTCTTCGCCGCTATACGATTGGATCTGGAACGCATAGGGGCCGGAGCGCAGACACAGGGGCCGCCGGGCGTAGTCCCGGCGCAGGAGCGCGAGATACTCCTCCAAAGTCAGTCCCAGCTCCGCCATGACCCCGGCGTGGGGGACGCCCACGTAGCGGAAATGCCAGGGCTCATGGGCGATTCCGGTCACCGCCTCTTTCCCCGCGGGATAGCGCAGAATAAACCCGTACTGCGCCGCCTGCCGCCGGAACGCGCCGCACACGCCGTCCTCGGGGAACGCGGGACGGATGAAGTCTATCTCCTCCATCTCTTCCCCCAGGTCGATGGCCAGCCCCGTCTGGTGTTCGCTGCACCCGGGGCGGGCCACATACTTTCGGGTGAATTCCTCGCCCTCCCGGTCCAGTGTGGCGTCCCAGATGGCCTGCTGCTCCTCCCGGCTGCGCCAGCCGGAGACGGGCCGGATGGCCCCCTGTCCGCCCACCGCCCGGACGCAGGCCCGGAGCAGCCCCGCCGCCCGGCGCTCCAGCGTTACCTCCGGCCAGCGCCGGTCCAGCGCGGCCAGCTCCGGCGCGGCGGCGGCGGGCATGGGGTGGGACGCGTTGACCAGGAGGAGCGTGTTGCAGCGCTTCATCCCTCCACCTCCGTCTCGATGATGCGGGTGATGAGCTCGGAAAAGCTCATTCCGGCGCAGCGCATCATATTGGGGTAGCGGCTGTGGGCGGTAAAGCCGGGGATGGTATTCACCTCGTGAAAGACAATCTCCCCGCCGGGCGTGAGGAACAGATCCACCCGGGCAAACCCCTTGCAGTCCAGCGCCCGGTAGACCGTCTGGGCGGCCGCCTGAATCCGGGCGGCTTTCTCCGGAGGAATGCGGGCGGGGCAGTGGATGGCGGAGGTCTTAAGGGTGTACTTTTCCTCGAAGTCGAAAAAGCCCCGGGCGAGTTCAATCTCGTCCACCATTCCCACGCGGAGCGTCCGGGTCCCCAGCACTGCGCAGCCCACCTCAAAGCCGGGGATGGACTCCTCCAAGAGGATTTCCCGGTCGTGGGCAAAGGCGGCCGCCGCCGCACCGGGCAGCTCCTCCGGTCCGGCGACCCGGGTGACGCCGAAGGAGGACCCGGACCGGACGGGCTTTACAAAGAGGGGATAGCCCAGCTCCGCCGCCGCCTTTTGCAGCGCCGCCGGCCCGGCCCCCCGGCCGAACAGCGCGCTGCGGGGGACCCGCACCCCGGCCAGAGCGGCCAGCTTGTGGGCCCGGTCCTTGTCCATGCACAGCGCGCTGGAGAGGGCGCCGCATCCAATCACCGGAATATCCGCCAGCTCCAGCAGCCCCTGGAGGGTGCCGTCCTCCCCGTTCTTGCCGTGGAGCACCGGGAACGCCGCGTCAAAGGGAATCCGCGCTCCGCTTCCGTCCAACAGGAGGAGCTCCCGCCGTCCCCGGTCCAGCGCGAGGGTGCAGCTCACACAGGGGCCCTCCCGCCAGGTATCCGCGGCGATGCCGTCCACCCCTCCGGTGTAGTGCAGCCAAACGCCCTCCCGGGTAATGCCCACCATAACCGGGCGGAAGCGGGCCGGGTCCATGTGGGCCAGCACCGCGTGGGCCGACTGGAGGGATACGCCGTACTCGGTGGAACAGCCGCCGAAGAATACTAAGATCCGTTTCATATCCAAAAACCTCCCAAACAAAAACGCCTTGTCTTGCTACCAAAATGGTACCAAAACAAGGCGAAAATTGTATGGACGTTCTCTTTTGATCTTCTTGCGATTGTCCGCTGAACTTCTTGTGATTTTCTTACCGGGGCAGTACAACGGTAAAGACGACCTGCTCCTCGGCGCTCTGGGCGGCGATGGTGCCGCCGTGGGCCTCCACGATCTCCTTGGCAATGGCCAGACCCAAGCCGGCGTTCCCGGTCCGGGTCCCCCGGGAGGTGTCCAGGCGGAAAAACTGCTCAAACATCCGCGCGAGTTTTTCCGGCGGGATGGTGGCGCCCGCGTTGCGGAAAGTCATGCAGACGCGCTTTTCCTCCTCCCAGGCCCTTACATACACGGTGGAGCCGGGATAGGCGTAGTGGCAGGCGTTGTTGAGGAGGTTATCCATCACCCGCGCCATCTTGTCCGGGTCGCAGACAATCCGCAGCTCCTGGGGCAGATCCAGTTCACAGCGCATCTGCCGTCCGGCCAGGACCGGCCCAAACTCGCTGCACATCTGCTCCAGCATCCGGCGGAGATCGGTGTCCCGCTTTTCCAGCTCCAGATGGGTGAGGCTGAAGCGGGTGATGTCGAAGAATTCGTTGATCAAATCCTCCAGGCGCTCGGCCTTCTCCAGAGCCACGCCGGTGTACCGCCCGCGCATCTCCGGGGAGAGCTGCGGCTCGTCCCGCAGCAGCGTGAGATAGCCGATGACGCTGGTCAGAGGCGTTTTCAGGTCGTGGGCCAGGTAGACCACCAGGTCGTTCTTCCGCTGCTCGGCGTCCCGGGCGGCCCGGGCATCCCGGAGGGCCTGCTCCCGGACCTGGTTGAGCTGGGCCTCGGCGCTCTCCATCCCCTCGGGCAGGCGGATGGGCGTATCCGTGGGATGGGCCAGCTCCTCCGCCCCGGCCAGCAGCAGTTCCAGATTGCGCACCGGACGCCCAATGAAAAAATAGCTGATGACCACCCACCCCAGGAGAATGGCGGCAATTAGCACAAAAAAGTAGTAATCCCGTATCCAGTTGAGCAGTTGGTAGAGCGGATTGGTCTCATACCATAATATAGAGCGGCAGAGCAGAAATCCCGTGATGCTCACCGCCAGCACCACCGTCACCCAGGCGGTCAGCGCCAGCAGATAGAAGCCCCAGGTCCGCAGCGCCCGGCTGCGCCCCCGCTCCGGCGAGGGCGTGCGTTCTTTTCGCCTACTCAATGGTGTAGCCCACCCCCCAGACGGTCTTGATGAACTTGGGCCTGCGGCTGTTCTCGTGCATCTTCTCCCGCAGGCGGGCGATGTGGCTCATGACCGTATTGTTACTGTCCATATATTTCTCCCCCCATACGCGCTCGAACAGCTCCTCGCTGGAGACCACCTTCCCCTGGCGGCTGCACAGATACCACAGGATGGAGAACTCCAGCGGGGTCAGAGCCAGCTCCTCCCCGAACAAAACGCATTTATGGGTGGCCTTTGAAATCTGAAGGCCCCGGATGTCGTAATCCTGGACGCTCTCTCCTCCGCCGCCCGGGTTGTAGCGGGTATACCGCCGCAGCTGCGTCTTGACCCGGGCCACCAGCTCCAGGGGGTTGAAGGGCTTTGTGATATAGTCGTCGGCCCCCAGCGTCAGGCCGGTGATCTTGTCCATGTCCTCCACCTTGGCCGTGAGCATCAAGATCGGGAAGAGATGGCGCTCCCGAATCTTCTGGCAAAGGGTAAAGCCGTCCATATCGGGGAGCATGACGTCCAGAATCGCCAGATCCAGCGCATCCCGCTCCACACACGCCAGGGCATCGGCGGCGTTATCAAATTTATGGACCGTGTAGCCCTCGTTTTTCAAGTACACTTCCACCAGATCTGCAATCGCAGCCTCGTCATCGACGATCAGAATTTCCGCTCCCATCATGCTCTCCTATCTGCGTATGGTCCGGCCGTCCAGCGGCCAAACGTTCTTTCTCAATATAGCATAGCGCAGAGGAAATTTCCACTCCCCCTCGCGGGAAGGACGCGCAGGGGCATGAGCGCGCTCCAATGTGGAAGGGACGGTTAAAATCGAGATTTCCTTGCGATAAGAAAAAACCGCCGCAGAGCGGCGGACCCACATCGCAACCCAGCGTAAACGGTTGCGATGTGGAGAGGAGGAGCATCGGCGTGAGCGCGCTCTGACTTATAAAATAAGTCGGAGCAAGCGATACATAGCTTGCTCCGACGTGGTACGGGTAGTGGGGGTCGAACCCACACGAATCTCTTCACAGGAACCTAAATCCTGCGCGTCTGCCAATTCCGCCATACCCGCCGGCCGAAATATAACTGTATTTTATAAGTTTAGCATTCATCCGGTAAAAAGTCAATTGCGCCGCGTACAAAAAGGGGCTATAATAGTGTCCATTCACCCGGCCGCGGGCCGGGCTCCCAAAGGAGTGACCCCCTATGAAACAGGCGCCCCAGGTGGCCGCCATCCACGACCTCTCCGGATATGGCCGCTGCTCCATGACGGTGGTGCTGCCCGTACTCTCGGCCATGGGCAACCGGTGCAGTACGCTGCTCACGGCCTATCTCTCGGCGCATACGGCCTATCCGCCCTCCCCCCGGTCCTGCTTTCTGGACCTCACCGACCGGATGGAGCCCACCTGGACGCACTGGGCGGAGCTGGGCGCCCGGTTTGACGCCATCTACAGCGGTTTTCTGGGGTCGGAGCGGCAGATCGACCTGCTGCGCACCTTTCTTCAGAAGTTCCGGCGGGCGGATACTCTGGTTCTGGTGGACCCGGTGATGGGGGACCACGGCCGGCTCTACGCCACCTACACGCCGGACATGTGCCGGCGCATGGGCCTTCTGGCCGCCGAGGCCGATCTGATCACCCCCAATCTGACCGAGGCCGCCCTGCTGTTGGGGGAGCCCTACTCCGCCGTCCCCACCAGCAAGGAACAGCTTTCCCGCTGGCTGGAGCGCCTCTCGCAGAATGGGGCGCGCTCGGTGGTGATCACCGGCGTGAGCTTTTCTCCCGGTCAGGTGGGCGCCGGTTGTCTGGACCGCCAAAGCGGGGCGGTCTCCTTCGCCCAGGCTCCGGAGATTCCGGGCCACTTCCCCGGGACCGGGGACCTCTTCGCCAGTGTGCTCCTGGGAGAGCTGCTGCGCAAGCGGCCGCTGGAGGCCGCCTCCGCCCGGGCCGTGGCGTTTGTACAGCGCTGCGCCGCCCATACGCTGGCCCTCGGCACGCCCCTTCTGGATGGCGTGGAGTTCGAAGCCCTGCTGGGCGAGCTGATGGCCTGAGGCCCTCTTCCCTTTTTCCCTGTTTTGTGGTATGATTTTGCTGTAATCCTGCGGCAAGGAGGTATCACTATGCAGGAAGTGTATGAATTTCTGAAAAAATGCGGCACCTATTACCTGGCCACCGAGGAGGACGGCCAGCCCCGTGTGCGCCCCTTCGGCACCATCGACCTCTTTGACGGGCGTCTGACCATCCAGACCGGCAAGGTCAAGGAGGTCTCCCGCCAGATGCTCCGCAACCCCAGGGTGGAACTGTGCGCCTTCGACGGGGAGCGCTGGCTGCGCCTGGCCGCTACCGCCGTAGAGGAGCCCCGGTTGGAGGCCCAGAAACACATGCTGGACGCCTATCCCTCCCTGCAGAGCATGTACCAGCCCGGCGACGGCAACACCCAGATCTTCGCTCTGGAGGGGGTTACCGCCACCTTCTCCTCCTTTACGGAGGCCCCCCGGACGGTGAAATTCTAACGTTTCCGTACACAGCGGAGCGGGACGGCCCAGGCCGTCCCGCTCTCTTTTTCTATATTCTTCTCAGGTCCGGCTTCCCCGGATATAGTCCCAGACGGCCAGAACCAGCCCCAGGACGAACACCGCCGCGCAGGCGAAAAAGAGGATCTCCAGATCCATGTACTGAAACAGGGCGTCCCACAGCTCGCCCGGACCCCGGGTCGTGCTGGTCCGGGCGTTCTCCACCACCAGAGGCATGGCGCAGGCGATCTGGCCCAGCATTCCCCCCAGGCCCAGGACCAAAAATGCGATCTCCAGAATGACGCGTTTCATACTGCATTCCCTCCTAAAAAAACAGTTCGTGTCTTTCCCGTACTTCTCGCATATGGCCAGCAGGTGTCCCCGAAGTGTTTTTTATTCCTTTCCCTTGCGCAGCAGGCGGATATCCTCCCCATAGAAGGGCAGCACCCGGTACTCCCCCTCCAGGCGGGAGGCGCTCTGGGCGGAGTAGCGCCGCCGGACCTCGTCCATGGAGAGGTTGGAGGAGATGACCGTGCGCCGCTGGGCGGTGAGGCGGCCGTTGATGAGGGTATAGAGGGCCGACTGGACAAAGGGGGTGGTCATCTCGCTGCCCAGGTCGTCCAGGATGAGCAGGTCGCACTGGAGGTAGCGCCGGGTCTCATCCCGGGCGTCCCGGGCCTCCTCCTGATCCCGGGCGAATTTCTGCTCCTCAAAGCGGGCGAAAATGTTCACCGCCGTATCGTAGACCACCGAGTAGCCCCGCTCGGACACGGTGCGGGCGATGCAGGCCGACAGGAAGGTCTTGCCCAGCCCGGGCGCGCCGGTGAGGAAGAGATTCCGGTAGATGAATTTGGGAAATTTGGTGGCGTAGTTGTAGCACACGTCCCGGATGAAGTCCATCCGCTCCCGGGGCGTCTCGGACTCCCCGGGCCAGGGCCGGTCGCTGTAGTAGTCCAGGGAGAACGTGTCGAAGGACTGCTCCCCCAGGTCCAGCAGCTTGGAGAGCTCCTGAATCTGCTCCTGGGTGCACAGCGCCCGCAGGCAGGAGCACATTTCGGCCCCCACCCAGCCGGTGTCCCCGCAGCGGGGGCAGGCGGGCCTGTCCTCCAGGGCGTCCGGCGGGTAGCCATTGCGGCGCAGGAGCTCGGCAAGCCTGCTCTGCAGGTCCAGATTCCGCGTGCGCACCTGCTCCAGGGCGGGGGCGGGGTCGCTCCCCTCCCGCAGGGAGGCGGCGATGATGTCCACCACCGTCCGCCGCAGCTCCCGGTCCAGCTGGGCCGCCTGGGGCACTTTTTGGAAGATCTCCGCCCGGCGGCGGTCCTGCTCCTCCTCCCGCCGGCGGCGGCGCTCGGTCAAGCGCCGGGTGGCCCGGCGGAGCACATTGGGGTCGTATGCCATACCTTACCCTCCCTCGCCGTCTTGCTGGCGGCGCATATATTCCCGCATCCGCTCCAGGTCCTCCCGCACCCGGCGCTCGGCCTCCCCCGGCGGAGCGGGGGCGGGCTGCGGGGCGGTGGGACGGGGACGGCCGGAGTCCCCGGCCTGAATGGCGGCCACGGTGTGCAGGCCCTTCTGGTGCCAGCTCTTCAGAATGGAGTTCATATACCGCCAGTTCATGGACTGCTTCTGCAAAACCGTGCGCTCGTAGGCCAGGCGGATGGCCCCGTCCTCAAAGCCCATGTCCAGCCAGCTCTCGATGTACTTTCGTTCGGCCTCCACGGGCTCCCGTCCCCGGATGTCCAGCAGGGGCAGCACCTGGGCCGTCCGGGTGCGCAGGGCCGCCTGCCGGCGCAGGTGGGCCTCGGCGGCCTCGGCGGTGTCCAGGCCCAGGCGCCGCCAGGCAAAGCCCTCCTTGCGGATCTGGGGCATTCGGGGCCGGCGGCCGGGGCCGTACTTGCGCTCCATCTCCTCGATGCACCAGCTCACCAGGAGCATAATGACCTCCGCCGGCAGCGCCAGGTAGTCGTAGAGCGTATAGAGCATCTTTAAATCGGCGGTGGAGAGGATCTTGCCCAGGCGGCGCTGCACCTCCCCCACCAGGGCCGGGAAGGGGGAGGCGGTGTCCTCCATCTCCCGGTTCAGATCGGCCGCCGTGTACTCCGGGGGCTCATCGGGTTCGGGCTGAGGGGCGGGCGCAGCTTTGGCCTCCCGGTCGGCCAGCCCCATCTGCACCAGGGCGGCGAAGGCCTCCTCCCCCCGGCGCACCTCCCACCTGAGGGTGCGGGCGGCCCGCTCCGGCTCAAAGACCCCGCCCCGGCGCAGCAGGTACAGATACAGCAGGGCCGCATCCCCGTTTCCCGCCCCCAGCAGCCGGTCGGCCGCCTCCGCCGGCAGCGAGAGAATATTGCCCGCATACAGCAGCTTTCCCGCCATAACACGCCTCCCTTTTTTCTCCGGGCCCCTTCCGGGTCCGGTACGGTTAGGTTATCATACCACAAAATGGCCCTTCCGGCAATTCCCCCGCCGCTCCGGTGGAAGAAAGCGCGAAAATTCACGTTCCGGCTATTTTTTCTCGGGGCAATGTGTGCTATACTATTGACGAGTTTGGACCCATCCGCCCCCGCCCGGCCCGGCGGGGCGGTTTCCAATAGATCCGATCAGTACAGACGGGAGGGCACAGCCATGAGAAATCACATCACCGTAACCATCGCCGAACAGGACTACACCCTGGTCGCCGCCGAGGACGAGGCCTATGTGCGGAAAGTCGCCGCCCATGTGGACAGCCAGGTCCGGAGCGTGAACGAGGACGGGCGCATTTCTGCGGTCAACGCCGCAATTCTGGCCGCGCTGAACATCGCCGATGAATATTATAAGGAGCAGGAGGCCTCGGAAAACCTGCGCCGCCAGCTCAAAGAATCTCTGGAGGAGGGCACGCGTTTGAAAATGGAGCTCTCCGAGGCCAAGCGGGAGATCTTCAAGCTGCAAAACAACAAGAAGTAAGGGGCTTCATCCGGCCCTGTTTTTTCATTCACGGAGGAGGTACTATGCTGGAGCTGTTATCCCCCGCCGGTTCCATGGAGGCCCTGCGGGCCGCTGTGCAGAACGGCGCCGACGCGGTCTACCTGGGTTACGGCAACTTCAACGCCCGCCGCAACGCGAAAAATTTCAGCGAGGAGGAGTTCGCCCAGGCGGTCTCCTACTGCCACCTGCGGGGGTGCCGGCTCTACCTGACCCTGAACACACTGGTCACCGACCGGGAGATGGAGGGCGCCGCCCAGTGCGCCGCCCAGGCCAGCGCCCTGGGGGTGGACGCGGTGCTGGTGCAGGATCTGGGCATATTGCGCATGCTGCGCCAGGCCGCCCCCGACCTGCCCGTCCACGCCTCCACCCAGATGACGGTTCACAACCTGGACGGAGTGAAGCAGATGGCCGACCTGGGCATGACCCGGGCGGTCCTGTCCCGGGAGCTCTCCCGGGACGCCATTGAATTCATCTGCCAGCGCTCCCCCATTGAAATCGAAGTTTTTGGCCACGGCGCCCTGTGCATGTGTTACTCGGGACAGTGCTTTTTCTCCTCTGTTCTGGGCGGACGCAGCGGCAACCGGGGCCTGTGTGCCCAGCCCTGCCGCCTGCGCTACGGCTGGAACGGACGGGCCGACGGCAATCCCCTCTCTCTGAAGGACATGTCTCTGGCCGGACACCTGCGGGAGCTGCGCAAGATGGGGGTGGCCTGTCTGAAGCTGGAGGGGCGGATGAAGCGGCCCGAGTATGTGGCCGTGGTCACCCGGGTGTACGCCGCCGCCCTGCGGGAGAACCGGGAGCCCACCCCGGAAGAGGTGGAGGCCCTGAGGCGGGCTTTCTCCCGGCAGGGCTTCACCGACGGGTACTATACCGGGCACACCGGGCCGGAGATGTTCGGCATCCGGGAGGAGGAGCCCGATCCCCGGGACCTCTTCGCCCAGGCCCGCCAGACCTATGAGGACGGGGAGGCCCAGCGGGTTCCGGTGACCTTCTACGCGGTGGTCCGCCGGGGCGAGCCCGTTCAGGTGGCCGCCCGGGATGAGCAGGGCCATGTGGGCGCCGCCGCCGGCGACCCTCCTCAGGAGGCCCGCACCCGCTCCCTCACCCCGGAGGGGGTGGAAAAGCAGCTCGCCCGGACCGGCGGCACGCCCTACCGCTGCGCGGCCGTCCGCACCAAGCTGGACGGGGGGCTCTCTCTCTCGGCCGCCGCCCTCAACCATCTGCGCCGGACCGCGCTGGAGGACCTCTCCGCCCAGCGCGTTCTCCCGCCCGCCCGCCGCAGCGGGGAATTTCACCCCGGCGTCCGCTATGAGAACTGGCGGGAGGCCCCGGCGCTCACCCTCTCCGTGCGCCGGGCGGAGCAGCTCACGCCGGAGCTGCTTGCTCTGGAGCCCGCGCTGGTCTACGTCCCCCTGGAGGAGCTCGCCGCCCATCCGGAGCTCGCCGGAGCGGGTCCCCTGGCCGCCGTCCTCCCCCGGGTGGCCTGGGACCGGGAGTGGGAGGAGATGCTCCGCCAGCTCCGGCAGGTCCGGGACATGGGGATCTCCGACGCCCTGGTGGGCAACCTGGGCATGGTCTCCGCCGCCCGGGAGGCGGGCTTCCGCCTGCGGGGGGATTTCGGCCTGGAGGTCTACAACACCCAGGCGCTCAAGGAGCTGCGGAGTATGGGCTTTTCCTCCCTGACCCTCTCGTTTGAGCTGAAATTCCCCCAGATTCGGGATCTCTCCAAAAACATCGACTGCGAGCTCATTACCTACGGCCGTCTGCCGCTTATGATTACCGAGAACTGCATTCTGAAAAACCGCACCGGCGGCGTGTGCCGCCGCGCCTGTGAGAAGGGGGACAACCTCCTTACCGACCGGAAGGGGGCCCGTTTCCCCGTGGTCCGGGCCGGCGGCTGCCGCAATGAAATTTTAAACTGCAAGCCCCTTTTCCTGGCCGACAAGGCCCAGGATTACCGCCGCATCGGCCTGTGGGCCCAGCGGCTTATGTTCACGCTGGAGTCCCCTCAGGAGTGCCTGCACATCGCCCGGCGCTATCTGGGCGGAGACGACTGGTCCCCCCGGGACTACACCCGGGGACTCTACTACCGGGACGTGGAATAACGCCCCGGCCTCAAATTCAAACATCCGTCAGGAGAAGCGATATGGAACTCAAACTCAAAGCGGTGTCCCCCAAGATCGGCGCCGAACTGCCCTTCCCCTTCTATGCCACGCCCGGTTCGGCGGCCATGGACCTGTGCGCCTGCATCGACGCGCCGGTGGAGCTGCCCCCCCGGCAGATTGTGCGCCTGCCCACCGGCATTGCCATCGCGCTGCCTTCGCCGGAGTACGTGGCCCTGGTGTTCGCCCGTTCGGGGCTGGGTATCAGGCACGGAGTCGCTCTCGCCAACGGCGTGGGCGTCATTGACAGCGACTACCGGGGGGAGATTCAGGTGGGCCTCATCAACCAGTCGGACATCCCCTACACGGTCCAGCCCGGGGAGCGCATCGCCCAGCTGGCGGTCCTCCCCGTGGTTCAGGCCCGGCTCTCCGCCGTGTCGGAGCTGGACGAGACGTCCCGCGGGACAGGCGGCTTCGGCTCCACCGGGAAATAGGAAAAGGAGTATGGATATGGATATCATTCTTGCCTCCCAGTCGCCCCGGCGGCGGGAGCTTTTGGAGCGCATGGGCCTGGCGGGATTTCGGGTGGTCTCCCCCGATGTGGACGAGCATATGGAGGAGGACCTTCCGCCCGCCCAGCTGGTCTGCCGCCTCTCCCAGCGCAAGGCCCGCGCCGTGCGGGAGCAGGTGGGGGATGAAGGGCTCATCATCGCCGCCGATACCGTGGTGGCCCTGGACGGCGCCGTCCTGGGCAAACCTGCCGACGAGCTGGCCGCGTTCAAGATGCTCTCCACCCTCTCCGGTGTGCGGCACCAGGTCTATACGGGCCTGACCGTGCTGCGGGGCGGCGAGGAACACACCGAGTACGAGGTCACCGACGTCTCCTTCCGGGAGCTCACCCAGGGGGAGATTGAGGACTATATCCGCACCGGCGAGCCTATGGATAAGGCCGGGGCCTATGGAATTCAGGGCTATGGCGCGCTGTTTATTTCGGGCATCCAGGGGGATTATTACAATGTGATGGGCCTTCCGGTTTGCCGGCTGGGCCAACTGCTGGAGACGCTGGGCGTCCACTGCATGCATTTGGCCGCCCAGCGCCGTTGAGGCGGAAGGAGAGGCGCCCTTGAAAGATTTTCTGCGCAACAACGGCGTGCTCATTCTGATTATCGCCGTACTGCTCTCCCTGATTGTGGCGGTGAGTTCAGCCCTGCTGGGGGGCTTCGCCGACCCCTTTTCCAACTTGCTGGGCGTCCTTACCACCCCCATCCGCAGCGGCATCAACAGCGTGGTCACCTGGGCGGAGGACCGCTACACAGCCATGTTCCGGCAGAGCGAGCTGGAGGCCGAGTATGAGCAGCTCAAGAAGGACTATGCCCAGCTGGAGCAAACTCTCCGGGAGGCCCAGCAGGCCATTGAGGAAAATGAGCGCTACCGCAACCTGCTGGGGCTGAAGGAAGCGCGGCCCGAGCTGGAATTTACCGAGGCCACCGTCACCGCCACGGTCACCGCGGTGGGCGCCACCAACTGGGACTCCACCCTGACCATCAGTCAGGGCTCTTCCGCCGGGCTGGAGGTCAATCAGGCGGTCATTGACGAGTACGGCAATCTGGTGGGACTCATCGACGAAGTGGGCGCCAACTGGGCCCGGGTGATGACGGTCATCGACTCCGACCTGGAGCTGGGGGGCTTGGTGGCCCGCACCGACAGCACCGCCCTTCTGGAGGGCAATTTCGAGCTCATGGCCCAGGGAAAGCTGCGCCTGTCCTATCTGCCCGAAAACAGCGAATTTATGACGGGGGATCAGGTCCTCACCTCCGGGCTCAGCGGCCTCTACCCCGCAGGACTGGTGGTGGGCTATATCGAGGAGGTCCGCACCGACCCCTCGGGCATGACCCGCTACGCCGTGGTGACGCCGGAGGCCGACCTGCAGAATCTGCGGCAGGTGTTTGTCATCACCAATTTCGCCGCCACGCAGTGAGGAAGTGCCTATGACACGCCATGATTTTCTGATTAAATGGGGCGTCTACACTCTGGCCCTTCTGCTCGTCTGGGTGCTGGAGGTCTATGTGCTCGCCCGGTTCCCCCTCTTCGGCATCCGGCCGGTGCTGCTCCCTCTGGCCGCCGCGGCAGTGGCCGTGCTGGAGGGCGCATCGGGCGGGGCGGGATTCGGACTGGGCATCGGCCTGCTCAGCTGCGCCGTCTACCCGGATGCCAACGGGGGCTTTGTGCTCCTTTTCGCCCTGTCCGGCCTGGCGGCGGGACTGCTGGCCCAGTATGTTCTGCGGCAGGATTTTCTGGGCTGCCTGCTCTGCTCGGCCCTGTCCCTGGCGGCGCTGGACGCCGTGCGCATTCTCTCCCGCTTCTTCCTCCGGGAAGAGGCGCTGGACGCCCTGCTCTGTCTGGCGGGACGGGAGATCGGGATCTCCCTGCTCTTTACGCCCCTGGTGTATCTGCTGTTTCTATGGGTATTCCGGCGAGTACCCAAACGCACGCACTTTTGAGGAAAGGCTCTGGTAATGGACAAGAAAAGTTTCCAATCTCGTCTGTATGTGGTGGCCGGGATCATGGGGGGATTTTTTCTCCTGTTTCTGGCGGTGTTGTGGAACCTGCAAATGGTCAACGGGTCGAATTTTCTGGAGCAGGCGACCCGCCGTATCCTCCAGGTTGAGACGGTGGACGCCGTCCGGGGGGAGATCCTGGACCGCAACGGCCGGGTGTTGGTGAGCAACCGCTCCACCTATCAGGTGACGCTGGAGACCTCCTTTATGGGGAAGGAGGCCGAGCGTAACGACAATCTGCTCGCCCTGCTGGAGCTGTGCCGGAGCGAGGGCATAGAATGGACCGACACCCTGCCCATCTCCCAGAGCGCCCCCTTTGTCTTTACACTGGAGCAGGCCACGAACACCCAGCGCCGGAATTTTGCCGCGCTGATGGAGGAGATGGGCTGGACCCAGCCTGCCGCCCAGGCGCTGGAGCAGATCGACGCTCTCTCGGAAGCCGCGGAGTCCGCCGGGGACTCCACGGCGGACTCGGCTCCGGCCGACGAGACGGCCAACGCCTTTTCCACGTTCATGGGGGAGGCGTACCAGTCCGCCCTGGAGATTCAAAACCAGGTCAGCGGTCTCTCGGCCACGGGGAACATCTCCGCCCAGCCCCTCATTGACGCCATGCGGAGCTATTACGAGCTCTCCGAGGACTACTCCGACACCGATGTGCGCGCTCTGCTGGGGGTCCTCTACGAACTGAGCCTGCGCAGCCAGGATGTCTCCACCTCCACCTATGTGTTTGCGCAGGATGTGGACGTGCGCTTCATCACCCTGGTGCGGGAGCACCAGCTCAAGGGCGTGAAGATCACCGCCACCACCACCCGGGAGTACAAGACCTCCTATGCCGCCCATATCCTGGGCCGGGTGGGACCCATCACCGGGACCATGTGGTATGCCGAGGACTCCTATTACCGCAACAACGGCTACAATATGAACGACCTGGTGGGCATCGACGGGGTGGAGAACTCCTTTGAGGAGTATCTCCGCGGCGAGGACGGACAGCGCAGCGTGGAGACCAACGCCGCCGGCAAGGTGGTGGGCGAGGAGTGGCTGGTGGACAGCGAGACCGGGGAGAGCCTGGCCCCTCAGCCCGGGGACAACGTGATGCTCACGCTGGACCTGCGCCTTCAGGAGGCTCTGGAGGAGTCCCTGGCCCAGCGGGTGCCCACCCTCACCGACATGGCGGAGGGCGCCGCCGGCGTGGTAATCAATATGGAGGGCGAGGTGCTGGCTATGGCCTCCTACCCCACCTACGACCCCAATATTTACAGCAATACAACCCTCTATAATGAGGCGGTCAGCAACCCTCTGCGGCCCTTCTACAACCGGGCCACCCAGGGCACCTACTCCCCCGGCTCCACCTTCAAAATGATTACCGGCGTGGCCGCTCTTCAGGAGGGGCTCACCACTCCCACCGAGGAGATTTACGACACCGGCCGCTTCCAGTATCCGGACGGGGAACACTACCCCTACGGCGACTACCACCCCGCCTGCTGGTACTACCTCCAGTACGGCGGCAAGCACGGCTGGGAGAACATGGGCGAGGCCCTGCGGGACTCCTGCAACATCTTCTTCTACACCCTGGCCGACCGGATGGGCATCGACCTCATCAACAAGTACGCCGCCATGTTCGGCCTGGGCCAGCCCACCGGCATCGAGCTGCCGGAAAAGACCGGCTATGTGGCCAGCCCCGAGACCAGTAAGCTCCTGGGCCAGGAGTGGTACGGAGGATTGCTGCTCCCCGCGGCCATCGGCCAGGGCGACACCCTGTGTACCCCTCTCCAGCTGGCCAACTACATCGCCACGCTGGTCAACGGCGGTACCCGCTATGAGGCCCATCTGCTCAAGACCGTCAAGAGCAGCGACTACTCCCAGGTGATCCTGGAGAAAGAGCCGGAGGCGCTGGACACCATCGACATCAGCCAGGAGAACTTAGACACGGTCAAGTACGGCATATACCTCCTGGGCACAGAGGGCAGCGTGGCATCCTACTTCAAGGACCTGCCCGTCACCGTGGGCGCCAAGACCGGTACTGCCCAGGTGGGCTCCGAGACAGCAGAGGCCAATGCCGTGCTGGTGTGCTTCGCCCCCTATGAGGACCCCGAGATCGCCATCGCCCTGGTGGTCGAGCACGGCGGCTCCGGTACCTCTGTGGCCGCCATCGCCGCCGATGTGCTGGCCGCCTACTTCAGCGCCGACAGCACCGCGGAAACTGTGGTGTCCGAGGGCACCCTCCTGCGCTGACCATTTCCGAAACTCTGCAAGGATTGGACTGATCGTATATGACTGACCCCCGCACGTTCGACCCGAGAGACCCCGCCTGCAAATCCCCCTACGGCGCGGTCCCGCCGGGGACTGCGGTCCACCTCACCGTCCGCCCCCTGCGGGCGTGGGGCTTCTCCCGCGTGACCCTCTCCGCCCGGTTTGAGAGCCGTGGGAACGAGACTCTCCCCTGTTCCCTGGCCTGGTCGGGCCTGGAGCGCGAGCGGGACTGCTTCTCCGGCACGCTGGAGACCGGGGAGTATGTGGGCCTGATCTGGTACACCATCCGTATGGAGGGCCTGGACGGCCGCTGGGCCGAGCTGGGCGAATATCAGCTCACCGTTTACGACGACTCCGAGGTTGTGCCCGCCTGGTTCGGGGAGGGCGTGACCTATCAGATTTTCCCCGACCGGTTCCGCCGTCTCCACGTCCCCGACCCCACCGGTCTGGTGGGGGGGCGGCATGTCCACACCGGCTGGTATGAGGAGCCCGAGTACCTCCCGGACGAGCGTGGAGAGGTCCGCAACCGGGATTTCTTCGGCGGCAGCCTGCCGGGTGTACTCGACAAGCTGGAATATCTCAAGGAGCTGGGCGTGGACACCCTTTACTTCTGCCCCATCTTCGAGGCCCCCGAGAACCACCGCTACGGCACCGGCGACTACGAGAAGATCGACCCCATGCTGGGCTCCAACGAGGACTTCTCCCGCCTGTGCAGGGCGGCCCACGCCCTGGGGATGCGGGTGATGCTGGACGGCGTGTTCAACCACACGGGCTTCGTCAGCCGCTACTTCAACGGGGACGGCTCCTACCACACCGGCGTTCCCGGCGCGGCCGAGTCCCCCGAGAGTCCTTACTACAAATGGTACAATTTCATTCACTGGCCCGACCAGTACGACTCCTGGTGGGGGATTTACTCCCTCCCCGCCGTCAACGAGAGCGAGCAGTCCTATGTGGACTATATCATTCAGGGGGAAAACAGCATCGTCCGCCGCTGGCTCCAGGCCGGGGCCGACGGCTGGCGGCTGGACGTGGCCGACGAGCTGCCCGACGCCTTTGTCCACGCCCTCCATGCCGCCGTGCGGGAGACGAAACCCGACGGTGTGGTCATCGGCGAGGTGTGGGAGGACGGCTCCAACAAGATCGCCTACGGCGTGCGCCGCAAGCACATTTTGGGGCGGCACTGCGACGGGCTGATGAACTACCCCTTCCGCAACGCCGCCATCGCCTACCTCCAGGGCGGGGACGCCCGGCACTTTATGGACGCCATGGAGGGCCTGCGGGCCAACTACCCCCCCTTCGCCTACCATTCGGCCATGAACGCCCTGGGAACCCACGACACCCCCCGCATCCTGACGCTGCTGGGGGTGGGTTCCGCCTGTATGGAGCAGTCCAAGTCCTGGCGGGCGGAGTACCGCATGACGGAGGAGCAGCGCCGCCGGGGGCTGGACCTGTTGAAGCTGGGGGCGGTCCTTCTGTTCTGCTTCCCCGGTTCCCCCACCATCTACTACGGGGACGAGGCCGAGATGGAGGGCTTTGAGGACCCCTTCAACCGCCGCCCCTACCCCTGGGGCCGGGAGAATCGGAGCCTGGTGCGCTGGTTCAGCGCGCTGGGCAATCTCCGCCACCAGCTCGCCGCCCTGCGCCGGGGGGAGATCACCTATCTCCAGGCGGAGGGGCCGGTGCTGGCCTTCCAGCGCACCTGTGGGAAGGAAACGGTCCTCGTCGCGCTCAACGCCGGCGCCGAAGTGCAGGAGCTCTCTCTGCCCTGGCCCGCCCGGGACCTTCTCACCGGGGAGGTCTTTCCCGCGCCGGGAGGCCGCCGCATGGCCGCCAGCCTGCCCCCCCGCACGGGGCGGGTTCTTCTGCCCATCGCCATCCGTCTCTGATTTTCTCCGAATACAACGTTGGCCCGGA
>DWYC01000086.1 GCA_019118925.1 Candidatus Flavonifractor intestinipullorum | reverse complement strand
CGGACTATGACGACACGGACTACGGTCCCAACGCGGACGGGGTGACGGACTATGACGACACGGACTACGGCCCCAACGCGGACGGTGTGACGGACTACGACGACACGGATTACGGTCCCAACGCGGACGGGGTAACGGACTATGACGACACGGACTACGGTCCCAACGCGGACGGCGTGACGGACTACGACGACACGGACTACGGTCCCAACGCGGACGGCGTGACGGACTACGACGACACGGACTACGGTCCCAACGCGGACGGCGTAACGGACTACGACGATGATGATGACGACGATGACTGGTACGGCGATCCCACCGGCTCCGACTATCCCGGCGACAGCGACGACGATGATGACGACGATGACGACTGGGACGACGATGACGACTAAACCCATCCGGCTCCGCCACGAGCGCAAGCACCAGATCTCTCTTCCGGAGGACCTGGTGCTGGCCGGGCGGCTGAGGAAGCTCTTCGTCCACGACCCCTATGCGGGGGCGGACGGCGTGTACCGGGTGACCAGCCTGTATTTCGATACCCCCTACGACGCCGCGCTGCGGGAAAAACTGGACGGCGTGGACCGCCGGGAAAAGTTCCGCCTGCGCTACTACGGAACGGACACGTCGTTTCTGCGCCTGGAGAAGAAGATCAAGGCGGGCGGCCTGTGCGGAAAGCGCAGCGCCCGCCTCACGCCGGAAGAGGCCGGACGGCTGCTGGCCGGGGAGTACGACTTCCTGCTGGAAAAGGAGGAGCCCCTCCTGACCGAGCTGTACAGCAAGCTGCGGGGCCATGGCCTGGCCCCGCGCACGGTGGTGTGCTACGACCGGGAGGCGTTCCTCTACGCCCCGGGCCATGTCCGCGTCACACTGGACCGGAAGATCCGCGCCGGGCGGAGCCCGTTGGATTTTCTCCACCCGGAGCGCATTCAGATTCCGGTCCTGGAGGGGCTCACCGTACTGGAGGTCAAATACGACGCGTTTTTGCCGGACCTGGTGCGCATGGCCGTCCAGGTTCCGGACCGGCAGGCCGGCGCCTGCTCCAAATACGCCCTGTGCCGGCGGTTCGACTGATCGGCCGGGGGAGAGACAAAGGGAGAGAGTGCCCATGATTACCTTTCAGGACATGTTCAAATCCAGCTTCCTGGAGCGGATGGACAGCGTTTCCCTCCTGGATGCCGCGCTGGCGCTGGCACTGGCTTTTTTACTGGGGCTGTTCATTTTTCTGGTCTACAAGCGCAGCTACAGCGGGGTCATGTACTCGGCCAGCTTCGGCGTGACGCTGATTGCCCTGACCCTGATTACCACCCTGCTCATTCTGGCGGTGACCAGCAATGTGGTGCTCTCGCTGGGCATGGTGGGCGCCCTGTCCATCGTCCGGTTCCGCACCGCCATTAAGGAGCCCATGGACATCGCCTTTCTCTTCTGGGCCATCGCGGCGGGCATCGTGCTGGCGGCGGGGCTGCTTCCCCTGGCGGTATTGGGGAGCCTCTTTGTCGGGGTCGTGCTGCTGGTGTTCTCCAGCCGGAAGAGCGGCGAGTCCCCCTATATCCTGGTGGTCCACTGCGCCGCCCGGGAGGAGGAGGACCAGGTTCGCGCCCTGGTGGAGGCCCGGGTGAAGCGGCTGAACCTGAAGAGCAAGAGCGTCAGCCCCGACCGGATTGAGCTCAACTACGAGGTGCGCCTCCGGGAGGGGGACGCCGGATTCGTCAACGAGCTGGGGAGCATGGCGGGGGTAAGCCATGTGGTGCTGGTCTCCTACAACGGGGACTACATGGGATAGCGCCATGATCCGCCACAAGTACATCGACGTCATCTGCGCGCTGGCTATGGCGCTGGCCGTGGGCCTGACGGGACTGTTCTTTTTTGGAGAGGCTTTGGGGATTCCGCCCGGAAGCGCCGCGCCGGGCTATGCCTACCGCCTCTTCGACACCGGACGGGTGCACACCATAGAACTCCAGGTGGAGGACTGGGAGGCCTTCCTCTCCGCGGCCCCGGCAGAGCAGTACACGCCCTGTACCGCCGTCATCGACGGGGAGACCTTTTACCAGGTGGGCCTGCGGGCCAAGGGGAACAACTCCCTGCGCCTGACGGAGGAGTACGGCCTGTGCCGGTACAGCCTGAAGCTGGAGTTCGACCACTATGTGGACGGGGGGAATTACCACGGCCTGGACAAATTCTCCCTGGACGCCTCGTTTCAGGATAACAGCTATCTGAAAACCTTCCTGGTCTACGACATGATGGAGCATATGCAGGTGCCGGCCCCCCTGCGGAGCTTCGTGTGGGTGACGGTGAACGGCCAGCCCTGGGGGCTGTTTCTGGCCGTCGAGGAACCGGAGGAGGCCTTCGCCCGGCGGAACTTCGGCGCGGATCACGGCGCGCTCTACAAGCCGGATTACACCTCGCTGAACGCCGAAAACGCCGACGTGGCCCTGCGGTATGTGGACGGCGACCCGGAGAGCTATCCCAACATTTTTCAAAACGCCAAATGCAGCGTAGATGCCGGGGATCAGGAGCGGCTGATTGAGGCCCTGCGGGTGCTCTCGACCGGGGAGGCGCTGGAGACGGCGGTGAATGTGGACGAGGTGCTGCGGTATTTTACGGTACAGGTGTTCGTCATGAACTGGGACAGCTATCTGGGCCACACGGGCCACAACTACATTCTCTATGAGGAGGACGGGGTGCTCTCCATACTCCCCTGGGACTACAATCTGTCCTTCGGCACCTATGCCCTGGGCATGACGGACCCCATCCGGGACCCCAATGTGCTCCTCAACTGGCCCATCTACACCCCCGCCCGGGGAGAGATCATACAAAACCGCCCCCTCTACCACAATCTCATGAAGAATGAGCGCTATTTTGCTCAGTATCAGGACTATTTTGACCAGCTGCTCACGGAATATTTTGAGAGCGGGCGGTACGAGGCGGTGATCCGCCGGACCCAGGCGCTCATTGACCCCTATGTGAAGGCCGACCCCACCGCGTTCTGTTCCTACGAAGACCACCTGCTGGCGGTGGATACCCTGCTGGAGGTCTGCCGCCTGCGGGCGGAGAGCGCCCGGGGACAACAAAACGGCGCTTATCCCGCCACCCTGGCCGCTCAGGCGGAGCGCCCGGGGGAGGGGGTGGACGCCTCCCACCTTCGGCTGCAGGACCTTGGCGATTTTGAGGATTTGGAGGAAGCCAAGGCCCGGCAGGACCGGGCCCGGGCGGGCGTCCCTTCTGAAATATAAGCAATCGAGCAGCCCCGCCCCCCGGGTCCATCCGGGGGGCGGGGCTTTTTGAGGGTATCGCTGGGTTACGGAGCCTGAAAGAGGCGCAGCTTGGTGAGCACCGCCTCCTTCATGGCCTCCACCTCCCCGGGGATCAGGTCGGTGAGGCCGCAGCCGGAGCGGTCATTCTGCCGGGCGGCCTGGGCGCCGGCCACATTGATGTCGGTGAAGATGTTCACCTTGGCGATGCCCCGGCGGATGGCCTCCCGGAAGTCGTCGTCGCTCAGACCCGACCCGCCGTGGAGCACCAGGGGGACGTGCACCGCCTGGGCAATGCGGCTGATGCGGTCAAAGTCCAGCTTGGGGGGGAAGCGGTAGGCCCCGTGGGCGGTGCCCACCGCCACGGCCAGAGCGTCCACTCCCGTCTTTTCCACAAAGTCCCGGGCCTCCTCCGGAGAGGTATAGCAGGCCTCCGGCGACACAGGGGCGGAGCCCTCCGCCGGGTTATCCCCCACGTGGCCCAGCTCGGCCTCCACCGTGGCGCCGTAGGAGTGGGCCAGCTCCACCATCTCCCGCACCTTGCGGACATTCTCCTCATAGGGGTCGGTGGAGCAGTCGTACATCACCGAGGTGAAACCCAGCTCCAGCGCCCGGCGGCAGGTCTCGTAGTGGAGGCCGTGGTCCAGATGGACCACCACCGGCACCTTGGCCCGCCGGGCCATGGGCAGCAGCAGCCAGGAGAGCTCCTCCAGAGGCCCATAGGGCAGCAGGACTTCCGCCGTGCCGATGATCACCGGCGCGTTCTGCTCCTCCGCCGCGGCCAGGACGCCCCGGGCCATCTCCAGATTGACCGTGTTGAACAGGCCCACGGCGTAGCCGCCGGCCGGGGTCAAGACATCGTTTAAATTGACCAGCATGGTTCTTCCGCCTTTCTTGTTTTCCGCCTAGGGCCGCAGGAGATCCTGAGTCTCCAGCCCGGCGCGGATGCGTTTTTCCTGCTCTTCCAGGGGGAGCAGGCCCCCCAGGGCATCGTAGGCCTCCACACAGCTGGCCCCGGTGGCCGCGGCGAGCCGGAGGCAGTCCTCCGGCGGCCAGCCCCGCAGCAGCGCCGCCAGAAAGGCGGCGATGGTGGAGTCCCCCGCGCCGGTGCCCGAGAGGACCCGGGCCGGGCGGTAGCTGCGCTGAAAGCCCCGCAGGTTGACCCAGGGGGTCATATCCCGGCCCAGGGCCTCCGCCATACCCGAGAGGGCGTCCGCCCCGCCGGTACGGTAGTAAAAGCCCGCCGCCCCGCACTTGAGGAGCAGGTTTTTGGCCCCCAGCTTCACGGCCTCCTCCGCCAGGGGTTCCACATCCCGGGACAGGGAGAGAACGGCCGTCGCCTCCCCGCCGCCGGCCCGGCGGAGGACCTCCTCATACCGGGGGCGGTCAATCATAAAGCAGAGCTCCTCCCAGCTGGGGACGAAAACATCCACCAGCGGCAGAACCCGGCCCAGAATGGTCCGCCAGTCCTCTTTTCCGGCCTCCGACGTGGGGTCCACCGCCGCCAGATCCAGGGAGACGGCAAGTCCGGCCTCCCTGGCCTTGCGCAGCACGGCCTCCAGCCCCTGCCCTGCGTTCCGGTACAGGCGCTCCATCAGGGGCGGATAGCCGAAGTGGAACCAGCAGGCCCCCTCCAGGGTCTCCGGGGCGATGTCGTCCGGGCCGAAGGTGGCGTTGGCCCCGGGGTTATGCAAAAAGATCCGGTCCATCCCCGGCGGGGAGAGCACCACGCTGTAGGAGGTGTCCGACTCCGGGTCCTCCACCAGACCCTGGGCGCCGCCGTCCTCCTCCAGCATCCGGCGCACCAGCGCCCCGAAGGGGTCCCGGCCTACCTTGCCCAGCAGGCGCACCTCCACCCCAAAGCGCCGCATGGCCAACCCCGTGTTGGCCACCGCGCCGCCGGTATGCAGCTCGGCCCGGCCCACCTGGGTCAGACTGCCGGGCTGGAGCCAGGTCCCGGCCCGCCCGGCCGCCTCAGGCGGAAAGACGGGCGTGACATCCAGACAGATGTGTCCCGCCGCCACGGCAATGGGTCTGTCCATAGGAGCCTCCTCCTTTATAATAAATGTAGAATTGCCCTGCGGGGGATTAGACCAGGCCCATGAGCAGGTTCATGACGTACATCTCCAGGGCTTCAAAGTCCCGGTTTTCCACACATTTCTGCTGGAAGGCGTAGTCGTAGCGGTCGACCTTCTCCTCCAGGGCGCGGAACACGGCCAGACTGTTTTCCAGATGCTTGTAGCTGTCCCCGTCCCGGGTGGTGCGCATGGCCTTCACATCCAGGCCCACGTACTCCCCGTGCTCGCCGTAGTGGTTCTCCTTGAGGACCTTCACCTGATTGAAAGCGGCGCGCAGGTTCTCCACGCCGAAGGACTTGTCCTGGTCATAGCGAATGCCGTTCTGGTCGTTGAGGTGGACGGTCATCAGCTTGCCCATGGCCATGGCGAAGCCGATCTCGTTGGCCGGGTCCAGACCGGCCAGGATGGCGTGGGCGCTCTCCAGGTTGCCGCCCACCCGGCTGGGGTCGATGGTGGCGGCGGAGATGGCCATCACGTGGCCCATGGTGCCGCAGATGCTCCGGTCGATGGGCTCGTTGGGCTTGGGCTCGATGCAGATGCGGACCTTGGGGTCGTACTCCAGCATCCGGTTGATGGCCTCGATGAGCATCTTGGTCGCCCACACGGGAGATTTGCTCTCGGCGCAGACCGTGCCCTCCCGGGCCAGCCACAGCACCACCAGGTCGGTGCCCAGCTCATTGGCGATGTCGATGGAGCGGTAGGCCCGCCACATGGCGTACTCCCGGTCCTCCTTCGAGGTGCTCATAAAGCCGCCGTCGGCGGTGTGGGGGTCCATCCACAGCCGGGGAGCCACAAACTCGGCCTTCAGGTTGTACTTGTCCAGGGTCTTTTTCAGCTCCCGGGCCTTTTCCTTGATCTCGTCCTCCGTGTAATCGTTGATGTTGGGCACGGCGTCGTCGTCGTGGAACTGCACGGCGGAGAAGCCGATTTCCGCAAACCGCTTCAGTTTCTCCTCCAGGGGGATGGTCTTGCGGGTGGCCGGACCGTAGGAGTCCGCGCCCTCGTGGACGTTCCAGGGACCTACCGAAAAACGAAAGCTGCTCATAGAAATCCTCCTGTCCTATGCGCATGGAATTCGGCCCGCCCAGGGGGGCCGGTGCGCCGGTAAGAGCATTGTACCATGGGCCGGGGGCGGAGAGGATTACAAATTTGCGCCGGAAAAACGACAAGTTTGCGTTTTTGGGGAAGAGGCGGTAAAATAGAGAAAGACAACAGCGGATAGGGAGAAATTGGAAATGAACGATGAGTTTGAGATCGTTACCCACAAAAATTTACCGGGCCTTCAGGTGTTTTTCGTCGATTTGCGCTACCGGGAGCCCCATGCCCACAGCGATCTGGAGTGCTGCCTATTGTTGGAGGGCCGGGCGGAGATCAAGGCCCAGGGGCAATCTCTGCCGCTGGAACCGGATGATTTTGCGCTCTTGCGCCCCTGCCTGCCCCATGAAATCCGGGCGGTGGGGGAGAGCGCCCTCTTTCTCACGATTCAGGTGCAGCCCGGCCTGTGCCGGAACGCCTGTCCGGCGGAGGGGCTGGATTTTGCCTTCCGAAGCGGGCGGCAGTGCCTCCCGGAGGAGGAGATGCAGGCCGTCCGGAGCCGGGCGCTGGACCTGGCCCGGGCCTACTGGGAGCGGGAGGACGGCTTTGCCTTCCGGTGTATGGCCCAGCTCAACTGGCTGCTCTACAGCCTGACGCGCTATATCCCGCGGGAGAACGGCGCCCGCACCGGACGGCAGGAGGTCCGGGACCAGCGGGTGCGGCGGCTGCTGCACTATCTGGAGACGCACTGCCAGCAGAAGCTTCTCCTCTCCGAGCTGGCGGAGCGGGAGGGGCTGACGGTATCCTATCTCTCCCACTTTTTTAAAGAGAACCTCCACGTGACCTTTCAGGAGTATCTGGCGGGGCTGCGCTGTGAAAAGGCCCGGCAGCTGCTGCTCAACCCCGGATACACTCTGCTGGATGTGAGCGTCGAGAGCGGATTTTCCGATGTAAAATATCTCAACCGGGCCTTTGCCGCCCGGTACGGCTGCACGCCCCGGGAGTACCGGCGGCAGGGGATGGACGGAGACTGGACGGGCCCGGCCCCCGGCCGCCGGGCGGCCCAGACCTGTTTTACCCAGCGGCAGAGTCTGGAGCTGCTCAACCGGCTAACCGGAGGGAACGCCGGCGCATGGCAGGAAGGTGCGTACATGAATCTTAAATAAATTAAGATATGTTAATAAATGAAAAACAGAGACTTGGTTTTGTATAAAACGTGAAATATCAATGTATCTATTGACAATATACTCAAATTAGAGTAAAGTAATAAACAATAAGAAAAGAAGATTTCAAAATGGTTTTATTATAAAATTTTGAAAAGGCAGGTACCTGCCTTTCTTCTCTGTCATGCAGAGAAGAAACCCCTCTAAATACCAAACTTCAGAGCGGCTTCTGCTCTGGAGAATGGAAAAATTATCAAATATATGGAGGTGAAGGAAGACCCGGAAGGAAACAGACCAGTGGACGCAAGAGAACGTAAAGGAGGTTCCAAATGGCAAAGCAATTGAAAAAGAGCATTTCTCTACTTGTGGCGGGCATGATGCTGCTCTCCCTGCTGCCTACGGCGGCGTTTGCGGCGGAGGGCGAGCCGGGCGAGGCGTTCGCCTACCGCGCCTGTGAGCACACAACTTCTTATGTCCTTCAGGACGACAGCTATGAGGCCACCGACACCGCCGGCGGCTACCGGCACTATGCGTGCAGCGAGTGCGGCGCGGAGTACTCCTACGAGACCGACCCCATGGTCTACGAGGTCAACCCCAAGACCGGCGAGCCTCTGGACTACAGCGATGCCGTCAACCCCTACCTGCCCAACTGGGAGTTCATGCCCGATAACGAGCTGCATGTCTTCTGGTCCCGGGAGGACGATGAGTGGCGCGTCTATGCCGTGGGTTCCCACGATACCGGCCTCTCCGGCTGGTGCGGCAACGACATCACCTGCTGGTCGGCTCCCGTGTACGACCTGAGCGACTGGCGGTTTGAGGCGATTTTGAGAGATACCGGACGGTTCTTTGCCTGCGACTTCAACTATGATCTCCAGACCGATCAGGCCGTCCTGTATGCCTTCCCCTTCTTCGGCAACTCCGAGATGCAGGGCACCCACCTGTGGGTCAACGGCCGGAGCGTGCCCAACGCCTACTATGACATCCCCTTCGTAGCGGGCGACGGCGTTGTGGGTCTGGACGGCGTGAACCTGTTTGACCCCTCCCTGTACATCGCCGAGGACGGCACCATCCTGGCCACCTATGACGACTCCACCGGCGGCACCAAGCACGCCCAGCTGGCCAAGGTCAACGCCGACGACCGCACGCAGGTCGAGTGGACGGTGGATGTGCAGATGGCCGATGGCGAGCCCAACAGCGACGGCTTCAACCCCAAGCACTATGAGGGCAGTACCATCGACCGCGTGGACGTGGACGGCCACAGCTACTGGGTGATCCAGTACAGCTATAAGAGCAACTGGACCGAGGACGACTATGAGAAGGACGTGGACGGCGAGCAGAGATGGTGGCCTCTGGTCTACATCTACTCCGATCCCGACATGGAAATCGATGAGCTCAAGGACTTCACGGGCTGGCATTACGGCGGCGTCATCGGCGACAACGGCGGCTTCTACCGCCTGGATCTGGAGACCGGCGAGGTCGTGGACCATGCCGATCCCGTGTTCCGCTGGGGCAACAACCACGGCGGCCTGGCCTACATCAACGGCGACTGGTACGTCTCCAATCACCGGCACACCTCCACCGGCGCGGGCCGTCAGGGCTATATCCGCCAGGTAGACATCTCCGTCGACGAGAATGGCAAGCTGGTCATCGAGACCCCCGAGTACACCTCCTCCATCTACGACAGCATCGACGGCTATCAGGCTTGGCCCGCCTACATCGCCTGCCACCTGTGGCCCTCCATCTTCTCCGAGGTGGGCGCGCAGGAGATGTACATTGAGACTCCCATGCGGAACGCGGTGGACTCCGAGACCTACTGGAACACCGTGTACAACGACCCCGCCTATGGCGAGCACATGAGCCCCATCGTCGGCATCACCGACGGCGGCGAGGTCGGCTTTAAGTATCTGGACTTCGGCGACGAGGCTGCCAATGTGGACCTGAGCATCCTGGTGAACAAGGAAGAGGGTTACGTGGACGGCAGCGTGGACGTCTATCTGGATGCGGCTTCTGAGGAAGCGGGCGGCACCAAGATCGGCACCATCGACCTGAGCAATGCGGCGGTGGAGGCGGCCGAGGTCGCGGCCACAAACGCCGACGGCGTCGAGTGGAAGCAGCTGACGGCCAGCATGGACGAGGCGGTCTCCGGCGTCCGGGGTGTGTTCTTCGTGTTCCGCTCCGAGTCCGAGGGCACCATCTGCAAGTTCGATCAGTTCGACTTTGATCCCTCCGGCGAGCAGCCTGTGGACCCCGGCGAGAAGAACCTGAGTGTGGACGTCTCGGCCGCCGCTACCGCCGGCCAGGACCAGCGGGTGCCCTACACCTTCTCCTTCTCCGGCGAGAAGGAGAACCTGGGCAATGTGACCGTGGTCTTCAACATCAAGGGCGATCCGGCCGGTCTCTTCACCGGCGGCGCCTTTGAGACGGGCGAGGGCTTCTCCAAGTACGTCCTGGACGAAGAGGAGCAGGCCGACGGCTCCCGCCGGGTGAAAGTGGTCCTGGCCTACGGCATGGACGAGCTGACCGCCCTGGAGGAGGCCGCCCTGACCGGTGAGCTGACGGACCTATTCACCTACGTGATCCGCTCCTCCGCCGGGCAGGAGGGCAACATCGAGGTCACTGTGGAGCAGGCGATCTTCACCTACGCGGGGGACAACGACCTCTACTATGCCGATGTGACGGGCGCTACGGCCAGCACCAGCGTGTCGGCCAAGGACCCCTACGACATCGACGGGGACGGGGACTTCGACCAGGCGGACATCACCGCGGCGCAGGGCTACTACCGCGCGGCCGAGGGCGACGCGAACTGGGACGAGGCCCGGAAGGCGGACGTGAACGCCGACGGCGTGGTGGACCTCACCGACCTGGTGGAGCTCGCCACCGCA
>DWYC01000014.1 GCA_019118925.1 Candidatus Flavonifractor intestinipullorum | reverse complement strand
CCGTCAAACAGGGATTAAAGCTGGAGCCGGGGGATTATGAATTTCGGACCCTGCAGGAGGAGATCAAAGCCGGAGCCACCCTGGAGCAGATGGAGTATCACTGGATTGATCCCAACGCCGACCAAATGCTCCAGCAGGGGCTGGGCCCGGATGTGGATGATAAACAGCGCGCCCTGGCCTGTATTCGAGCGGACGAAGCGGGACTTGCCGAGTTTTATGAGCTGTTCTGCCCGGAACGGTATGGCTATGAGAAAAATGCTCCCTGCTGTGAATTCCAATACCCGGTGAAGAAACATCTTGTGGAACTCTCCTTCCGTATGAACGAAGCCGGACTCTCCAAGATGGGAACGGACTGGCTGCGGCGGCTCAAGGAGCGGCTGGACAGCGGGGAATGGCTGAGCCACACTCCCGAAGGGGAAGCGGAGGGCATACTGACGGCAGTGCTCGTGGACCAGACCCGTCGCATCGGTCTTGTCTATCAGCAGCCGGGAGACGACCAGTATTTTCAGATTTTCCTGAATCCGGACGGGACAAAGGCCGACGTCATGTGGTCCTCGGCGGAAAAGGGTGAACCGGAGCTTTATACCGAGGAAGAGATGTCTGCGGTCGAGCAGCACATCAAAAACACCTTTGGTGATTTCGAGAATGTGTTCCATGAGCTGGTTTCCCCGGACATCCATGTGGACATCTGCGTGGTTCCGCCCTCGGAGGAGCGGGACTACTATACCCTGGTGACGATGGGCATGGGCGCTCACCGGATGAATGTGCCGGAGGAGCTGGCGGAATACAAGCTGGAGCGGGCGGAGCTGGCCATCGCTCTGCCGCCGGATTGGAAACTGGATGGGGAATCCATGAAGGAGGAGCGGTGGTACTGGCCGATTGGCCTCTTGAAGGTGTTGGCCCGCCTGCCCATTTCCAATGATACCTGGATGGGGTGGGGGCACACGATGGACAAGCAATCGCCGTTTGCGGAGAACACGACGCTCTGTGCCGCCATTTTGACCGGACCCCAGGGCACGGAGGAGGGCGGCGAGGTCTGTACTTTGCCCAGCGGCGAGGAGGTCAACTTCTATCAGGTGATTCCCCTCTACCGGGACGAGATGGAGTACAAACTTTCCAGCAGTGCCGGGGTACTGCTGGAAAGACTGGAGACGGTCGGCTTTGTGGTGGATCCGAAGCGGCCGGACGTGACGGACCTGGAGGATTGGGAAGAAGATGAGGCGGAGACGGACAGCAACTGGGTCCTGGATGACGCAAGGCAGCATCTGGAAAGGATCCGGAGAAAATGTCTGCCTGTAGACGAGATCAGCGCCTATAACCACATGGCAATTTATCTCCGCTGGTGTATGGAGCAGGACCTGATGAGCTTGGAGTTCCTGGAGCGATGCTGGGACATGGTGGAGGAATTCCGCGCCGATCCATCTGGAACGGACCTGCGCCCTTTCATCCGGGATTCTCTGGGCGGGCAGCTGTTTTCCGCCTTGTTTGACGAGGAGGGCGCAGCCTTTGCCGGATACTACTATGGGGAGGCGGACAGCCCGTACTTCCCCAGCGACATTGACAACTATGCCTTGGAATACTTCGGCTCAGAGCAATATTACTCTGACAAGTTCCGGGAGGAAGCCTGTCTGTTTATTCCCTTTGATGAGAATTATTATCAGGCTATGGCAAAAATTATGGAAAAACGGTTCGTCAACTGGCAGGGACAGGACTTCGATGAGGCCACTCTGGAGCCTTCGGACCTTGCGGAAGCCATGATGGAATATCTGAACTGTGGATGCACCTATTTCCCCTCGATGACGGACGACGACCCCATCACGGCGGCTTACAGCTATGCCAAACGGGATGGCGTGAAAGAGGGATTTGTGCCGGTATTGTTGCGAGCGGATGACGAAACCCTGTGGGAGTGCCTGATTCTAAATTCCGACCCGGACAGCGATGGCGGGGACGGCTATGCTTTCGACCCGGACAAAGTTGCCGAATACCGGAAGAAAATGCTTGCCGCCCCCCTCCAGGACGGGAAGGCAGTTCTGGAGGGAATGGTTGGGCAGCGCAAGGAAGAAGCCGAGGATGACGATATGGACTGGGAGGAGGAAGTACTGGGCGAGATGGAGGGCGGATATGAGAACCGTCGTTTTTCAAGCTACTGGAATTCTGATACCCATATGACCTATCCCCTCATTCTGGCCAAGATTCCCGTGAAAAACCCTTGGGAGATTTTTGCCTATCTGCCCTTTGGCGGCTGGAATGAATGTCCTAACACGCCGGAGTTAATGGCAGTTGCGAAATACTGGTTTGAGCAGTACGGCGCGGCGCCCGCCGCCATGAGCCACGACGAGCTGGAGTTTCTGCTTCCGGCCCCTGTCCCCGGGGAGAAGGCTATGGACGCGGCGGCGGAGCTGTACGGCTTCTGCCCCGATGTCATCGACCAGGGGCCGGAGGACGCCACTGTGGGCGCGCTGGCCGATGTGCTGCGTCAGTCCACCGTCTGGTACTTCTGGTGGGATTGATGGGCAACCGGGCGAGGCGGCGCCCTGCTGTATGAGATGACCTGACGGCGCGAGGCCCCAGAAATACAGAAAGGACCTTTATGATCGAGATTCGAGGAAAATACAACGAGGCCAAGATCTTCACCGATGTGGTGGACACGGCCTCCATTGCCCAGGTGCAGGAGCTGTGCAACCAGGAGTTTACAGCGGGCAGCCGCATTCGGCTGATGCCGGACATCCATGCTGGTAAGGGCTGTACCATCGGCACCACCATGACCATCACCGACAAGGTGGTACCCAATCTGGTGGGGGTAGACATCGGCTGCGGCATGGAGACCACCCGCATCCGGGAGGGGCGCATCGAGCTTCAAAAGCTGGACAAGCTGATCTATGAGAAGATTCCCTCCGGCTTCTCCATCCGGGACAGGGCCCACCGCTACCTCAGCCAGATCGACCTGAACGAGCTGTGCTGCGCAAAGCATGTGGACCTGCTCCGTGCCGAAAAGAGCATCGGCACCCTGGGCGGCGGCAACCACTTCATCGAAGTGGACAGGGACGACGAGGGGAACCTCTATCTGGTGGTCCACTCCGGCAGCCGCCACTTGGGAGTAGAGGTGGCCGGCTACTACCAGGAGGCGGGGTACAAGGTCCTCAACCGCACCGACGACGCCTCCATCGAGGCACTGATTGCCCAGATGAAAGCGGAGGGCCGGGAGAAGGAGATCCAGAAGGAACTCAAGAAGCGGAAAAACCTCAAGCAGACGAGTATCCCAAAAGCCCTGGCCTATGTGTCCGGGGAACTGTTTGAGCAGTATATCCACGACATGAAGATCGTCCAGCACTTTGCCATGCTCAACCGGCAGGCCATGGTGGACGAGATTGTCAAGGGCATGAAGCTCCATGTGGAGGAGCAGTTCACCACCATCCACAATTATATCGACACCGATGCCATGATTCTGCGGAAAGGGGCCGTGTCCGCCCAAGCTGGGGAACAGCTGCTTATCCCCATCAACATGCGGGACGGGAGCCTGCTCTGTGTGGGCAAGGGCAACGAGGACTGGAACTGCTCCGCCCCCCACGGCGCTGGCCGCCTTATGAGCCGGGCGGAGGCCAAGCAATCCTTTACGGTGTCCGAGTTCAAAAAGCAGATGGCGGAGGTCTACACCACCTCGGTAAGCCGTGCCACTCTGGACGAGTGCCCCATGGCCTACAAGGGAATACAGGACATTCTGGACAACATCGGCCCCACAGCGGATGTTGTAAAGATCATCCGTCCCATCTACAACTTCAAGGCCGGGGACGAGGACTGAAGAGGCGGCGCGCCGGCAGAAGAAGTTCAGAAAGCAATCACCGCCCGTCCCTCCAACAGAAATAAACCAAAGTTAAGAAAAACGAAAGGAAAAAGACACAACCTTTTCCGGTGTGCGGGCCGTCCTATTGTGCGAAAGGAGACCGGACGGCCCGACGCGCCCACAAACGGGCGGCGCACGCCATTTTAATGAGGAAAAGGTGAGATTTGTATGAAATTTCGAGTATGGATTCTGGGCGCGGCCCTGCTGATGGCTCTGACGGCCTGCGGAGGCGGAAAGAGCGCCGCTACCCCTTCCCCCGCGGAGGAGACGCAGACCGCCCAGCAGAGCATTCACGGCACAATCAACCAGCTGGGGGACTATCTGATTCTTCTGGAGGACAAGGGAGAGGAATACCGGATCTTTGACTTTGGAGAGGGCCTGGACCTGACGGGCCTGGAAGAGGGCGATCAGGTGACCGTCACTTATACTGGAGACCTGACGGAAGTGGACCCGGCCCCGGTGGCGGTGGACATCCAAAAAGACTGAACAACCGAGCCCGCGGCCCAGGCCGCGGGCTCATGTTTCCGTTGAGTTTCCGAGCATTCCCTGCTATAATGGAGAAACAACAGTTCTAGTTGGGAGGCGGCACTATGGCGGATCTGCTCCAAACACTCAACCGTGCCCAGCGGGAGGCGGTTACCTCTACCGAGGGGTTTATCCGGGTCATCGCAGGGGCAGGCTCGGGCAAAACCCGGGCGCTCACCCATCGCTTTGCCTATCTGGTCAACGAATTGGGCATCCTGCCGGGGAACATCCTCTGCGTGACCTTCACCAACAAATCGGCCGCCGAGATGCGCACGCGCATTCATAACCTGACCGGAGACGACGACACGGGGTATATCAACACGTTTCACGGCTTCTGCGTCTCCGTGCTCCAGGAGGACAGCCATGCGGTGCAGTATCCCAAGAGCTTTCTGGTGCTGGACAACTCCGACATCGACGCCATGCTCCAGATCATCTATGAGGAGCGGGGGCTGACCCTCCGGGACATGACATTCCGGAAGGCCCGGGACATGATCGAGATCCGCAAGCTCTTCCAGGACCCGGAGTACTATCTGGATCTGATTCAAATGCCGCTGGAGACCCTGCACCGGAAGTATCTGGACGCCGTGGAGGCCCGGGATGTGATCTTCTACGGCTATCTCTATCAGGAGAAGAAGTGCTTCGGCCTGGATTATAACGACCTCATCAAGGTATGTCTCTACATTTTCCAGCAGCGGGAGGACATCCGCCTCAAATGGCAGCAGCGGCTGGAGTACATCATGATCGACGAGTTTCAGGACATCGACGGCCTTCAGTACCAGCTCATGGAGGTGCTGTGCGCCTACCACAAGAACCTCTTCATCGTGGGGGACCCGGATCAGACCATCTACACCTGGCGGGGGGCGGACGTAAAATACCTGCTGCACTTTGACCGGGCCTTTCCGGGGACCCGAACCATTCTGATGATGGAAAATTACCGCTCCACGCCGGAGATTCTGGCGGCGGCCAACACCCTCATCGCCCAAAATCAGCAGCGCATGAAAAAGGACCTCCGGCCCGTTCTGGCGCATGGGGCCCCGGTGCTCTGCCACTGGGCGGAGGACCCGGAGGCGGAGGCCCGGTGGCTGGCCGGCCGGGTCCAGGCCCTCCACGAGGAAGGGGAGGCCTACGGGGCGATGGCGGTGCTCTACCGGGCCCACTACGTCACCCGCACGGTGGAGGAGGTCTTTCTCCGGGCGAAGATCCCCTATACCATCTACAGCGGCGTGCAGTTTTTTGACCGTGCGGAGATCAAAGACGCCCTGTCCTATCTGCGTATGATCGCCTATCGGGACGACCTGTCCTTCCTGCGGGTGGCCAATACGCCCAAACGCAACCTGGGCCGGCGGCGGATGGCCTTCCTGCGGGCGTACGCGGCGGAGCAGGGGTGCTCGCTTTATCAGGCGCTGCTGGACAACCTGGAAGAGCCCCTCCTGAAGGGGACCCGGGCCCGGGGGTTTGTCTCTCTGATTGAGACGTATTCCGCATCCTATGCCGGGCGGCCGGTCTCGGAAGTGCTGGCCGCCCTCCTGAACGAGAGCGGCTATGAGCAGATGCTCCGCACTGAGGGCAGTCAGGAGCGGCTGGACAATCTGGCCGAGCTGAAGCAGGCGGTCTATGAGTACGAGACCACCTGCGGCGAGGAGAGCACGCTGGAGGACTATCTGGCCCACGTGGCCTTTTTCACCAATCAGGACGCCGGAGAGGCGGGGGACCGGGTGAAGCTGATGACCGTTCATGCGGCCAAGGGGCTGGAGTTCCCCAACGTCTTTCTCTGCGGCATGAACGAGGGGATTTTCCCCTCCCGGAAGGTGCGCACCCGTCCGGCCATGGAGGAGGAGCGGCGGCTGTGCTTCGTGGCCCTGACCCGGGCGGAGAAGCGGCTTTTCCTCTCGGGGGCGGACGGGCGCGCCTTCGACGGCGCGCCCCGGTATCCCTCCCGGTTTTTGCTGGACATCGGCCCTGACTGCCTGACGTTTACCCAGGAGCCCCGGGAGGGCCTCATCCAGGCGGCCCGGGACTACATCGACGCCAGCCCTCTGGAGGAGGAGAGCCCGGCCGGACGCTTCGCCCCGGGCACACGGGTGCGGCACGCGCTCTTTGGCCTGGGCACCGTGGTGGAGGTGGACCGGGACAAGGGCGCCCATGTGGTGCAGTTCGACGAGATGTCCACCCCGCGGCGCATCTCCTTCCGGGCCAAACTGGAGGAGGTGGACGGAACATTCCTGCCGCCCCGGGTATAAACGGCCCCCCGCCCGCATAGGAATAAGGGCGTACGAAAGGGGGCGTCCGGATGGAGAGCATGACCTATCAGGAGTGGAGCCGGCGGCGGCAGGAGCGGTGGAGCAAACCGTCCCGTCCGGGTGTCCGCCGCGGCCGGGGCAAAGTGGCGCTGGGGGCGCGGGAGCGCCGGAGGCTGGCCCAGCTGGCGGTATGTGTGGCCCTGTTTGCGGTGGTGCTGGTGGGAAAGGGCGTCTTTCCCCAGCGCC
Source organism: Candidatus Flavonifractor intestinipullorum (assembly GCA_019118925.1). GTDB lineage: Bacteria > Bacillota > Clostridia > Oscillospirales > Oscillospiraceae > Pseudoflavonifractor_A > Pseudoflavonifractor_A intestinipullorum. The sequence goes on along the minus strand of DWYC01000014.1, from coordinate 40,893 downwards.
TGGAGCAGGTGCGGGAGACCCTGGGGGCGGTGCTCCACGCCGACACGGACTTTGCGGCCGTCTTTGCGGGGGTGGGCCGCTCCATTCAGGACGGAGAACCGGTGAGCGAGACGCTGGGCGCCCTGTGGACTCAGGTCTTTGCTCCGGCTGCGGCAGAGGAACCGCCTGCGCCGGGGCCGGTCTCCGGCGGCGCGCTGGCCGGAAAGCTGGCCTCCGGCGGCGCGGAGAGCGCCCTGGCCCTCCTGGACGGGAGCTGGATGGCGGAGGAGGCCCCGCCGGAGACCGACCCCTTCCAGACTACCGGGAATCCGCCCGCCCAGGTGGATACGGCGGTGCTCCACGTGGACTACGACGGGCCGGCTCTCCCGGCCAATGCCAGTATGGACCGCTATGACCTGGGGCTGGGGGAGACCGTCACCCCGGCTCTGGGCTGGGTGTCCTCTCCCTTCGGCTGGCGGGAGCACCCGGTGGACGGGGGAGAAAAGTTCCACAACGGGGTGGACCTGGCGGTGAACACGGGCACACCCATCGGGGCGTTCGCCGCCGGAACGGTGGACTACATCGGGGACAGCCCGGTGTACGGCCTGTATTTGCAGCTGGACCACGGAAATGGGGTCACCAGCTTCTACGCCCATTGCAGCAAGCTCTGCGTGCAGCAGGGAGAGACGGTGGCGATGGGGGAGACGGTGGCCGAGGCCGGGGAGACCGGCAACGCCACCGGGCCCCACCTGCATCTGGAGATCAAAAAAGACGGGGTGCTCCTCAACCCGGTCTACTATATTGAGACCCAGTAGATGGTCGGTCAGCGGAGGATTTCTTCTGCTGTGGGCCTTCCTTTACTATATGGATGAGAGCGGCCTGGTGCCTATGGCTGCGGCGGCCGGCCTGTGTCACGAGCTGGGGCACGTGCTGGCGGTCCGGCTCTGGGGCGGACGCATTGGGACGGTCCGCCTGACCTGCGCGGGGGCCGAGCTGCGGGTACGCGGCCCCCGGATGGGAGAGCGCCTGCCCCGGCTGACCACGGCCCTGGCGGGCCCGGCGGTGAATCTGCTTCTGGCCCTGGGGACGGCCCGGCTGGCGCCCTGGGCGGGGGAGCGGGGCGCCGTGTTTGCCGGGCTCAATTTGACCCTGGGGTGCTTCAATCTGCTCCCTGTGGGGGCGCTGGACGGAGGAAGGGCCCTGCGCGCACTGCTCCCGCTCCGGTGGGAAGGGACGGCCCGGGGGATATCCGGGGGACTGTCGGTGCTCCTGAGCGCGGCGGGATTTCTCCTGATGCTCCACACGGGGAATCCCACCCTCTTCCTCACCGGGGGATGGCTGGCGCTCCTGGCAGTGCGCGGGGAGCGGGAGGAAGCATCCGGACAGAAAATGCTTGCAATCGGCTGGAAGATGTGATAAAATACCTCAGTCTGAAAAAGGGTGCTCCTCTGCTGTCGCCGCCCCAGGGGCGGCAGAACGGACGGCACGAACACCTATCATCTGAGGAGGAAACATCCATGGATCTCATGAAGGCGTTTACCGAAAAGCAGCTCAAGGCCGAGCCCCCTGTGGCCCAGATCGGCGACACCGTGCGGGTGCATGTCCGCGTAAAGGAAGGCAGCCGCGAGCGTATCCAGGTTTTTGAGGGCACCGTGATCGCCAAGAAGCACGGCGGCCTGGAGGAGACCATCACTGTGCGCCGCATCTCTTACGGCGTGGGCGTGGAGAAGGTGTTCCCCATTCACGCTCCTGCGGTGGAGAAGATTGAATTGGTCCGCCACGGCAAGGTCCGCCGGGCCAAGCTCTACTACCTGCGCGACCGCGTGGGCAAGAGCGCCAAGGTCAAAGAGCGCATCTAAGCTGCAACGAGCACAAAAAAGCAGGACGGGAAAATCCCGTCCTGCTTTTTTGCTTTGCAAGGGGCCTCAGTGTTCCAGGCCCAGCACATCGTCCACCGGCAGAGAGAGCACAATGCCGTGGGCGGGGGTGTTCAGACCGCAGGCGCCGCTGATGGCGGCCATGATCTCGGCCTTGTTTTCCCGGGGAACGACGATCATGACAAAATCCTGCTCCACCTGGATGGGCACGCCCAGGGACTGGCAGGCCCGCTGGGAGTGGTGGCGCAGACCCTTGAGCACCGTGCCGCCCCGGGCGCCGGCTTTCCGGGCGGTATCCACCACGTCGTCGCTGTATCCGCTGGCCACGGAGACCCAGATGAGCGAATAAGCCGACTTCTCCTTCATTTCCGCTTCATCTCCTTTGAGATAATCTGTGAGGGCGGCCCGCGCCTCGTCGTTGAGAATGTTTAAGATATGGCTCTGAATGCCGCTGACCGGGAGGGTGATGGCGATGCCGCCCCCCTTATGGCGGAAAAACAGCTGGCTGCTCAACTGTTCAAATGCGGGCTGGATGAGAAGCTTGGGGAGAAAACCGGCGGTAATCAGCCGGGTCGTCCCCCCCAGTCCGAAGATATCCATCATTTCCGACGGAGCGGTGCCCTGGCCCCGGGCCTGGAAGATCAGGGGGATGTGCAGGGATTCCAGCACCGACTCCAGCCGCTTCTGGTCTTTCTCCTGCGTGATGGTAATCAGCACCCGCTGTGCGATGGGGAGCTTCTCCAGTTCCGGCATAGGTTATTCCTCCTCCAATTCAATGACAATGTCATCCGACAGGGGCTGAGCGGGCTGCACAACCGCCTTGGATCTGCGGACGTAGATAAGCCCCATAATCTGGATGGCAATCAGGGGCGCCAGGGCCACCAGCGCCACCACGCCGAAGGCGTCGGTGACGACGTTTCCCCCCACTGCGGTACAGGCCCCCATGGCCAGGGGCAGCAGGAATGTGGAGGTCATGGGGCCGCTGGCCACGCCGCCGGAGTCGAAGGCGATGCCCACAAAGACCGGCGGGACAAAACGACTGAAAATCAGGGCCAGGATATAGCCGGGAATGAGAATCCAGTAGATATTCAGACCCGTGATGACCCGCACCATGGCCAGGGCCACCGCACAGGCCACGCCGATGGAGAGGGCGGCATTCATCATCTTGTGGGAGACCGTGCCGCCGGTGAGGTCCTCCACCTGCTCGTTGAGGACCTGGACCGCGGGCTCGGCCTTGACGATATAGTAGCCGATGACCATCCCGATGGGGATCAAAATCCATTTGAGCATTCCGTCGGCCAGGCCGCCGCCCAGCAGGCTGCCCACCGGGGCGAAGCCCACGTTCACGCCGGTGAGGAAGAGCACCAGGCCGAGGTAGGTGTACAGCAGGCCCACGCTCATCCGCAGGACCTGGCGCTTGCGGTACGTGCGGGTAAGGATCTGGAAGAGGACGAATACGCCGGCCACCGGCAGCATGCTCATCAGCACCTCTTCCGCATACTGGGGAATGGCCTGGACAAACTGGCGCACCACATCCCGGGTGGTCTCGATGGCCGGGACCTCCACGGAGGTATATACCGCCTCCTCCGGATGGTAGAAAATGCCCAGCAGGAGAACCATCAGAATGGGGCCCACGCTGCACAGAGCGACGAGGCCAAAGCTGTCGTTGGCACTGTCCTTATCGCTCCGGGCGGCCGAGAGGCCCACGCCCAAGGCCATAATAAAGGGAACCGTCATGGGACCGGTAGTGACGCCGCCGGAGTCAAAGGCCACAGCCACAAAGTCCGAGGGCGTAAAGAACGAGAGCAGAAAGAGCAGTATATACAGTCCGGTCAGCAGCAGCCCCAGGTTGATTTTAAAGTAGATACGCAGGAAAGCCACCGCGGTAAACACACCCACGCCCACGGCCACCGTCCAGATGAGCACCGGATTGGGGATAGCGGCCACCTGATTGGCCAGAACCTGAAGATCGGGCTCCGAGATGGTGATAATGGCCCCCATCAGGAAGCACAGGAGCAGAATGAAAGGGAGACTGTTGCTCTTGACCAGCCGTCCGCCGACGCCCTGCCCCAGAGGGGTCATGGCGACCTCCGCGCCCAGCTGGAAAAAGCCCATGCCGATGATCAGCAGCACGGCTCCCGTCAGGAAAAGGGCCAGGGTGCCGATCTCCAGCGGAACCAGGGCCACGCTCAGGATCAGAACAATGACGGTAATGGGCAGTACGCTGGAGAGGGATTCCTTGACCTTTTCTTTCAGTTTTTCATTCATATGATATAAGATACCCCCTTTTGGTCCAAATGTCCAGTACGAATCGAAAAGAGGCGGTACAGGGCGGATTTTCCGCCCCGGACGAACCGGTTTCGGGCGCGTTGGGGTTGCGGTACTCCTCCTCTCTATGCCCTGATTTTCTTTTATTATACAGGAATACTAGGAGAAGCACAAGAAAGCATGTGTAAATATTTTATGAATTACGCACACGAAATAATTCTATATTGTAGGTAAAAAAGGGCGGGCGCCTGTTTTTGGGAAAAAACAGGTGTCCGCCCAGCGTTTAATGTCCGCCGCTCTGGGCAGGGGAGGGGGTGAGGAACTTTTGCAGCAGACGCAGCAGTTCCCGCAGGTCGATGGGTTTGGCCACATGGGCATTCATTCCACAGTCAAGGCAGCGCTGGATGTCCTCGGAGAAGGCGTCGGCCGTCATGGCCAGGATGGGAATGGTCCGGGCGTCGGGCCGGTCCAGGGCCCGGATGGCCTGGGCGGCCTGATAGCCGTCCATGACGGGCATCCGCAGGTCCATGAGAATGACGTCGTAATAACCCGGCGGGGCGTTCTGGAACTGCTCCAGACAGAGCGTTCCGTTTTCCGCCCGGTCCAGCACAAAACCGCAGGAGGAGAGCAGCTCGCTGGCGATCTCCCAGTTCAGGTCGTTGTCCTCGGCCAGAAGGATGCGCCGCCCGGTGTAGTCGGGGGGACCTTCCTGGGGCTCGCTCTTCCCGGACTCCTCCCCGGCGAAGCGGGAGAGGCCGTAGTACAGCGTGGACTGGAACAGAGGCTTGGAGAGGAAGCCGCTCACTCCTGCGGTGCGGGCCTCGGACTCGATATCGCTCCAGTCGTAGGCGGACATCAGGAGGATGGGCATGTCGTGTCCCTCGCTGCGGCGGATGGCCTGGGCGGTCTGAATGCCGTCCATGCCGGGCATCTTCCAGTCCAGCAGTACCACGTGGTAGTCCCGGCCCTGGCGGTGGCGCTCCTCCACCTTCTCCACTGCCGAGGGCCCGTCCGAGGCGTACTCGGCGTGGACGCCGAGCGCCTCCAGAGCGTCCACAGCGCTCTGACAGAGCGTCAGATCGTCGTCCACAACCAGCACATCCCAGGCGGGGAGGACCATGGGCTCCTCCGGGGCGGGCGCCCGCTCCAGATCCAAGGTCACGTGGAACTCACTGCCCTGCTCGGGCTGGCTTTGGACGGAGATGGAGCCGCCCATCTCGTCCACGATGTACTTGGTGATGGCCATTCCCAGGCCGGTTCCCTCAATTTTCTGGACCCGGGCGCTGTCCTCCCGCTCGAACGAGTCGAAGATTTTTTTCTGGAACTCGGGGGACATGCCGATGCCCGTATCCCGCACCCGGAAGTGGGTGCGCACCCAGCCGGGCCCCTTGGGGGAGTCCTCCTGGGAGACGGTGACGAAAATGGAGCCCCCCTCCGGGGTGAATTTCAGGGCGTTGGAGAGCAGATTCAGAAGTACCTGATTCAGCCGCACCCCGTCGCAGCAGATCTGCTCGGCCTGGATATCCCGGATAAAAACGTCAAAGACCTGCTTGCGGGTCTTGATCTGGGGCTGAATGATGCTGACAATGCTGTCCATGGCCTCCCGCAGGGAGAGGGGGGCGATATTCAGAGAGAGTTTCCCGCTCTCGATCTTGGACATATCCAGCACGTCGTTGATCAGGCCCAGCAGGTGCCGGCTGGACAGAGTAATTTTTTTCAGACAGTCCCGCACCTGATCCGGGTGATCCAGGTTGGCTGAGGCGATGGCGGTCATACCCACGATGGCGTTCATGGGGGTGCGGATATCATGGCTCATATTGGAGAGGAACTCGCTCTTGGCCTGGTTGGCCCGCTCGGCCTCCCGCTTGGCCTGCTCCACCGCGTCGAACTGCCGCCGGGACATGCGGAAGTAGAGCGCAAACACCACCAGCACCGCCAAGAGCAGCAGTCCGCAGCCGCCCAGGGTATAGGCGGTGCGGCGGTTGCCCAGTTCGGTTACCGCCTCGTCCATGGCCCCGTGGGGCATGACGGTGACCAGGAACCACTCGGAGCTGGACAGGGGGGAGCAGTAGAGGTGGCGCCGCTCTCCGGCCACGGAGACGACCATCGTGAAGGGGGACTGTTCCGCCATGGCCTGTTTCATGGCGGAAATCTGCTCCTGGGGCGCTCCGTCCTCAAACGTGGCGTTGTCCAGAAGCCAGTCGAAGTAATTGTCCCCCGTGGAGTCGGCGTTGCGGAGAACAAAGGTGCCGTCGGCCTGAATGATATGGGAAAAAACCAGATCGTCGTTGACGCCCAGAGCCAGCGCCCGGTTGAGATAGCTGATGGGAAGGCCGACCAGCATGGCGGTACACCGGCTTCCATCCCGCATGGGGTAGCCCTGAGAGACCGGGTAGCCCACCGACACGCCGTAGATGAGCAGCAACTCGCCCGAGGCGGTCCGGCCCAGGGTGACCTTCTGCTCGGCGTTGTTCATGGAGGCGAGAAAGGAGTCCAGATGAAAGATCTCCGTCTCCTCTCCCAGAAATACGTCGGTCTCCCCCTCTGTGTTGCAGAGCGAGAGGTAGACGAACTCCCGGGAGCGGGCGCTCTCGGCCAGGGCGGCGGCGATGTTGTCGTCAATGACCTCCACCGACTGGGGCGGGATGACCTGAACAATCCCCTCCACCTGCAAAAAGCGCAGTTCCACCAGGGAGTCGAAATGCCGCTGGAGCTGGGCATTGATTTCCTCCATATAGAGATTGGCCACCCGGGTGATGGTGTGGTCGCTCTCCCGGACCATGAACAGCGTGAGCCAGGTAAATACCCCCACGCACAGCAGAGCGATGCAGATCAGGCTGGTCCATAGGAAGCGCATGGGATGTCTCATTCTCTCGTTCCCCTTTCTTCCGGGGCGTCCCGGTTCTGAATCAGCCGCTCCAATGTCTGGGAGAGCAGCGCGATGTCGATGGGTTTGGAGACATGTGCGTTCATGCCGGCGGCGGCGGTGGCCGCCACATCCTCGGCAAAGGCGTTGGCCGTCACGGCTACGATGGGAACGCGTTTCGCGTCGGCGCGGGGGAGCGCGCGGATGTGGCGGGCGGCCTCGCACCCGCCCATCTCGGGCATCTGCATGTCCAGGAGCACCGCGTCGAAAAAGCCGGGGGGAGAGGCGGAAAACCGCTCCACCGCCTCCCGGCCGTTCCAGGCCTGGGTGACCTGAATGCCGTGCATGGCCAGCAGTTCGGCGGCGATTTCCATATTGACGGGATTGTCCTCGGCCAACAGAACCTGACGTCCCTCCAGAGAAAAGGGAAGCGAAGAGGAATGCTCCGCAGCTTGGGTATCCTCCGGCGAGGCGTGGACCACGGCAAACGGCAGGACAATGGTAAACGTGGTGCCCTCCTCAGGATGGCTTTCCACATGGATCTCACCGTTCATCTGGGTGATGAGGTTCTTGGTGATGGACATCCCCAGACCGGTGCCCACCGTGCGGTGGACGCCAAAGCGCATTTCCCGGGCATAGGGCTCGAAGAGATGGGGCAGAAACTCGGAAGACATGCCCACGCCGGTGTCGGAGACCACAAATTTGTACTGCGAGAAGTCCCGCCGGTCCAGCTGGACCACCGACAGGGAGACGGCGTCCCCGGCTGCGGTAAATTTCATGGCGTTGGAGAGCAGGTTGTTAAGCACCTGCGCCATGCGGAAGGGGTCGCCCAGCACCTGGCGGTCCGGGAGGTCCAGGTGGGCGGTAAAACTCTTTCCCTCACTCCCGGCCTGGAGGCGGAAGGGCTCCAGACACTGCTCCACGCAGGTCTGGAGGTCAAAGGGCTCGCTGGTGACCATCACCTTGCCCTGCTCCAGACGGGACATGTCCAGAATATCGTTGATGAGTCCCAGAAGCTGGCGGCTGGAGTACTGAATTTTGTTCAGATAGTCCGCCATCGCTTCCGGCTCGCCGGTGTGCTCCTGGGCCAGGGCGGACAGGCCGATGATGGCGTTGAGGGGGGTGCGCATGTCGTGGGACATGCTGCTGAAGAAGGTCTGCTTGGCCTGTTCGTTCTTCCGGGCCACATCCAGCGCGTCCTCCAGTAGCTGCCGCTCCCGCAGCTGGCCCTGCTTTTCCTGGTCCACTTCCCGGAAGGAGAGGACGGCCTCGCCGGGGGCCAGGGAGTCGTCGAAGAGGATGCGTACATTGACCCAGCGGTACTCCTGGCCGAACCGGCGCAGAAAATCGCCGCCGAAGTCCTTCACTTTCCGGGCTACCAGGGATTGAATGTTTTCCCGGGAAAAACTGCGCATGTACTCGTCGTGGGCGTCGGGTTCAATGACCTCGCCCATGACCTGAAGCAGATCCGAATATCGCCCCTGGGCCGGGAGACGGCTTCGCACATACTCAGAACTCTTGATCATCTCGTAGGTGCCCTGCTCAAAATCCAGGCGGTAGAGCGCGTAATAGGAATTGCTCAGAGCCCGGATGGTCTCGTCGGTGCGTTCGATGCGGGCGTTGAAGCGGATGGAGCGCCAGGCGGTAACGGCCAGCGTCAGCAAAAACAGGGCGATCATCAGACTCAGCACCAGAGAGAAGCGGCCCAGCCCGCCGAAAATGCTCCCGTAGGAGGTGGTGACAATCGAATACCAGTTGTTGTCCATCTGCACGTAATAGACGGCCCGCCGCGCCCCGTCCAGATCAGTGATGGAGTCGCTGTAATGGTCCAGTTCTCCGGCCTCGATTTGGGTAATCAGACCGGCGAGATAGGTCTGAAGCTCCTCTTCGGAACGGTCCAGACGGGTCTGCCAGAAAATAAGGGAGCCGTTCTCATCACAGAGGAAAAAGGAGTCCTGACTGGAGAGGTCCAGAAGATCAAACCGGAACTGCTCCGGGAAGATGTCGAAGGCCAGCAGGGCGCCGCTGGCGCTGGACATCTGGGCCAGGGTGATCACCGGCCGGTGGTAGATGGCGTCGAGGTACACGCCGGTAAAAATGGTCTGGTCCGGAGACTGGGCGGCCTTCTGATACCACTGGGTGGAGAATACGTCGTACGACTCGTCCCCGGACCAGGGCTGTACGGCCAAAATAGAGCCGTCGATCACGGCGTAGACATCCAGGGAATCCTCGCCCAATACGGTCTCCAGACGTTGAAAATAGCGCTCCATCCACTCCAGAAGCTCCTCTTCGGAATCTCCGGCCTCCATCCGGGCCTCAATGGTAGAGGAACCGAAGGAGAGGAGCGTTTCATAGACATTGAGTTTATTGCGGGCCTCGGCAGCGTAGTTGCGGGAGAGGGCCATACCGGTATTCCATGCGTTCTGGAGCAGGGCGGTGCGCAGGACGGTCACGCTCATGATGACCAGAATCACCAGAATTCCCAAAGCAAACAGACTAAAACGCAGGTCCCGCAAAACCAGATTCCAATTGGACTTTTTCTGTTTCATGAAAGGGGCCTCCTGATCAGCGGGGTCCGGACGGCCGCCGCATATTCTGCTTCTAGCATACCATTTTTTCCGCATGGAGACAATCCATACTTGAGGCTTGCGCCGCTGGAGGGGAGGTGTTACACTGAAAAAAAGACCTCCCGGATGGGGGGAGAGAGGGGAGCTTTGGCATGAAAGAAAAGAACGGCCTGCTGCTTGCTCTGGGAGTGGCGTTGCTGCTGAGCGGGTGCGGGGGGACACAGAGCGGGGAGAATACCGCTCAGACGCCGGCCGGAGTCCAGACGGAAGCGATGGGTGAAGCGAATCGGCCGGCAGTACCGGCACAGAGCGGAGAGACTCCGGCAGAAGAGCCGGAGCGGTCCTCTCCGCAGCCGGAAACCGTCCCCTCTCAGGGGCAGCCTCCGGCGGAAAACGGCTTGGGAGAGATCGACAGCGACACGGCCTTTGCCATTGCCTTGGAAAATGCCGGCGTGCCCGAAGAGGATGTGCAGGACCGGAAGGTGGAGCGGGACGGGGATAACGGCATCCCCATCTACGACATTGAGTTCGAGACCGAGTACGGCGACTATGATTTTTCGGTGGCCATCGACGGAGGCGCCATCGTGAGCGCCGATTACGAGGTGGATGAGGAGTGGCTGGACGCCCTGGGGGGCAGCCCGGTGGACCTGGAGGGGGCCCGGCAGATCGTGGCCGGAAAAGTCCCCGGCGCCACGGCAGAAGAGGTGGAGATCTGGGAGGAGTCGGAAGACGGAGAGCGCCGCTATGAGGGCGAACTCTTTTACGGCGGCCTGAAGTATGAGTTTGAGCTGGACCCGGACACGGGACGGATTTTTGACTGGAATGCGGACCTGCGCCGGTGAGGTCATCGTTGGATATTAGGGGCTTCCGACTGCACGCTCTCCGGGCCGGAAGAGGCAGAAGTGCAAAAAGGGCATAAAAAATCGCCGGGTCTTCTCGAAAAGACCCGGCGATTTTTTGCGGCTGCACATGATGAAAAGGCGGCGGCGTGAAGACGAAAAACCGGAGCAAGCATTCAAATGCTTGCTCCGGTTTGGCGGAGAGAGGGGGATTCGAACCCCCGAGACGCTATCAACGCCTACACGATTTCCAATCGTGCGCCTTCGACCAGCTCAGCCATCTCTCCATGGCGCTGTCGTCGACAACGGAGACTATTATACCAGATTTTCCGAGTTCGTCAAGAGGGAATTTTCAAAAATTCAAAAAATTTTTAGCCGGACAAACCGGGGGAAACCGGGGGGCAGCAAAAAGGTAACATAATGTAATGAGTTGTTACTAAATTGGAAAATAGAGGCAGAGAAAAGCCACTCCACACAAAAAAGTTTTCAGATAAACCGATTGCGCCGCAACGGGTTGCGGATTTCAGCAAAAATAGTGCTTGCAATTGCAGGGTAAATAGGTTACAATATGGTTACAATCTGATGAAAATAAAGTAACAGATTGAAAACAGAATAGTAACAGGAGGTATCCCAACTATGCAGAAGCGACTGTCCTGCCTGGCGCTGGTTCTGGCCCTGATGATGGCCCTGAGCGCCCCGGCGGCCGCCGCTGAGAGCAGTATCGGAGTAGTGGTAAACGGAACTCAGGTGACTTCCGCCGCCACGGCAAAGAAAATCAATGAGAATACCTATGTGTCCTATTGGCCCGTTGTGGCCGCCCTGTATCCGGATGCCGTCGTGACCTGGGAGAATGGTCAGTCGGTAGCGCGGGCTCAGGGGCTGACCCTGAGCGTTGCACCGGGAGCCAAATATCTGGCCGTAAACGGCCGGTATCTCTACGTTCCCGACGGGATCCAGACGCAGGACGGCAGCATTCTGGTGCCGGCGCGGGTGCTGGCCAAAGCCCTGGGGGGCGAGGCCGGCTGGGATGCCGCGAACCAGAGTGTGGTCTTCCGCGTGGACGGCACGCCGCTGGCGTCGGGCGATACGTTCTATAACAGCGAATCCCTCTATTGGCTCTCCCGCATCATCTATGCCGAGAGCGGCAACCAGTCCCTGGAGGGAAAGATTGCTGTGGGTAACGTGGTGCTCAACCGGGTGGCCCATCCCCAGTTCCCCAACACGGTGAAGGGGGTCATTTTCCAGGCCAATCAGTTTACCCCCGTGCAGAACGGCAGCATCAACCGTACGCCCAGCAGTGAGAGCGTCATTGCCGCCAAGCTCTGCCTGGACGGGGCCAACACGGCGGGCAGCAGCCTCTACTTCGTCAATCCCTCCGTCTCGCCCAACAGCTGGGCCAGCCGGAACCGGACCTGCGTGGCCACCATCGGCCAGCACGCGTTCTTTGCCTAAACTCCGGGCAAACTTCGATACTGCTCCAGCCAACGGCTGGTAAAACTACTCCGAGACCGGATTTCACTTTGGTGAGATCCGGTCTTTTTCCTGCCCGGAAAAAGGCCCGGCGGAATCCCCGCCGGGCCGCGCCGGTTTAGAAGCCCATGCTGTCTGTCAAGTCGTTGGCCAGCTCGCCCAGGTCCCGGGCGGCCCGCTTGGCCTTTCGCTTGAGGGCCTTCCGGTTGGAGGCGGCGGACATACCCAGCATGAGCCCCGCCATCATACCTACACCCACGCCGCCCAGGAAGGGATGTTGATTCATTTTTCAAAACCTCCTTTGTGAGAACTGTTCTTATTCTTCCCGGAATGACAGAAAAATGCGTTGCGAAATATGGAAATGCAGGCTATAATGAAAAGCGGAAGAATGAAGCGCAGAGCGGATGGCCCGCGCAGTGCGCCGGCCCGGCCCGGGCGGCGCGAGAAGGGGACGGGGACGCGACCCGGTCCCATTTTCCCATGCCCTTGTACGGGAAGCGAGGGGGCATCTGCGCCGCGCTGCGAGAGAACGCGCCCGCCGAACGGGCGGGGACGGGAGGCTCCGAATACACATGTTACAACGGTTCAGACCGGTCGGAAGAAAGGAGTGGTCGCGTGAAACTGCTGATTCGGCGGGGGAGACTGATTGACCCTGTCAGCGGCATTGGCGGCATTATGGACATTCTGGTGGAGGACGGACGGGTGGCCGTCCTCGGAAGCGACATCCGGGACCCGGAGGCCCAGGTCATCGAGGCGGGAGGCCTGGCGGTTTGTGCGGGTCTGGTGGACATGCATGTCCACCTGCGGGACCCGGGTCTGGAATATAAAGAGACCATTGAGACCGGGACCATGGCGGCGGCCCGGGGGGGCTTCACCTCCATCGCCTGTATGCCCAATACCAAACCCGCCGTGGACTGCCCGGAGCAGATCAACTATGTCAAAAGCAAGGCGGCCGCGGCCTGCGGGGTGAACGTGTGGCCCATCGGCGCGGTGACGGAGGGGGAGCGGGGAGAGCAGCTCACCGATTTCGCCGCACTGAAGGGGGCGGGGGCGGTGGCCCTGTCCGACGACGGGATGCCGGTGCAGAACGCCAACCTGATGCGGGACGCCCTCATCCTGGCCCACCGGCAGGATTTGACCATCCTCTCCCACTGTGAGGACGCGGACATGGTCAAAAACTATGCCGTCAACGAGGGGCGGGTCTCCCGCCGGCTGCGCCTGCCCGGCCGGCCGGCCATTGCCGAGGAGATTATGGTAGCCCGGGACGCCATGCTGGCCGAGGAGACCGGCGCGGCGGTGCATATCTGCCACATCTCCACCGCCAAGTCGGTGGCCCTGGTGCGGCGGTACAAGAAGAAGGGGGTCCACATCACCTGCGAGACCTGTCCCCAGTATTTTTCCCTCACCGAGGACGAGGTGCTGGAGAAGGGCTCTCTGGCCCGGGTGAATCCCCCCCTGCGCACCCCCAAGGATGTGGCGGCGATCATTGAGGGGCTCAAGGACGGCACCATTGACGCCATCGCCACCGACCACGCCCCTCACTCTGCGGAGGAGAAAGCCCGTCCGCTGGCCGAAGCGCCCAGCGGCATGGTGGGGCTGGAGACCGCCCTGGGCGTGACGCTCACCTATCTCTACCACGCCGGACACATGCCCCTTTCGGATATTCTGCGGAAAATGACCATCAATCCGGCCTGCATCCTGCGGACGAACAAGGGCCGCCTGGCCATCGGCGGGGAGGCGGATATGGTCCTCTTCGATCCGGACGAGGTGTGGACCGTGGACCCGGAGCAGTTTGCCTCCAAGGGCCGGAACACCCCCTTTGCGGGCATGGAGCTCAAGGGGAAGGTAAAATATACCATCGTCGACGGCCGGATCGTCTACCAGGACAGAGCGCATTCCATCTGAGAAAATAAAGAGAACAAAAAGAGGAGAGAATACCATGTCTTTTGATATGCTGCAAGAGAAGATTCTGGCCTTCCGCAATCCCACGGTGGCGGGCCTGGACCCCAAGCCCGAGTACGTGCCCGAGCACATCCGCAAGGCGGTCTACGCCCAGTACGGCGAGACCCTCCAGGGCGCGGCGGAGGCCATCTATCAGTTCAACTGCGGCCTCATCGACGCCCTGCGGGACATCGTCCCGGCGGTCAAGCCCCAGAGCGCCTACTATGAGCGCCTGGGCTGGCGGGGCATGGAGGTGATGGAGCGCACCATCCGCTACGCCCATGAGAAGGGGATGTACGTCATCGCGGACATCAAGCGGGGGGATATCGGCTCCACCGCCGCGGCCTATGCCGACGGCTGGCTGGGGGAGACCAGGGTGGGGGAGAAGTCCCACACCGTCTTTGACGCCGACTGCGTCACCCTCAACGGCTATATGGGCTCGGACAGCGTCAACCCCTTCCTGGAGGTGTGCAAGGCCCGGGATAAGAGTTGCTTTGTGCTGGTCAAGACCTCCAACCCCGGCTCCGGCGAGCTGCAGAACATCGCCGCGGGGGAGGGCAGCACCGTCTACGGCGTCATGGCCTCCCTCATCGAGAAGTGGGGCGCGGGCACCGAGGGCAAGTACGGCTACACCCGGGTGGGGGCCGTCACCGGCGCCACCCATCCCAAAGAGCTGGCGGAAATTCGGGCGATGATGCCCCGCACCTTCCTCCTGGTGCCCGGCTACGGCGCCCAGGGCGGCACCGCCGAGGACGTGCGCCACGCCTTCCACGCCGGCGGCAAGGGCGCTATTGTCAACTCCTCCCGCGGCATCATCTGCGCCTGGCAGAAGACCGGGAAAAACGGCGAGGACTACCAGGAGGCCGCCCGGAACGCCGCCCTCGCCATGCGGGACGACATCGGCCGCTTCCTGGACATGGAGTAAGGGGGAGCGGCCATGAAGGTGGAACGCGAGTGCAAGATCCTCTCCAAGGAGTGGCTGAACCATGACGCGGTGCAGATGGTTCTGGAGGTGGGCGATATGGTGCGGACGAGTTTCAAGAACCCCGGCCAGTTCGTCCATGTGAAGTGCGGAGAAGGGCTCCTCCTCCGCCGCCCCATCTCGGTGTGTACCTGTGAGGAGCATGACGGGGGCGACCGCCTGACCCTGGTCTTTGAGGTCCGGGGCGCGGGCACTGAGTGGCTCTCCGAGCGCCAGGTGGGCGACACCCTGGACGTGATGGGCCTTCTGGGCAACGGCTTTTCCATTCGGCCGGAGGGCCGCTATCTCCTGGTGGGCGGCGGCATCGGCGTGCCCCCCATGCTGGGCTGCGCACAGTACACCGGCGGGAGAGCCACCGCCATTCTGGGCTACCGCTCCAAGGACCGGGCCATTCTGGTGGACGAGTTCCGGGAGAACTGCGCCGGGGTGCGCTTGGCCACCGACGACGGTTCCATGGGTTACCACGGCTTTGTGGACGCCCTGGTCCGCCGGGAGCTGGAGGAGGACAGAAACTACGACGCGGTGCTCGCCTGCGGCCCCAAGCCCATGCTGCGCAGCGTGGCCAAGGCGGCCGAGGCGTTCGGCGTGCCCTGTCAGATCTCCATGGAGGAGCGGATGGGCTGCGGCGTGGGGGCCTGCCTGGTGTGCGTGTGCGACATGAAGGACGGGACCCGGAAGCACGCCTGTAAGGACGGCCCGGTATTTGATTCCAAGGAGGTGGACTGGGATGTATAAACTCACGCTGCGCCCCATTCGGGACGAGAAGCCGGACCGCTCCGTCCGCCCCGCCGCGCCGGAAGAGCACCTCCCGCCGGTGGATATGTCCGTCACTCTGGCCGGAATGATCATGAAGAACCCGGTGGTGGTGGCCTCCGGCACCTTCGGTTTCGGCCGGGAGTACGGGCAGTTTTACGACCTCTCCGAGCTGGGCGGCATCTGCGCCAAGGGCCTCACCCTTCACCGCCGGGAGGGCAATCCCGGTCCCCGCATCGCGGAGACCCCTATGGGGATTTTGAACTCCGTGGGCCTTCAGAATCCCGGCGTGGACGCCTTTATCGAGACGGAACTGCCCTTTCTGCGGCAGTATGATGTGAAGGTCATCGCCAACATCTCGGGCAACAGCCCCGAGGAGTACGGCGTTATGTGCGAAAAGCTCTCTGCGGCCGGTGTGGACATGATCGAGGTCAACATCTCCTGCCCCAACGTGAAGGCGGGGGGGCTGGCCTACGGCACCCGGCCCGAGCTGGCCGCCGAGGTCACCCAGGTAGCCAAGGCCCACGCGGGCAAGGTGCCCGTCATGGTCAAGCTCTCCCCCAATGTCACCGACATCACCGAGATCGCCCGGGCGGTGGAGGGGGCGGGGGCCGACGCCCTCTCCCTCATCAACACCCTGCGGGGGATGCGCATCGACGTGAATACCCGCCGCCCCATCCTGAAGATGAACACCGGCGGCCTCTCCGGCCCCGCCGTGCTGCCTGTGGCGGTGCGCATGGTGTGGGAGGTTGCCCAGGCCGTCCGGCTGCCCATTCTGGGCATGGGCGGCGTCTCCAGGGGCGAGGACGCGGCGGAGATGATGCTGGCCGGCGCCTCGGCCGTGGCGGTGGGCACCGCCCTCTTTGCCGACCCCTACGCCCCCCTCAAGGTGCGGGACGGCCTGGAGAAGCTGGCCGCCCGGCAGGGCCTCTCCGCCGTGTCGGAGCTCACCGGCGGCGTGAAACCCTGGTAACCTGGAACCGGAGGGGATTATGGAAGAGCGCTATTTTGTCCATCTGGATTTGAACCACTGCGAGGCGGTGGTGGAGGCCGCGGTGACCGACAGCGTCACCGGCGAGCGCATCGACCGCTATGAGCTCACCCACCCCCAGGGGAGCCGGTGCGTGGTGCTGGTGTATGAAAAGCACTACTACCGGGCGGGCAACCGGCTGACCCTCACCGTCGTGCTGGACGACTTTACCGAGCGCACCCGGGTTCATTGCGCCGGCGGGGGCGGAGGAGAGGGGCTCTTCGGCTTTGACTGGGGAGCCTCGGAGAGCTTCGAGGACGTGGTTCACCGGGCTCTGGAGCCTTATCGGGAATAGTGCGGACGAGCAGATGGAGTGAGAAAACGATATGACGACCATTTACATCATTCGCCACGCCGAGGCGGAGGGGAATCTGTACCGCCGCATTCATGGCTGGTACAACTCCCTCATCACGGAAAACGGCTACCGGCAGATCGCCGCCCTGGCCGCGCGCTTCCGGGACGTGCCCATCGGCGCGGTCTACTCCAGCGACCTTTTCCGCACTATGACCACCGCCCGGGCGGTCTATGAGACCCACGGCCTGGCGCTGCGCACCCGCAGCGACCTGCGGGAGATCTCCATGGGCGCGTGGGAGGACCGCACCTGGGGGGAGGTCTCCCGCTTTGACCGGGAGCAGTACACGCGCTACAGCCACTGCGACCCCCGCTGGAAGAACCGGGGCGGCGAGTCCCGGCAGGAGGCCCGGGCGCGCATTGTGGGGGCGGTGCGGGACATCGCCGCCCGCCACCCGGGGGAGACGGTGGCGGTATTCAGCCACGGGGACATCATCCGCTGCCTCCAGGCGGAGGTGGACGGCCTCCCGGTGGAGGAGATGCTCTCCCTGGGCCACTGTGACAACACGGGCGTCACCGGCCTGCGGGCCGAGGGGGAACGGCTGGAGATTCTCTTCCGCAACGACAACTCCCATTTGAGCGACGAGATCTCCACCCTGGCCCGCCAGCGCTGGTGGAAGGACCAGAAAAACGCCGTAGCCGACGCCAATTTCTGGTTCCGCCCCCTGGAGCAGGGGGATGGGGCGCTGTTCTGCGCCCTTCACCGGGAGACCTGGACGGGACTTTACGGGGCGGAGCGCGGCTATGATGAGCGCGCGTTCTTCCGGGACGCTCTGGAGCGCACGGCGCAGGACTCCCACACGGCCAGCGTGGCCATGCTGGGGGACCGGCCGGCCGGGGTGGTGGAGCTGGACCTGGAGCGGGACCGGGAGGCCGGCGCGGGGCACATCCGCTTCCTGGCTCTGACGCCGGAGCACCGGAAGAGGGGCTTAGCGCCGCAGCTGCTGGGACAGGCGGTCTCCCGCTTCCGGACGATGGGCCGGGACCGGCTGCGCCTTCTGTGCGCGCCGGAGAACGCCGCCGCCCAGCGCTTCTATGCCCGCCACGGCTTCCGGAAGATCGGGGAACAGCCCGGCCACCTGGGGCCGCTGGACCAGATGGAGAAGGACATCAGCTACCGGGAGCGGCCCATCCATTTTGACGAGATTGTTTAGAGGTTAGTATGAATCAGTTTTTACCCGTTTCCAAGCAGGACATGGAGGAGCGGGGGTGGTACTGGTATGACTTCCTGGTCATTACCGGCGACGCCTACGTGGACCACCCCACCTTCGGCCCGGCCATCATCTCCCGGGTGCTGGAGGACGAGGGTTTCCGGGTGGCCGTCCTGGCCCAGCCCGACTGGCACAGCGCCGAGGCCTTTGCCGCCATGGGCCGGCCCCGGCTGGGCGTGATGCTCTCGGCGGGCAACATCGACTCCATGGTGGCCCACTACACCGCCGCCAAGAAGCGCCGCCACGACGACGCCTATTCCCCGGGAAACCGGGCGGGACTCCGCCCTGACCGGGCCACCATCGTCTACTCCAACCGGGTGCGGGAGGCTTTTGGGGACATCCCCCTTATCATCGGCGGACTGGAAGCCTCCCTGCGCCGGTACGCCCACTACGACTACTGGGAGGACAAGGTCCGCCGCTCCATCCTGGTGGACAGCCAGGCCGACCTGCTCACCTACGGCATGGGGGAGCGGGCCACCCGGGAGATCGCAAAGCGCCTTGCGAAAAAGGAGCCCATCGCCTCCATCACCGATGTAAAGGGCACCTGCTTCCTGGCGGCGAGCCCGGAGGAGTGCGCCTACCCCCGGGTGGAAGTGGCCTCTTTCGAGGAGGTGTCCCGGGACAAGCGGGCCTATGCCCTGGCCAACCAGGTGGAGTACGACGAGCACGACCCCATCCGGGGCCGGGCCATCGTCCAGCGCCACGGGGAGCGCTATGTCATCGCCAATCCCCCTGCCATGCCCCTCAACACGGCGGAGCTGGACGCGGTGGCCGAGCTGCCCTATACCCGGGAGCCCCATCCCATGTACGACGCCATGGGGGGCGTACCCGCCATCGAGGAGGTGCGCTTCTCGGTGGCCCACAACCGGGGCTGCTTCGGCGCGTGTAATTTCTGCTCCCTGGCCTTTCACCAGGGCCGGATGATCACCTCCCGCAGCCATGAGAGCGTCATTCGGGAGGTAAAGATGCTCACGGAGCACCCCCTTTTCAAGGGGTATATTCACGACGTGGGGGGCCCCACCGCCAATTTCCGCCACCCCTCCTGCGCAAAGCAGCTCCAGCACGGGCTCTGTAAAAACCGGGCGTGCCTCGCGCCCACGCCCTGCCCCAACCTGGACGCCGACCACAGCGACTATTTGAAACTCCTGCGGGAGCTGCGGGCTATCCCGGGCGTGAAAAAGATCTTCATCCGATCGGGCATCCGCTACGACTACATGCTGGAGGACAAGAGCGGGGAGTTTTTTGCCGAGCTGGTGAAGTACCACGTCTCCGGCCAGCTCAAGGTGGCCCCGGAGCACTGCGTCAACGGGGTGCTGGACTATATGGGCAAGCCCCATATCGAGGTCTATGAGAAATTCAAGCATAAATACGACCGCCTGAACCAGAAGTACGGCAAGGAGCAGTATGTGGTGCCCTACCTCATGTCCTCCCATCCGGGCTGCACCCTCCAGGACGCGGTGAAGCTGGCCGAGTGGCTCAACCGCACCGGCCGCCAGCCCGAGCAGGTCCAGGACTTCTACCCCACGCCGGGCACTCTCTCCACCTGCATGTACTATACGGGGCTGGACCCGCGTACCATGAAACCGGTGTACGTCCCCACCGACGCCCACGACAAGGCCATGCAGCGGGCCCTGATGCAGTGGAAGCGCCCGGATAAACGCGCCCTGGTGCTGGAGGCCCTGCGCAAGGCGGGCCGGGAGGACCTGATCGGCTACGGAAAAGAGTGCCTGCTCCGGCCTGTACGGCCGGGCGCGGGGGAGGGAGACGCCCCGGGCGGCCGGGGAGAGAAGCGCACCCAAACCTCCCGCCGGGAGTCCAGGGGCGGAAAGCCCCGGCTCAAACAGGCCGGCCTCCGGGGAGAGCACAACGAGTCCCCCGCCAAGCGCAAGGCGGGCTGGGCCAAACCCAAGCCCAAAAAGAACGCCCGGAAGAAGTAAAAACCGGGAGAGGAGGGAGCTATGGACATCGCGCGCTGGATGGCGGAGTATCTGGACAAACTGCGGGAGACCTTTGGCGCGGAGCGCCTGGTCTGCGTGGGGCTCCAGGGCAGCCAGGCCCGGGGAGAGGCCGGACCGGAGAGCGACATCGACGCAGTGCTGATTCTGGACCGGGCGGAGGGGGAGGACCTTCTGCGTTACCGGGCGGCGCTGGAGCAGATGCCCCAGCGGGAGAAAATCTGCGGCTTCGTCTCGGGGCGGCGGGAGCTGGCGTGCTGGGAGCGGGGCGACCTCTTCTCCTTTTACTATGACACGGTGCCGTTTTATGGAAGTCTGGACTTCATCGGGGAGACCCTCACCCCGGCGGACGCCCGCCGGGCGGTCCACAATGGGGTGTGCGCGCTCTACCACGCCTGCGCCCACAATCTGGTCCACGCCCACAGCGGGGAAGTCCTCTCCCAGCTGCAAAAGAGCCTCTTTTTCACCCTGCGGGCCCTCCACTTCTGCCGCACGGGGACTTTCCTCCGCCGCCGGGGGGAGCTGCTCCCGGCGCTGCCGGAGGAGGAGCGGGCCCTGCTCCGGGGAGCGGGGACGCTGGAGGAGGCGTCGGCGGCCCTCCTGGGCTGGTGCGGCCGGACTATGGCCGCCTGCACCGGGGAGGACGGCGCGCTTTTTTGGGAAAAGGCGTGGAAATCCGCGCCGGAGTGTGGTATGATAGACAAGACTTTGGATCCCAGCGTATCCTAACAGACGGAGGGAATCGTTTTGAGCTATTTACAGGCCATTATACTGGGGATCGTCCAGGGCGTGGCGGAATTTCTGCCCATCTCCAGCTCGGGGCACTTGGTGCTCTTCCAGACCTTTTTCCAGATGGAGAACTATGAGGAGACCCAGATGCTCTTCAGTGTTCTGCTCCACTTCGGCACGCTGGTGGCGGTGTGCGTCTATTACTGGCGGGACGTGTGGGAGATGATTCGGGAGTTTTTCCTGGGCATTCGGGACCTGGCCCGGCCGGACCGCAGAGGCAAGACGCCTCCGCCCCTGGCCCGGCGCATGGTGATGCTCATCATCGTGGCCACCCTGCCCCTGTTCCTGGTTCTGCCCATTAAGAACTGGATGGAGACGGTATTCTATAACAACATGGCCGTGTCCATTGCCCTGCTGGTGACCGGTTTCCTGCTCTTTTTCTCCGACCGGCTGGCACGGGGCCATAAGGGCGCCAAAAATGCCACCGTGGTGGACGCCCTTGTTGTGGGCGTGGCCCAGGCAATCGGCACCATTCCCGGAATTTCCCGCTCGGGTATTACCATCTCGGCGGGGATGATGCGGGGGCTGGACCGGAAGTTTGCCGTGCGCTTCTCCTTCCTCATGTCCCTGCCCGCGGTGCTGGGGGCCAATATTCTGGAGCTGGCCGACGCGGTGCAGCAGGGGGTACCCGAGGGAATGGCCCCCAAGTATATAGTGGGCGTGCTGGTCGCCGGCGTGGTGGGTTACTTCGCCATCCGCCTGGTGAACCTGCTCTCCGATAAGGGGAAGTTCGGCATGTTTGCCTACTACTGCTGGGTGGTGGGCCTGGGGAGCCTGATCGCCGGGATCGTGGTGCCCCTGTTCAGCTGAGGGAGATCAACACCGACTGCCGACGCGGCCGGGGAGAGGATGAGCCTGTCCCCGGCCGCGGGATTTTCCATACGTTTGATTTAGGGCCACCGGAGCTGGAAAGGACGGATCGCATATGGCCACACAAAAGAGACAAAGCGGGGGGCGGCGGACTGCCTCCTCCAGCCGGACGACAGGCGGGAGCGGAAAACGGACCGCCTCCCGGTCCTCCGGGGGGAGCAGGAAGCGCACCTCCTCCAGCCGCTCCGGCGGAAGAGGACGGCAGAGCGCCCGGACGCCCCGGCCCATCCGGCGGGGAGTGGGGGCATTTCTCTGCTTCCTCCTGGCGGTTTTCGCCCTTCTGAGCTGCTTTGGGATTCAGACGCCCTTTCTGGACGTGCTCTGCGGCCTGGCCAAGGGCCTGATCGGTTACGGCTTCTACCTGCTGCCCCTGGCCCTGCTGTGGGCCAGCTTTATCCTCACCTTTCACCGGGGCCGCCCGGTACAGGCCCGGGTGTGGTGCGCCATGCTTCTGCCGGTGGCGCTGGGCGGACTGCTCCATCTGATCCTGGCCCGGGGCAGCTACAGCTGGAATTTGGAGCTGTTTCAGACTCTGTGGACCCAGGGGCGGGCGCTCCAGAGCGGCGGCGTGATCAGCGGTATGCTGGCGCTGGTTCTCTCGGCGGGACTGACGAAAATCGGCGCGGGGATTCTGTTCGTCCTGATCGCCTGCGGCCTGGGGATGGGCGGGGCGAATTTCACCCTGGTGGATCTGGTGGACTATATCCGCGACCGCCCGCCTTATGAAGAAGAGGAGCTGCCGCCCAAACCCCGGCGCACCCGGGAAGCCCCCGCCCGGACGGAGCCCAAGAGCCCCGTCCGCCGCCGTCCGGCCATCGACATTCCCATGGACGACGGTGACGGTGAGGAGGACGCCGGAGAAGAGGCGCCCCGGGAGAATCCCCTCAGCGCAATTTTCCAAAAGAAAGAGCGCCTGTTCAACCGCAGCCCCTCGGTGCCTACGCCCGACCAGGTCCTGGCGGAGGAGGAGCCGATGGAACCGGTGGAGCTCCATAAGCTGGAGCCGGTGCGCGACTCTGGCGGGGAGGAGCCGGAGGAGACGCTCCCGGCCGCGGAGGAGCCCGCTCCGCCCGAGGCCGACGAGGATTTGCCCTTTGAGCGGCTGCTGCGGCCCGACCGCCGGATGGACTCCGCCGTAAAAATCGAGCGGGAGCCCGCCCCGGTCCGGCCGGAACCAGAACCGGAAGACTCCCCCGCGCCCGGTTTTGCGGTGGAGCGGGAGCCCGCGGTGCCCCGCCCAACCCAGCCCTCCGCCCCAGGCGGAGCGGAGGTGGCCGCAGACCTCCAGCGCAGTCTGGAGGAGGGGGCGGCCGATCAGTACCACTATCCGCCCCTGGACCTCCTTCGCCCCAGCCGCAGCGTGGCCGCCACCGACATGGCCGGGGAGCTGCGCACCAATCAACTCCGCCTGGCCGACGCCATCCACTCCTTCGGCATCGACGCCAACATTGTCGATACGGTCCGGGGCCCCTCGGTCACCCGGTATGAGCTGGAGTTGGCCCAGGGCGTGCGCATGAACAAGCTCACCAACCTCACCGACGACATCGCCCTGGCTCTGGGGGCCACGGGGGTCCGCATCGCGCCCATTCCGGACAAAATCTCCATGGTGGGCATTGAGGTGCCCAACAAGCTGGTGGCCCCGGTGGGCATCCGGGATGTAATCGACTCCCGGGAGTTCCGGGAGAGCGCCTCCAAGGTCTCTTTCGCCGTGGGCAAGGACATCAGCAACCGCTGCGTGGTCTGCGACATCGGCAAGCTCCCCCATCTGCTCATCGCGGGAACCACCGGCTCGGGCAAATCGGTGTGCACCAACTCCCTGATCATTTCCCTTCTCTATAAGGCCACGCCGGAAGAGGTCCGCCTCATCATGGTGGACCCCAAGATGGTGGAGCTGGGCATCTATAACGGCATTCCTCACCTGCTCATTCCGGTGGTCACCGACCCCAAGAAGGCCGCCGGCGCCCTCCAATGGGCGGTGACGGAGATGATGAAGCGCTATCGCTCCTTCGCGGAGGTCAACGTCCGGGACTTGAAGTCCTATAACGCCCTGGCCGCCCGGACGGAGGGGATGAAGACCATGCCCTCCATCGTAGTGGTCATCGACGAGCTGGCCGACCTGATGCTGGTGGCCGCAAAAGAGGTGGAGGAGTCCATCTGCCGGGTGGCCCAGATGGGCCGCGCCGCCGGAATGCACCTGATCATCGCCACCCAGCGGCCCTCCGCCGACGTGATTACCGGATTGATGAAGGCCAATATTCCCTCCCGCATCGCCTTCGCGGTGCAGTCCTCCCTGGACTCCCGCATTATCCTGGACACCACCGGCGCGGAGAAGCTGGTGGGCCGGGGCGACATGCTCTATTTCCCCCTGGGTTCGGGCAAGCCTCAGCGGGTACAGGGCTGCTTCATCTCCGACGAGGAGGTCTCCGCCGTGGTGGACTTCGTGAAGCGCTCGGGCGCGGCCGAGTATGACGAAGCCGTCCTCCACGAGATCGAGCAGAACGCCGCCGCCAAGGACAAGGGCAAAGGGGGCGACGTCCCTGCGGAGAGCGGCGGCGAGGAGTACGACGAGCTGCTGCCCAACGCCATCGAGGTGGTGGTGGACACAGGGATGGCCTCGGTGTCCATGCTCCAGCGCCGGCTGAAACTGGGATACTCCCGGGCGGCCCGCCTGGTGGACCAGATGGAGGAGAAGGGGATTGTGGGCCCCTTCGAGGGGTCCAAGCCCCGCCAGGTCCTCATTACCAAGGCCCAGTGGCAGGAGATGCAGTACAAGCAGCACATGCCCACCGGCGCGCCGCCCCTCTCCGAGCCGGTGCCCGACGAGCTGGAGTACGAGCGGGACGCCGTGGAGCAGGACCGCCCGCCCTTCTAACCAGCTAAAAATGAGGTGCGAAAAGACCGCACCTCATTTTATTTTTATGCGTATTCAGAAGGAGGCCGGGCGCGCCCGCGCTTACTATGCAGGCAGCATATTGTTTTCCCCTGCTCCATTTGATAAAATGAATGAAATAAAACAAAAAGGGAGGGGTTTAATATGCAGGTGAGAGGAGAATACCATGTGCTTTTCCACGGAGCGCGGGAGGAGCTGGAGGGGCTTGCGGCAGCGGCCCGCACGCAGCTGGAGTCCCTTCCAGACGCGGCCGGGGACGAGTACCGGCACTTCCCGGACCGGGTGGCCGGGGCGGTGGAACAGGCCCGGAACAAACCGGGCTCCGAACCGGCGACCATCCGGCTGGACCTGAACGAGGACTATGCAGGGATCTATGGGGATCTGCTCAAGGGCATGAAACAGAAGCGGCCCGGGCTGGCCGTGGCGGCGGTCGCGGAGTACGGCTATGACGAGGGACGGGGCTGGGGGACCTACTATGCTCCCTCCGGCAGCGCGGCTCTGGAGATGTACTACGATGCGGATTCCCAGCCCTTCCCGGAAGAGGCGTGGATTCCCCAGGGCTGGCGGAAGCCCGGCGGGGCCCCGAACGCCCGGATGGAGGGGACGATTACGCCTATGGGCGCCTGGGGGGAGGCGGAGCTGGACCGCCTGCGCCGGACGCTGTGCGGAGATGCGTTTTGGGCGGCTCTGGGCTACGGCCCGGCGGAGCCCGGGGCTGTGCCCTGCCGGGAGGAGCGGGGAACCTTCGCCTTCGCCGCCGGCGGCCCTCTGGACGGGGAACAGACCCTGGAGTTTTTGGAAGACAGCCTCTCCGCCTACCGGACGGAGCGGGAGGAGGCCTATGCGGCGTTGTGTCGAACCATGCGGGAGAGACGGCTGCTCCTGCACCTGGAGATGACGGGCTGTACGAAGCCCAACCGCTTCTGGGAGTACAGCGACGAGAGTAAGTACCACTATCTCATTTCCAGCGACGGGCGGGGGCTGCGCGCTTACCTGACCTGGTGTGGTACCTGCCGCTGGAAGGCGAGGGGCGGAGAGAGCGGCACAGACGTGGCCCCGTATCTCTACCAGAGCCTCACCATGGAACGGATGGGGGACCTGGAGGGCCCCCAGGCCTATCTGGTCCGCCGGGCCATCGACGCCTTTGTCCGGGAGCACCCCGTCCCGGAGGACTTTTTCGGCCGGGGCTTTGACCCGGACATCTATGAGATGGAGTTTGAGGAGTGCATGGACGCGGGGGACGAGGACGCCATACGGGAGCTGTGCGGCCCTGGCGCTTGGAAGTACCTGCTGGAGCATGAAGAGGAGCTGACCGGGCGGATTCAGGAGGCCCTGGAGCAGGGCGAGGAGCTGGAGCGGCCGGTTCCCACCCGCGCTGTGCCCGGGCAGTTTGACAATCGCTTTGCGGGCCGGCGCTTCTATGTGGACGGGGAGGACCTGGAGGGCTACACCCGGGAGCAGGTGCGAAAGCTGGTCCTATCGTTCGCCGGCCGGCTCTCGGACGCGCCCGGGGAGGCCGACTATTTTGTCTGCGGCCGCGAGGTAGGCGCCCCCTTCCTGGAGGGGCTGCACGCCAATGTGACATTCCTCACGCCGGACTATTTTGAAGATATGACCCGATAAAAGCGGCTCCCCCAGTCCTTGGACTGGGGGAGCCGGTTGTGTTCTAGAAACGGTTACTCCAGGGTGCGGCCCCGGGTGATGGCGTCCAGGAGCATCCGGGCCCCGTGGCGCAAAAAATCCTCCCGGGGTACCTTCAGCGTGCGGCCCACGGAGCCGGTCTTGTTATCGGCCATCTTCACCATGCCGGACAGAGCCGCCCAGAAGAGGACCACCGTCTCGTCCGGGGGGAGCGCGATGCGCACCACGCCCTCCGCCGCGCCCTGCCGGAGGAAATTGGCCAGCATGGCGTTGGTGGCGTCGGCCACCTGGAGGATATCCCGGGTGCCCTTGTCCAGAGAGGACTCGTCCACGTCGGTGGTGAGGGCGATGTAGGTGCTCTCATAGGCCGCGGGGTTCTCCCCGTAAAAGCGGATGATGGCTTCGCACACCGCGTCGTAGGCGTGGAACCAGCTGCCGTAGTGCTCCACGGCCGCCTGGATCTTCTTTTGCAGCAGGACCATACTGCTGAGCAAAATGGCGTTGACGATCTCCTCTTTGCTCTGGAAATAGACGTATAAAGTGGCTTTGCTGTACTCCGACTCCCGGGCGATGTCGTCCATCGTGGTTTTTTCCGTGCCTTTCTCGGCAAAGAGCCGCTCCGCGGCGGCCAGGATGGACCCCCGGTGAAATTCGGTCAGAGCCTGCTTTTTACTCATCTTGAATCACACCCCTGGTCGTTTTTTTAAAATCTGAATTTCACTTTATAGTTTACCACAAAACCGGGCCGTCTGGCAAGGCAGACAGCCCGGTTTTTTCCCGGTTCGGCCAAAAACAGCCTCACTCATACCGGAGGGTGTAGCAGACCAGGTTCTTCCCCTCCGCCGAGATGACGCCGTAGGAGGCCCCCTGCCAGCCGCCCCGGATGGTGCCCGGGTTGAGCAGCCAAAGTCCGTTCTCGTAAGTGCACACCGGCACGTGGGTGTGGCCGAAGAGAAGGACCTCGGCCCGGGCCTCCCGGGCGGCCCAGACGGCCTGCTCTACGCCGAATTTGACCTCCCGGGTGTGACCGTGCATCATCAGAACGCGGTGGCCCTGGATCAGGAGCACCTTTTCCGTCTGCAGGTCGGGCCGCCGCCCGTCGCAGTTGCCGCACACCCAGTCCATGGGCAGCTCCGGGAACTGGCGCTGGAGAGCCTGGGCGTCCGGGTTCACATCCCCCAGGTGGAGCACCAGATCGGGGCGGTCCCGGCGCACGACCTCCTCCATATTTCGCACGTTGCCGTGGGAGTCGGAAAAGACTACTACTTTCATATCCATCACCTTTTCTCAGGGAATACCATAGACTGTACTGGGCGGAGGATGCCCAGGTATGCCGCATCGCTCCGGCTCATATCTTAAATCAATGGAGGAACGGCCATGGAAAAGCAGAACAACCCAGATGTTCTCAGCCAGATCCCGGGGGCCCGGAAGCTGCTGGAGGACCGGGAGGGGCTGGAGGCCCTGCTCCGCTCCCCGGACACCCGGGCGCTGCTGACCCTGCTGGAGCAGCAGGCCGGAGGGCGGCTCCAGCAGGCGGCCGACGCCGCCGGGCGGGGGGACGTCCGCCCCCTGATGAACCTGGTGGACCAGCTGCAGCAGAGCCGGGAGGGGGCGGCGGCGGTGGAGCGCTTCCAAAAGACGGTACCCGGCCCGTGATTTGACCACCCCGGGCCGGAAAGGAGGGCCTCATGGCGGAGCTGGAGGAAAAACTCAATGCCATCCTGGGCAATCCCCAGGCCATGGGCCAGATTATGGCGCTGGCCCAATCCCTGGGCGCGCCGGATAAAGGGGAGAAGCCTCCGCCGGACGGGCCGGACTTTGTGCCGGTGGAGCCCCCTCCGGCGGGCCCTCCGCCGCCGGAGCCCCCGCCGTCCGCCGACCTGGGAGCGCTGCTGGGCGATCTGGACCCGGCGCTGGTGGAAAAGGGGCTGCAACTTCTGGGCGAGTACCGCTCCGGAGACGGACGGCGGGAGGCGCTGCTCCAGGCCCTGCGGCCCTTTCTGGATGAGACGCGGCAGGACCGCCTGGACCGGGCGGTACGTATCGCCCGGCTTTCCCGGGTGATTGCGCTGGCCCTGAAGCTATTCCGGCCCGGTGGAGAGGAGGCCGGCCATGTATAACCGCTACATCCCCCAGGACACCGGCTGGACCCGGGTGAGCGAGGCGGATTTCCCGCCGGGCCCCGCCGCCCCGAGAGGACCCGGCTCCGAACCGGAGAACCGGGAAGGGCTCTCCAGCCTGCTCCAGGGCCTGCTGCCGCCCAAAGCCGACTGGGAGGACCTGCTGATTTTGCTCCTGCTCCTGCTCCTGGCGCTGGAGGGGGAGGAGAATGAGCTGATGATTACCCTTGGGCTGCTTCTGGTGCTGGGGCTGGACTGACGGTGCTCCCCGCCTGAACGGTGTGGAGCACGCTGCCGTCGGGCAGAGCAAACTGGGTGCCCGGCGGGGCGGGGCGCTCCACCGGGGTGGATGTCATGGAGAGGACCACCGTTTCGCCCGCCGTCCGCTGGGCGGCCACCAGAAGGCCGCTGTCCACGCTCACCCAGTAGTGGGTCTCCTCCTCCGCCGTGCCCACCGCCACATAAATGCACATCACCCCGTCCAGTTCGACATAGCCGGCCTGGGTGATGTCCTGAACCGGGACCTCCAGCACATCCTCGTAGGTGGGGATGTGTACCGCGTCGGCGTCGGCGGAGCGCTCGTCGGCCCCGGCGGTGTACCAATTCCGGCTGCCCTGATACCAGTAGTAGAGGGTTCCGTCTCCGATCAGGGTACAGCGGACCTGGCCGCTGGGGAGCTGGGTTTCCGAACGGCTCCAGCCGCCGTCCACCCACTGGGAGGAGCGCACCGTTCCCCCGGAGGCGGTATAGGACACGGTGATCTCCCGGTAATAGCTGGCCGGGCGCTCCAGGGTGCGGATGACGTTCTGGACCGTCTGCGGAGTGACATCCACCCGCACGGCCTCCCCGCTCCCGGCACCGCTCCCGGCGCTGGGGGCGGGCTCCTGGGTGAGGGGGACGGTGGGGAGGGTGATCTCCGGCATGGAGCTGGCATAGAATTCCAGTCCAAAGCTGGAGAATACCGCCACGGCGATGACCAGGGCGATAAGGACCACCAGAATATTGCGGCTTCTCCGTTCCATGCCCGCTCCTTTCCGAACAAAAGCGGGACGGGGAGGGCTCCCCGCCCCGCTCAGGGGTGTTGCGTCAGTGGACGCCGAAGGGCTCCGGCGCCCCTTCCCGCAGGCCAAATGTGAACTCAATGGCGTCGGCAATGCGCCGGCAGGCCTGCCCGTCCCCATAGGGGTTGACGGCGTGGGCCATGGCGGCGTAGGCCTGGGGCGATTCTAGCAATTCCGCGGCCATGCGGTAGACCGTCTCGGTCTCCACGCCGGCAATCTTCACCGTTCCGGCGGTTACGGCCTCGGGCCGCTCGGTCTCCCGCCGGAGAACCAGGACCGGCTTGCCCAGGGCAGGGGCCTCCTCCTGGAGTCCGCCCGAGTCGGTCATCACCAGATAGCACCGGTCCATCAGGTTGTGCATCTCCTGGGCGTCCAGAGGGTCGATCAGGTGGATGCGCGCATGGCCGGAGAGATACTTCTGGGCGGCTTCCCGCACGACGGGGGAGAGGTGGACCGGATAGACCAGCTCCACCTGGGGGAAGTCCTCCGCCACACGGCGCAGGGCCGTCATGATCTGCGCCATGGGCGCGCCGTAGTTCTCCCGCCGGTGGCAGGTGACGAGGATAACCTTCCGGCCCCGGTAGTCCAGGGTGTTGAGCAGGGGGGTATGGAAGTGAAAATCCTCCCGCACCGTGGTCTTAAGGGCGTCGATGACGGTGTTCCCGGTGACAAAGACCCCGTCCCGGATGTCCTCCCGGGCCAGATTGTCCCGGTTGGCGGCGGTGGGAGCGAAATGGAGGTCGGCGATGTCCCCCACCAGACGGCGGTTCATCTCCTCCGGCCAGGGGGAGTATTTGTCCCAGGTCCGCAGTCCGGCCTCCACATGGCCCACCTTGATCTGGTGGTAGAAGGCGGCCAGCGCCCCGGCAAAGGTGGTGGAGGTATCCCCGTGGACCAGCACCAGGTCGGGCTTGGCCCGCTCCAGCACCTCCTCCATACCCAGGAGGCATTTGGTGGTGATGGTGGAGAGGGTCTGCCGGGGCTCCATAATGTTCAAATCGTAGTCGGGCGTGATGTGAAAAATCTCCAGCACCGAATCCAGCATCTCCCGGTGCTGGGCGGTGACGCAGCAGATAGACTCGATGTCCGCCCGGCGCTGGAGCTCCAGCACCAGGGGGGCCATTTTAATGGCCTCGGGCCGGGTGCCGAATACGGTCATGACACGGATACTCATGGCTTGTGTTCTCCTTTGTTGTCGTGGGGCTCGTCCCCGTTCTTATAGCCGCCGTTGTTGTGGAGAAAGATGCGGGCGGACACGCCCCCGGCCACACACAGCGCGAAGAGCAGCAGCATGGCCCGCACGGGGCTCAGGGTGGTGAGCACCACCGCGGACAGGCCTAGAATGGCCGAGATCACATACAGAACGGCCACCGCCTGCTTCTGACTCAGGCCCATGTCGATGAGCCGGTGATGGATGTGGCTCCGGTCGGCGTGCATGGGGCTCTGCCCGTGGGCGATGCGCCGGACGAAGGCGAAACAGGTGTCGAAAATGGGCAGACCCAGCATGAGGAAGGGCACTACGAAGGAGATGAGCATATAGTATTTGAACAGGCCCTGAATGGACACCACGCCCAGCACGTAACCCAGGAAGGTGGAGCCCGTGTCCCCCATGAAGATCTTGGCCGGGTTCATATTATAAGGCAGGAAGCCCAGGCAGGCCCCGGCCAGGGCGGCCATGAGGACGGCTACCTGGGGCTCGGCCATGGCCAGCGCGATGACCAGCATGGTCATGGAGCTGATGGTGGACACGCCGCAGGCCAGCCCATCCAGGCCGTCGATGAGGTTGACGGCGTTGGTCACCGCCACAATCCAGATCACCGTCACCGGATAGGCCAGCCAGCCCAGCTCCCAGTAGGGATCGGCGGAGAAGATGTTGGGATTGGAGATGACCTCAATGAGGTTGCCGCTGGCCACGGCGATGACTGCGGCCACGATCTGGATGATGAGCTTGGGCAGAGCGGGCAGGGCGTAGATATCGTCCAGAATGCCCAGCACCACGATGACCACCGCCCCCAGCAGCATGCCGCGGACCTGGGGGTCCAGCCCCTCGCCCCCCAGGAAGGGGAGAAAGAGGATTACGCTGAGCAGGAAGCCCAGAAAAATGGCCAGTCCGCCCATCCGGGGAATGGGATGGTCGTGCATCCGGCGGCCATCCTTGGGCACGTCCACCGCGCCCCACTTCTGGGCCAGATTTTTGACGATAGGCGTGGTGATGAGGGCCAGCAGCAGGGCCACAGCCAGTGCGCCGGCCACCAGACCGATGCTCTCGATTGTCATAGGCATGGGAATGTAGCTCCTTTAGGGCCGGCCTCAGGGGGCCACGAAGCCCACCTTTTTATAGACTTTCCGCAGGGTCTTGCCCGCGATGTAAGAGGCCTTCTCCGCACCGGCGCGATAGACCTGCTCCAGGTAGGCCTTGTCGGAGAGGATGCGCGTGGCCTCCTCCCGGATGGGGCGCAGGGTCTCCACCACGGCCTCGCCCACGGCGGGCTTAAAGGCGCCGTAGCCCTTCCCCTCGAACTCCCGCTCAATTTCCTCCAGGCTCTTGCCGGTGACGGCGGAGTAGATCTGCATCAGGTTGGACACGCCCGGCTTGGCCTCCCGGTCGTAACGAACGCAGCGCTCGGTGTCGCAGTCGGTGACAGCCCGCTTGAACTTGCGCATGATGTCCTCGGGCTTCTCCATGAGAAAGACGCAGCCGTCGGGATTGGACTTGCTCATCTTATTTTCGGGGTTGGTGAGACACATGATCCGGGCCCCGGCCTTGGGAATGTAGGGCTCGGGGATTTTAAAGACATCGCCGTAGACGTGGTTGAAGCGCTGGGCCACATTGCGGGTGAGCTCTACATGCTGCTTCTGATCCTCGCCCACGGGCACATAGTCGGGCTGATAGAGAAGGATGTCGGCGGCCATGAGGGAGGGATAGGTGAACAGGCCGCCGTTGATGTTGTCGGCGTTCCTGGCGCTCTTATCCTTGAACTGGGTCATCCGGGAGAGTTCGCCGAACATGGTGTAGCAGTTCAGAACCCAGCCCAGCTGGGCGTGGGCGGGTACGTGGGACTGGATGAAGAGGGTATTCTTCTCCGGGTCCAGGCCGCAGGCGATGTACTGGGCCAGCTGCTCCAGCGTCCGCCGGCGCAGGTCGGCGGGCACCTGCCGGACGGTGATGGTGTGCATGTCCGCCATAAAATAATAATTGTCAAACTGCTCCGTGCGCTCCACCCAGTTTTTAATGGCGCCCAGGTAGTTGCCCAGGTGCAGGTCGCCGCTGGGCTGGATGCCGGAGAGCATGACCTTTTTGGGAGTATCCATAACAATAACACCTCATTGTGGGGAGATTTCGTACTGGCTTAGTATACCACAGACTTTCGGCTATTACAATCCTCCCCTGTCTGACAGGCGCCGCGTTTTTCGAAAAAAGGGGGCGCGCCGCGTTCTGCGGCACGCCCGGGCTGGGAGGAGGAGCGCTAAGTACGCCGCCCCGAGGGACGGCGCGCGGAATCAGCCGCAGGAACAGTCGCAGTCGGAGTCATCCTCGGAAACGGCGATCTGGAACTGGTCGATGGTCCCGCTCATGGTGAAGCGGGGCAGGGCGCGCTCCGAGACGGAGCGGCCGGAGCCGGAGGCGCACAGAAAGTTGGGGACGGACAGGTAGCAGGACCGGCCCGTCTGAGAGAGATCCCAGACACTGGAGCGGTTGCCGCAGCAGCCGCTGCGGTTCCAGCAAGAGCAGCGGTTCCAGGACGAATTCGAACGGTTGCAGCACATAGAGCGTTCCTCCCAAAGCCTAAACTGGCGGGCGGCCCAGGCCGCCCACGCCCTATCTTATGCCCGGGCGAAAGACCGTGTGCGGATAAAAAGCCCGGCCGCCCGGGGTGTGACCGGGCGGCCGGAGGATGAAAGGGATAAAAGTGGGAATTTGGAGAAAAGAGAAGGTATCGGGATTACTTTTTCACCGCCGGATCGGTCTTGAGCCCTTTCATCACCGCCACGATGGCAAACAGCAGGATGAAGGCGAAGGGGAAGGCGGCTACAATGGAGATGGTCTGGAGCATATTCAGGCCGTTGGTGGTGCACAGCATGAGCACCAGGGCCAGGGCGGCCTGGAGCACGCCCCAGATGAACTTGCGGCTGTTGGAGGGATTCAGATCGCCCTCGGAGCTCATCATGCCCAGCACAAAGGTCGCAGAGTTCGCGGAGGTGATGAAGAAGGTGCACAGCAGGACCACAACAATCACCGAGAGAATGGTGGCCAGCGGATAGTGCTGCAGAACCAGGAACAGGGTGGTGGAGGTGTCGGCCACCATCTCCTTTACGGCCTCCAGGCCCACCTGGTTGCCCACATTGATGCCCATGGTACCGAAGATGGCGAACCAGATGAAGGAGGCGCCCGCCGGCAGCAGCAGCACGCCGGCGATGAACTCCTGAATGGTGCGGCCCTTGGAGATGCGGGCGATAAAGCCGCCGGTGAAGGGAGCCCAGGCAATCCACCAGGCCCAGTAGAACACAGTCCAGGTTCCGTACCAGCTGGGATTTTCCGAGAAGGCGCCCATTTCCATGGCGCTGCCCGGGAAGGTCATCACATACTGGCCCACGCCCTCCAGCAGGTTGCGGAGAATGTCCACGGTGGGCCCGATGATGAGGCAGACCACCATCAGGCAGCCGGCGATGATGATATTGGTATCACACACCAGCTTGATGCCCTTGTCCACGCCCGCCAGAGCAGTCCAGATATAGATGACGGTAATGACGGCCACAATGATAAAGACCACCAGATTGTTCTTGGGAACACCAAAGACCAGGTTCAGACCGGAGTTGATCTGCATGGCGCCCAGACCCAGGGAAGTGGCGATGCCCGCCGCGGTGGCGAACACAGCCAGGATGTCGATGATCTTGCCCACGGGGCCCTTCACGCCCTTCTCGCCCAACAGGGGATAGAAGACCGAGCTGACCAGACCGGGCTTCCCGCGGCGGAACTGGAAGTAAGCCATGGCCAGGCCAAGGACACAGTATCCGGCCCAGGGGTGCAGGCCCCAGTGGAGGAACGCCTTGCGGAAGGCAAAGCTGGCGGCCTCGACGGTAGCGGGATCGACATCGGGGGGAGCAGACCAGAAGGTCAGAGGCTCCGCCACGCCCCAGAACACCAGGCCGATGCCCATGCCGGCGGAGAACAGCATGCCGAACCAGGAGACGGTGCTGTACTCGGGGCGGGAATCATCGGGACCCAGGCGGATCTTGCGGTATTTGCTCAAAAAGCCGATCCAGATGGAAAAGACCACGAAAATGGTCATGGCCAGCACATAGAACCAGGAGAAATTGCCGGAGAGGAAGTTAAACGCGGTTGTGCCCGCAGCCTCAAAGGTGCTGCTGGAGACGACGCCCCAGAGCACCACCAGAACGCAGATTGCCACAGAGACAACAAACGTGAAGTTGAGGCCGGGTTTCTTGGAATCGTTCATGCAGGTTCCCCCTTTTCACATAACACAACATGGAAGGAATTCGGATTCCGGCGGGGCGTTTTCCGCGCCCCGCCGGAACCGCATTTGCGCTCGGATCAGATCTTGACTTTGAAGACGGTCTGCTCGGTGATATCGGTCGCCAGAGCGTCCAGAGCCACACCCACCCGGTGATAGCGCAGCTTCCACTGCTCTTCCTTGGAGGTGTTGGGATCGCCCAGGGGGTAGGGAATGGAGATGGTGGGAACCATACGGTTGGCGCCCACGGTGGTGGCCACGGGGATCAGGTTGCACATCTGGACAATGGTGAAGCCAGCGCGCTCGAACTCTTTAACCATCGTTGCACCGCAACGAGTGCAGGTGCCTCACGTGGAGGTCATGATGATGGCGTTGACATTGTCCTGCTTGAGCAGAGGGATGATCTCCAGGGCCATACGGCGGGCCTCGGCCTCCGTGGTGCCGGTGCCCACGGTGGAGTAGAAGTAGGGGTGCAGAGAGCCGTACTTGCCCTCCTTCTCATAGGCGCGCATGGCATCCAGAGGCACGATGACGTTGGGGTCGGCGTTGGCCGCGGCGGGATCGAAGCCGGCGTGGATGGTCTTGAACACGCCGCTCTCCAGACGGTCCATACCGGTCATGTCGTAACGGCCCCAGCGGGTGGCGGAGGCGGACTGGATGTGGTCCGGGTTGTCCACGGGGACAATGCCGCCGGTGGTGCACAGGGCGATGCGGGCGTCCTTCAGGTCCTTGATGGCCGGGGCAATGGGCACCAGATCCTTGGCGGGGATGATCAGCTCGGTCTGGTAGGGCTCGCCGTGGAGCTTCTTGAGGAGCATGTCCACGCCGCGGCGGGCCGCGCAGGGCATCCCCTCGACCCAGGCCTGGTGGCGCACACCGCGGGGGAAGAAGTGCTCGGCCACGGCACCGGTGTGGGGCGCTCCGGTCAGGTCCTTATTGATGTAGTCGGCGATAAACTGCACGTCGGCGCGCATCTTGGCAGCGGACTTGCCGCCGATGAAGATGGGCATATCCTTGTGGAACATCTCCACGCCGGGGTTCTCCACATGCATGGAGGTGAGCACGGGCACGCCGAACTCCTTCTCCACAGCCTTGCAGATGGTGCCGCAGGCGAAGCCGTAACGTCCGGCCTGGAACGCGGGGCCGGCCACGAAGAGGTCGAACTCCTTGTCCCGCAGGAAGCCCAGGATGGTCTCCACAGCCTCTTCGGTCTTGGAGCCCATGAAGTTGTCGCCGCAGACGATGGTGTGGGTGACCTCGCCGCCGTTGGGCTTAACCATGGCGTTCAGGGCCACGGCGGGGCCGATGAGCTCGTCCTTGATGAAGGGCTCCTGATCGGCCTTCTCCTCACCGCCGATGCCGGCGAAGAACTGGTTGATATAGTGAATGATCTTCATGTACGTTCTCCTCCCGCATTAAAATTCCAGCATGGTCTTGGGGGACCAGCCGGCGATCTGGTCGCCGCAGAACATGGAGTTGTTCTCCATGATGATGGAGCCGTCGGGACGGACCGAGGGGCCGAGGATCTCGTCGCCGGCCCAGCCGCCGGAGAGGCCGTCCCGGGCCAGAGCCTGAAGCTCGCCGATGACGGTGGCGCAGGGGGGCAGCTCAATGAGCTCGGAGACGTTGCCGGTGGACACCAGAGCGTCGCACTTCTCGTCCAGAGTCACCAGGGGCTGCGAGCGGCCGTCGCGGCCGGTGCACTCGTTGGAGATGCCGACCACCTTGACGCCCACGTCCTCCAGAGCCACAATGCACCGGACATAGTCGGCGTCGGGGTTGCCGTACCCCTCCTCGGTGACGATGGCGCCGTCCACGCCCAGATTCAGGGCCATGTTGGCGACCATGATGGCGGCGCGCTCCTTCTGGTCCAGGGCCACGTTCAGGTTGGACATGATGACGCCCACGAAGTTGAGGGTCTTGCCGTCCTCGGCCATGAGCTCCCGGATGGTGGGGAAGTTCTGGAAGTCATAGGTGCACCACTTGGAGGAGCAGGGCATGAAGGAGCCGGAGATGATGGCGCCGTCCAGCACCTCGGTGGGGCTGACAAAGGAGGGGAGGTACTTGTTCATATCCCAGCCGTAGAGCAGGTCGTTGTAGCCGAGCTCTTCCATCTGGGACTGGGGCTGCATGACCAGGGCCACGTTGGGCAGGCCGTTCTTCTCCCGGGCGGTGACGGGAGTGAAGTCGAACACATCCACATCCTCGGGCTCCAGATCCTTTACGGCCTGGCCGATGAACTCGGCCAGCCGGTGGGCGCCCCAGCGGATGGCGTGGTTCTTCTTCTGCTGCTCATAGCGCTCGAACTCCTCGTCGGTGTCCATGACCATGCAGATGTTGACGAGCTGAGAGAAGAGGGTGTACTTGGCGCCCTCGCCTCCCATGTCGATGAGACCGTCGCCGAAAGAGCCCCAGTGCTTGCCCACGGCCAGCACGCTGCACCCCTTCAGGGCGTGGACCCGGCCCTGACCGGCGGGGCAGACGTCGCCGGTGACGCCGGGGAAGACGGGCCGGCCGTCGGGACGGACCCGGGGCTCCACAGCCTCCTTCACCGGGCAGATGCGGGTGTCGTCGCCGGGACGGGCGATGACCAGATCCAGATCGGTGATGTGCTCGTCCTCCGCACGCAGGTAGGCGATAGCGGCCTCCTTGTCGATGGTGAGCAGGCCGTCATGGAACGAGGTCTCCGTCCCAAACTGGACGTCCTTGACGTGGAAATTTCCGATTTCCAGCTTCATACAGGAAATTCCTCCCTTTCTGGTGTGATGTGAATTTCGCGGTTGAGAAATTCATGTCTCGGTTTATTCCTCGAACACGATTTTATTATCGCGTTCGAAAAATGTCAAGGGGGTTTTATCGGAAATCGAGATTATTTAATTTGCTATACGGCGGGGTTTATCTATTTTAGACAAGATCTTGACAGAAAACAATAAATGGGATAAAATATCAAAATCACGATAAGAAAACGAGGGGAGTATCGTTTTCCTATGGCAAGACATCCATATAGTATGGAAGAGCGGAATCAAATTCTCTCCCGCTTCATTTTGGCGGCCAGCCAGATTATGGAGGAAGAAGGGGTAGGAGCCGTCACCATCCGGAAGGTGGCCCAGCTGGCGGGCTACCGCAGCTCGACCCTGTATCACTACTTCCGGGATCTGGACCACCTGATCATGTATGCGTCCATGAAGTATTTTCAGGAGTATAACCACCGCCTGGCCGTGTATATCACCGAGCTGAATGACCCCTATCTCCGGTTCTGTGCCACCTGGGAATTTTTCTGCGACGCGGCCTTCCGCCACCCGGACGCATTTTACCGTCTGTTCTTTGGCCGCTACCGGGATGATCTGGAGGAAATTATCCGGGTCTATTATGAGGTATTTCCCGATGAATTCCAGAGCAGCGATCCTGTTGTACAGGACATGCTCCGGCACGGGCGCCTGCTGCGCCGGAATGAGAGCATCATGCTCCCCCTGGTCGAGGGCGGCTATGTGACGGCGGAGCAGATGCCCATTTTGAACGAGATCATTGTGGACTGCTTTCAGGTGCTGCTGGAGGAAAAGATGCACCGGGGGGATGCACTGGACAACATGGAGCTCATCGAGCGCCATCAGACTTATATTCGAGCGATTCTGGGCCGGACATAGGCTTTCTTTTTTGAAGCATTGAGGCATAAAAAAGCGCAGACAAACCCTGCGGGACCGAAAAAGCCGGTTCCGCCAGACTTGTCTGCGCTTTTTATTTTTTGTACAGGGGCTATTGGGACTGCACTTCAACCCACTCCGGCCGCAGTTCCCACAGGGCGGCCTGGGTATAGGCCGGCTCCAAGTGCTCCGGGTCCTGGAAAAGCCCCTTCCAGCTCTCCTCCACCCGGCGGCGAAGCTGGGGATAATAGGGTGTGCGGAACAGATCCAGGGGGTTGCTTACCCCCTGGCGCTCCAATTCGCGGGCGAAGGCCGTCGCATCCTCCGGACCGGAGGGGAGGTATTCCAGATTTAAGATCCGGTTCCACCGGCGCAGGTCGAAGAGGAGGACCTGTGTCCGGGGCGGGACGATCCGCAGCAGGGAGGCGCCCGCCGGGACATCCACCCACTTCCGGTCCAGAAAGCACCAGACGGGGGATTCTGCGCCGGGGGGCGGGGGCAGGCGCTTACCGGCCTCCCGGACAAAAAAGCCGTAGGCCGTCTGAAAATTCCAGCCGGAAGGGCCGTATTTCTGCCCGACGAACGCCCGGCGCACCCGGT
The DNA here is from genome assembly GCA_019118925.1 of Candidatus Flavonifractor intestinipullorum. GTDB lineage: Bacteria > Bacillota > Clostridia > Oscillospirales > Oscillospiraceae > Pseudoflavonifractor_A > Pseudoflavonifractor_A intestinipullorum. The sequence continues at coordinate 1,718 of DWYC01000014.1, read as the reverse complement.
AGATGCCCTCTCGGGCCAGCGTGTCCAGAACAATGGGCTGCTGGCTGCTCCACAGGGTGATCTCCCCGCTCATGTCCGCAGCACCTCCCGGACCCACTCCTGGCGCAGCTCCCAGAGCGTGCCCTGGGCCATGTCGCCCGGGCGGGGCGGACAGGTGAAAAGCCGCTGCCAGCTCTGGATGATCTTCCGCCGGAGCAGGGGATAGAAGTTGCCCTTGTCTCCGTCGATGAGGGCGCTCTCGCTGGGGATGCCGTAGCGCTCCAATTCGGCGTTGTGGCGGCGCTCATCCTCGGCGTCCAGAGGGATGTACCACTGGTTGATGCGGTAGCCCCAGCGCTCCATATCGGTGATGAGCAGGGCCTCCTCCGGCACCTCCAGCGTGAGGACCACCGTACCCTCCACGGGCTGAAGCATACTGTCCTGGCTCACGGAGACCCAGATGGGATAGCGGGCCTGCGGGGGGCGGGGCACATATTTTTCCCCCTCCCGGGCATACCAGTCATAGACCCTGAGGTAGAAATCCGCCATACTGCCGCCGCCGTTCTTGGCGCGAATGGCCTCCTCCCGGGCGTAGTAATGCCCGGTCTGCTCCAGCTCATCCAGGACGGCGGGATGCTGACGGGTCCAAACAGTGCGGGTTGCGGCCATGGGGCACCTCCTCTTGATGAAAATCAAGAAATAAATTGCACATGTATGCGACAACTTGCCGCAATGTCAATTATATTATCGTGATAGAAAAAAGTCAATGCGAAACCGGGAATTTCATGAAACAAATGGGGGAAGCCGCCCGGCGGGAAAAAGAGAGTTTGTGAAACTGCGACAAAACTGTAATCTAATTTTCAAAATTATATTATAAATTTTCGTTGACTATATTTTGAGGTGCGTGTTATAATAAGGAAGCAGAAGCAGAATACTTCCGACTTTCTTTGGAATGGTCAGGTGATTTTCATGCGTTATGAACATGCGTTTGCGGGCGAAGCCCAGGCGCTGCCGCTGTATAAGCCCAAGACCCGCCGCGCCCGCCTGGAGGAGAAGGGGAGGAATCCCTATGACGGCCTGCGCCCCTGGTCGGCCATCACCCACGGTGTGGGGGCGGTGCTGGGCGTTGTGGGGACGGCCGCCCTGCTGTTGCGCTGCGCGGCGCTGGGGGCGGACGCCTGGCACGTGGTCTCGTTCCTGATCTACGGCCTGTCCATGATCGCCCTTTATACGGCCAGTACCCTCTATCACTGCATCAATACCAGCGTCCGGGGCCGCATCGCCCTGCGCAAATTCGACCACTGTTCCATCTATTTTCTCATTGCCGGGTCGTATACCCCGGTGTGCCTGGTCTCCCTGCGGGAGAGCGGCGGATGGGGCTGGTCCCTGTTCGGGGTGATCTGGGGGCTGACGCTGGCCGGCCTGGTGCTGACCCTGGTGTGGATCAGCGCGCCCCGCTGGCTGACCTCCGGCGTCTACCTCTTTATGGGGTGGCTGGCGGTGGTGGCCCTCTATCCCCTGAGCCAGGTCCTCCCGGCGGAAGGCTTTTTCTGGCTGGTGCTGGGGGGCGTGCTGTACACGGTGGGGGGCGTCCTCTACGCCGTCAAATGGCCCGGGCGCGACAACCCACGCTTCGGCTGCCATGAAATTTTCCATGTCTTTATCCTCTTGGGGAGCATCTGCCACTTTTTGATGATGTACCGGGTGGTGGCGTTCCTCTGAGCGTCCTGTACAGACGG
>DWYC01000085.1 GCA_019118925.1 Candidatus Flavonifractor intestinipullorum | reverse complement strand
GGTTGGAGTCGCCCCGCCAGTAGGCGGCGTTGCAGGCGGTGAGCTTCAGGGCGTTGCCCTTGATCCGCCCGGTGGAGTCCAGGTGGGGGCCGGCGCACAGGTCCACGAACTCCCCCTGCTTGTAGAAGGAGATGTGGGCGTCCTCGGGCAGGTCGTGGATGAGCTCCACTTTGAAGGGCTCGCCCTTCTCCTCCATGAACTTGAGGGCCTCGTCCCGGGGCAGCTCAAAGCGCTCGAGCTTGAGCTTCTCCTTGCAGATTTTGCGCATCTCCTCCTCGATCTTCTCCAGATGCTCGGGGGTGAAGGCGAAGGGGGCGTCCATGTCGTAGTACCAGCCCTCCTCGATGGAGGGGCCGATGGCCAGCTTCACCTCGGGCCACAGGCGCTTGACGGCCTGGGCCATCACATGGGAGCAGGTGTGCCAATAGGTCTTGCGGTACTCGGGATTTTCAAAGGAAAATTCGTTCTTGTCTCCGGACATTGCGGTTTGCTCCTTTCTGTTGTATGCGGGGCAAAGCAAAAAAACGCCTCACCCCTGAGTGTGTCAGGGGTGAGGCGTACTTCTACGCTCCACGGTTCCACCCTGCTTGCCAGAAGCGCGGAGCACCCGGGAGCAGGACAACAGCGATACACGCAGACCGAAAAACAGGACGGGCGAAGCCCGGCGGCATTTTCGGCGGAGTGTAGAGCAGTTGGCCGTCGCGGAGGGTGTGAAGCGTGACATCTGGCCGCTTGTGACCGCTGTAACGGGCGGGCCCGTCCCGGTCGTCCCGGGCGGCTCGGGAGTGGTACAGCCGCCGCGTGCCGTGGGGCGCTTCCACCAGAGCGCGTCCCTCTCTGTCCGCCGCTGCGCGGGTTCTTCTCCGTCAAAGCCGTTTTTACGGGGAAACTATATCACCAAAACCGGGTGCTGTCAAGCGGGAGATATGGCCGGAGCGGCCAGAAAAAGGCCCCGCAGGAAGGGAAAGAGCTCCGCGCCGCAGGACTGGGCGATGCGCTGCCCGGCGGGAGAGGCGGCCAGGTGTTTTTTGGCGCACTTGAGGGCGTGGACCACAGAGCAGTAGCGCTGCCGGTGGACGGCGGCGGTCCGGGCCAGAAGGGTGGGGCCCACAGGGCAGCCGGTCCGAAAGAGCGCGGCGGCGGTCAGAAGGTACTCATAGCCCCTGGTGGAACGGGACAGGCCCATCTCGTCCAGCAGCGCACACAGGGGGGCTTCCCGGGAGCGGGCCGGCGCCAGATCCATGCTGTCCACATCCTTTCAGTCGATATCTATACTATAAATTTATATTTCATAAATGTCAAGTACAGAAAACAAATCAATAATTTATTAAATTTAGCCCCATTTTATCTATGATGGAGAGATAAAGTGAGGGCGATTTTATGAACATTGATTATACGCAAATTGGAAAACGAATCGCCCGGAGGCGAAAAAAGCAGGGCCTGACCCAATTAAAATTGAGTGAAATGGTAGACGTAAGCGAAGTCTATATCTCGAATATTGAGCGAGCTGTCTCCATTCCCTCTACCGAAGTGATCATGCGCCTGGCTCTGGCGCTGGACACCACGCCGGACGAATTTCTGGTGGGCACCGCCCGGATGGGCGGGGAGGAGGCCTGGCGCCCGGTGGCCGAGCAGCTGCGGGGCCTGAACCGGAAGCAGTTGGGCCTGGTGGAGCGCTTTATCGCCTGGGTCCGGGAGCAGGAGATTTAGACTCACGGTCTCAATTTACAAACTATTCATAATTCGGTCATGATTTGGCCGCAATTATTGGATATCATAATATTCGGAAGCAGGAAGGAGCAGACCTGACTTCCAAATAAGACACGCCAACCAATCCCTCTCCAACCCCTTTGCAAAACACACAACACACACCCAGAAAACCCCGGCCGCAAGGCCGGGGTTTTCTGGTTCTCTTGCACAAAACCGACGGGAACGCATTGCAATCCGGGTTGGATTGGGCTATCATAACAATAACGGGAAACGCTTCCGATACAAAATATCATCCTCAAAGGAGGCCGACACATATGAGAGATGGTTTGATTAAAGTAGCCGCCGGCACCCCCCGGATCCGGGTGGGGGACTGCCGTTACAATGCCGAGCAGATTTTTACCCTCATGCGGGAGGCGGACAAGCAGGGCGTGCGGATTCTCTGCCTGCCCGAGCTGTGCCTGACGGGCTACACCTGCGGGGATCTCTTTTTGCAGGACACCCTTCTCCGCGGGGCGGAAGAGGGCCTCGCCACCGTGCTGGAGGCCACCAAGAATCTGGACATGGTGACGGTGCTGGGCCTGCCGGTGCGCCACCAGAACAAGCTCTATAACTGCGCCGCCGTCCTCCACGAGGGGGAAATCCTGGCCCTGGTCCCCAAGACGTACCTGCCCAATTACGGCGAATTTTATGAAAAGCGCTGGTTCGAGTCCGCCCCCACCGGGGAGCGCCTGTTCCCCTTCTGCGGGCAGGAGGTCTACCTGGGCTCCGACGTGGTCTTTCCCTGCAACACCATGCCGGGGCTGACCCTGGGCGTGGAGCTGTGCGAGGACCTGTGGGCCAGCACGCCCCCCTCGGTGGCCCTGGCCGAGGCGGGGGCCACGGTGATTTTGAACCTCTCGGCCAGCGACGAGCTGGTGGGCAAGGCCGAATACCGCCGGGCTCTGGTCACCGGGCAGTCGGCCCGGCTGGTGTGCGGCTATGTCTACGCCGACGCCGGGGAGGGGGAGTCCACCACCGACGTGGTCTTTGCCGGGCACAACCTCATCGCGGAGAACGGCGCCCTCCTGGCCGAGCGGCGCTTTGCCACCGACCTCACCGTCAGCGAGCTGGACGTGGGGCGCCTGGACTATGAGCGCCGGCGCATGACCACCTTCCGCACCCGGCTGGACAACCGGATGATCGCCATCCCCTTTGATCTGGAGCCCACGGTGACCGCCCTCACCCGGCCCATCAGCGCCACGCCCTTTGTGCCCGAGGACGCCGGCGACCGCAGCGAGCGGTGCAATGAAATTTTGTGCATCGCCGCCCTGGGCCTCAAGAAGCGCCTGGAGCACACGGGGGCCCGGACGGCGGTGGTGGGGCTCTCCGGGGGGCTGGACTCCACGCTGGCGGTGCTCATCACCGGCGTGGCCATGAAGATGCTCGACCGGCCAGCCAGCGACATCATCGCCGTGACCATGCCCTGTTTCGGCACCACCGACCGCACCCGGGACAACGCCGTGGAGCTGGCCCAGCGCCTGGGGGCCACCCTCAAGCGCATCGACATCGGCGAGGCGGTGAAGCGGCACTTCAAGGACATCGGCCAGTCCATGGAGAACCACGACGTGACCTTTGAAAACGGCCAGGCCCGGGAGCGCACGCAGGTCCTCATGGACATCGCCAACCAGACCGGCGGCCTGGTCATCGGCACGGGCGACCTCTCGGAACTGGCCCTGGGCTGGTGCACCTACAACGGGGACCACATGAGCATGTACGCCGTCAACGCCGGCATTCCCAAGACCCTGGTGCGCCACCTGGTCAGCTTCATCAGCGGCGGCAAGGCCCAGGAGGACCCGGCCCTGTCCCACGTGCTCTCGGACATTCTGGACACCCCCGTCTCGCCGGAGCTGCTCCCCGCCGTGGACGGGCGCATCGCCCAGAAGACCGAGGACCTGGTGGGCCCCTACGAGCTCCACGACTTTTATCTCTACTACGCCGTGCGCTGGGGCTTCCCGCCCCGGAAGGTCCTCCGCCTGGCCGAGCAGGCCTTCGGACGGCGGTATGAGCGCCCGGTGCTCCTCAAGTGGCTCAACAACTTCTACCGCCGCTTCTTTGCCCAGCAGTTCAAGCGCTCCTGCCTCCCCGACGGACCCAAGGTGGGCTCGGTGGCCCTCTCGCCCCGGGGCGACTGGCGGATGCCCTCCGACGCCGTGGCGGCCCTGTGGCTGGAGGAACTGGAGGGCCTGGAGTAAGTGAACAGCTACCTGGACCTCTTCTGGACCTTTGCCAAGATCGGGGCATGTACCTTCGGGGGTGGGTATGCCATGCTGCCCATTCTCCAGCGGGAGCTGGTGGAGAAGCGGAACTGGGCCACCGAAGAGGAGCTCTCCGACTACTTCGCCATCGGCCAGTGTACGCCGGGCATCATCGCGGTGAACACGGCCACCTTTGTGGGCTGCAAGCGCAAGGGGGCCTCCGGAGGCGTAGTGGCCACCTTGGGGCTGGTGTTTCCCTGCCTGGTGATTATCATGGCCATCGCCGCTTTTTTGCAGAATTTTGCCCAGCTGCCCGTGGTGATCCACGCCTTCAACGGCGTGCGGGCCTGCGTGTGCGCCCTGATTCTCTCCAGCGTGCTCAAGCTGTTCCGGTCCAGTGTGGTGGATAAGCCCACCCTGATTCTCTTCTGCGTGGTGCTGGTGCTGGCGGCGGCGGGGACATTCCTCACGCCTCCGCCGGGGGCGGCCGGGTCTGTATTCGGCTTTGTGACCTCCCCCATCGTGCTGGTGGTGGCCGCGGGCGCGGCCGGGCTGTGCATCCGGGCGGCGAAGGGGGGGAAGGCGAAGTGATCTACCTGCGTCTGTTCTACGAATTTTTCAAGGTGGGCCTCTTTTCCATCGGGGGAGGGCTGGCCACCATCCCCTTCCTCACCGACCTGGGCGGGCGCACAGGGTGGTTCACGGCGGGAGAGCTGGCCAATATGATCGCCGTCTCCGAGTCCACCCCCGGCCCCATGGGGGTGAATATGGCCACCTATGTGGGCTTCCACCTGGGGGGAATTCCCGGAGGGGTAGTGGCCACGCTGGGCCTGATTACGCCGTCGATCCTGGTAATCCTCATCATCGCCGGATTTCTGAAGGAATTCCGGGAGAGCCGGGCGGTGGACGCGGTGTTTTACGGCCTGCGCCCGGCGTCCACGGCACTGATTGCCGCGGCGCTGCTGGAGGTGTGCTCCATCGCGCTGATGTTTCACACCACGGCGGGGCCGGAGATGGCTCCGGGTTCGTATGTACCCAAGACCGAGCTGTTCTACTGGCCGGCCATCGCCCTGGCGGCGGCGGTCTTTCTGGCTCTGCGGGAGAAGCACCTCAAAAAGCTCCACCCCATCGTCTTTATCGCCGCCTCCGCCGTCGCCGGCGCGGTGTTTCAGCTTTAAACGGCCGGAGAAAACCCCCCGTCCCGCTTGTGCGGGGCGGGGGGCCGTGTTATACTAATGGAAATAGAGACAGAGAGAGGGCGGAAGCATGGATACCATGGTCATCGGCATCGCCGGCGGCACCGGCTCGGGCAAGACCACCCTGACCCGGCGGCTTCAGGCGCGCTTTGGGGAGCATGTGAGCGTGCTCTACCACGACAACTACTACAAGAGTCACGACGACATGCCCTATGAGGAGCGCTGCAAGCTCAATTACGACCACCCGGACGCCTTCGATACGGCGCGGCTGGTGGAGGACCTGAAGGCGCTGCGCCGGGGGGAGACGGTATACAGTCCGGTATACGACTACACCGTCCACAACCGGGGGAAGGAGACGGTGGAGGTGCGCCCCACCAAGGTTATTTTGGTGGAGGGCATTCTGATCTTCGCCGACCGGACCCTGCGGGACCTGATGGATATCAAAATCTTTGTGGATACCGACGCCGACGTGCGCATTCTGCGGCGGATTTTGCGGGATGTCAAGGAGCGGGGGCGCTCGCTGGACTCGGTGGTCAACCAGTATCTGACCACCGTCAAACCCATGCACGAGCAGTTTGTGGAGCCGTCCAAGCGCTGCGCCGACATCATTGTGCTGGAGGGCGGCCACAATCTGGTGGCGCTGGACATGATTATGGAGCGTATCCGCAGCCATATTGAGGGAAAGTAACACCGGAAACGGGACAAACTAGGGGCGTCCGCCTTTGGCGGACGCCCCTGTGGTTCTCTTTGGGATGGCTCAGCGGATCTGGCCCTCGCCGTAGATGATGAATTTGCTGGAGGTGAGTTCCTCCAGACCCATGGGTCCCCGGGCGTGCATCTTCTGGGTGGAGATGCCGATCTCGGCCCCCAGGCCGAACTCCCCGCCGTCGGTAAAGCGGGTGGAGGCGTTGACGTACACGGCGGCGGCGTCCACCTCGTTGAGGAAACGCTGGGCGGTGAAGTAGTTGCCGGTGACAATGGCCTCCGAATGGCCCGAGCTGTGCCGGGCGATGAACTCAATGGCCTCGTCGGGGCCGGAGACCACCTTGCAGGCCAGAATGTAGTCCAGAAACTCAGTGTCCCAGTCTTCGGGGGAGGCGGGGGTGACCCAGCCGCCCAAAATGGCCCGGGTCTCCTCACAGCCCCGGATCTCCACGTTTTTGCTCTTTAAGAGCTGCCACGCCATGGGCAAAAAGTCCGCGGCCACGGCCCGGTCTACCAGCACACACTCGGCGGCGTTGCACACGCTGGGGCGGGAGCACTTGGCGTTAAAGAGAATCCGGGCGGCCATATTCAGGTCGGCCTCTGCGTCCACATAGATGTGGCATACGCCGGTGCCCGTCTGGATGACGGGAACCCGGGCGTTCTCCACCACCGAGCGGATGAGTCCGCCGCCGCCCCGGGGGATGAGCACGTCCAGATAGCCGGTCAGGTGCATCATCTCATTGGCGCTCTCCCGGCTGATGTCCTGCACGAGAGCGATGCAGTCCCGGGGGAGTCCGGCCTCTTCCAGGGCGTCCCGCATCACAGTCACCATGGCGAAACTGGAACGGAAGGCCTCCTTGCCCCCCCGCAGGAGGACGGCGTTGCCCGACTTGAGGCACAGGGCGGCGGCGTCCACGGTGACGTTGGGCCGGGCCTCGTAAATGATGCCGACCACGCCCAGAGGGACCCGGCGCTTGCCGATGGTCATGCCGTTGGGGTGGTTGAACATGCGCGTAACCTGCCCGATGGGGTCGGGGAGGGCCTTGACCTCCCGCACGCCGGCGATGATGCCGGCCATGCGTCCACGGTCCAGGGCCAGGCGGTCCAGCATGGCCTGGCGCATCCCGGCGTCCCGGGCGGCGGACAAATCCTGTTCATTGGCCTGGAGCACTTCGTCCATCCGGCGCTCCAGCGCGGCGGCGATGGCCTCCAGCGCGGCGTCTTTCCGGGCCGAGCCCGCCACCGCCAGCGTGCGCGCGGCGTTTTTGGCGGCCAGACCCTGGGTTTCCAATTGTGTCATGGCAAGTCCCTCCTTTGAAAGTATGAGTGTGGGAATCAGGCCCGCCGGGCCAGAAAACGGGTGCCGATGTCCTCCCCGGCGACGATGCCGTACAGGTCCTCGGGGCGGGCCCCGTTGCTGATGACCATGTCGATGCCGGCCTCCATGGCCAGCTCGGCGGCGTGGAGCTTGGTGGCCATGCCCCCGGTCCCGCGCCAGGAGCCGGCCCCGCCGGCGGCGGCGCGCAGGGCGGGAGTGACGGCGCGGACCTGGTGGATGAGCTTGGCCTCGGGGTGGCTCCGGGGGTCGGCGTCGTAGAGGCCGTCGATGTCGCTCATAAGCACCAGAAGATCGGCCCCGCACAGCCGGGCCACCATGGCCGAGAGGGTGTCGTTGTCGCCCAGCACCTTGCACTGGCCGGTCTCGATCTCGGCCGAGGAGACCGAGTCGTTCTCGTTTACCACCGGGATGACGCCCAGCTCCAGCAGGGACTCAAAGGTATTGTGCAGATGCTCGGACCGGGCGGGGGCGTCCACGTCCTCCCCGGTGAGGAGAATCTGGGCCACCACCCGGTTGTACTCCCCGAAGAGCTTGTCATAGATGTGCATCATCATGCACTGTCCCACGGCGGCGGCGGCCTGCTTCATGCGCAGCTGGGTGGGCCGCTCCTTCAGGTTCATCTTGGCGGTACCTACGGCGATGGCGCCGGAGGAGACCAGGATGATCTCGTGCCCCATTCCCTCCAGATCGGAGAGCGTCCGGGCCAGACGCTCCATATTGTGCAGATTCAGCCGCCCCGTGCTGTGGGTGAGGGTGGAGGTGCCCACTTTCACTACAATCCGCAGCGGCTGGGATGCTTCCTTCAACTTGTTCACGCTCCTGTTCCGGTCTCCGCGCCGGGAGGGCGCGGAAAGGTAAAGAAAGTATACCATAAAAACCGGCATGGTGAAAGAGTAAACTTTCCGGTCGGCGGAAAGGAGAGGCGCCGGTCCGAGCGAACTTGAAATTTTTGTGCCGCTTTGGTCCGTTTGTTATTGAAATCAGGACTAAATTGGAGTACAATATCCTCCGTCAATGGAGCGGATATCAAAAAAGATGGGGTGGTTTCGTGCTGAATATTGTCCTGGTGGAGCCGGAGATTCCCATGAATACCGGCAACATCGCCCGCACCTGTGCGGCCACGCGCAGCCGGCTCCATCTCATCAAACCGCTGGGCTTTGACATCAGCGACAAGGCGGTCAAACGGGCCGGCCTGGATTACTGGCACATGGTGGACCTGCACGTGTATGAAAACGTGGAGGATTTCTTCGCGCGCACCGGAGCCGACGATCTCTGGCTGGCTACGGCCAAGGCCCCCCGGCCTTACACCCAGGTGCAGTTTCGGGATAACTGCTTCCTGGTGTTCGGCAAGGAGACCGCCGGGCTGCCCCAGTCGCTGAGAGATGCATTCCCCCAGCGGTGTATCCGCATTCCCATCCGGGAAGGGGCCCGGTGCCTGAATCTGGCCAATTCGGTGGCCGTCCTGGCCTTCGAGGCCCTGCGTCAGCAGGGGTTCCCGGGCCTGGAGCCGGACGGAAGCCGGAACTGAGCCGGAGGAGACCGGGAGTCCCGCCCCAGTGCTCTCCAAGCTCATGGCAGATCCGCCGCGTCAACGGAGATATGAAAGGAGTCAATTGACATGAACTACAACAAAAAGACCGTCAAGGACATCGACGTCAAGGGCAAAAAAGTCCTGCTGCGCTGCGATTTCAACGTCCCCATGGCCAAGGACGGCAGCGGTACCATCACCGACGATAAGCGCATCCGGGCCGCCCTGCCCACCATCCAGTACCTGCTGGACCAGGGCGCGGCCGTCATCGCCTGCTCCCATCTGGGCAAGCCCAAGGGCGAGGTCAAGCCGGAGCTGTCCCTGAAGCCGGTGGCCAAGCGTCTGAGCGAGCTGCTGGGCAAGGAGGTCATTATGGCTGAGGACGTGGTGGGCCCCGACGCCCAGGCCAAGGCCGCCGCCCTCCAGCCCGGACAGATCATGCTTCTGGAGAACACCCGCTTCGAAAAGGGCGAGACCAAGAACGACCCGGAGCTGGCCAAGGCCATGGCGTCCATGGCGCAGGTCTATGTGTCCGACGCCTTCGGCGCGGTGCACCGCGCCCACGCCTCCACCGCCGGTGTGGCCGACTACCTGCCCGCGGTCAGCGGTTTCCTGATCCAGAAGGAGCTGGAGGTCATCGGCGGCGCGCTGGCCAACCCCAAGCGTCCTCTGGTGGCCATCCTGGGCGGCAGCAAGGTCTCCTCCAAGATCGGCGTGATCAATAATCTGCTGGAGATTGCCGATACCATCATCATCGGCGGCGGCATGGCCTACACTTTCTCGGCCGCTCAGGGCGGCAAGGTGGGCGACAGCCTGCTGGAGGCCGATTGGGAGTCCTACGCCAACGACATGGTGAAAAAGGCCCAGGAGAAGGGCGTCAAGCTCCTCCTGCCCGTGGATACCGTGATTGCCAATGCCTTTGCCGCCGACGCCGAGCACAAGGTGGTCAAGAACGGCGAGATTCCCGACGGCTGGCAGGGCCTGGACATCGGACCGGAGACCGTGAAGCTCTACTGCGACGCGGTGAAGGACGCGGGCACCGTCATCTGGAACGGCCCCATGGGTGTCTTTGAGTTCCCCGCCTTTGCCAAGGGCACCGAGGCGGTGGCCGAGGCCCTGAGCAAGACCAGCGCCATCACCATCATCGGCGGCGGCGACTCCGCCGCGGCCGTGCAGCAGCTGGGCTATGCCGACAAGATGACCCATATCTCCACCGGCGGCGGCGCCTCGCTGGAGTTCATGGAGGGCAAGGAGCTGCCCGGCGTGGCGTGCCTTCTGGACAAGTAAGACTGGATAAGGAACCGTTTCGGTTGGGCAGGGAGGCCCGTAATGAAGCTGAAGTATGTGCTGCTCACGGTATTGGCGGTTCTAACTGCGGTTCTGGCCCTGAGTGCCGCGGCCTGACGCCCATCCAGAGGGAGAAACGCGGTAGGAAGGTGTTTTTCCCCAAAATTCGGGGAAAAGTGCTTGACAACCGGGAAAAATAACGTAAAATAATTGAATTGGGCCGGAAGGAGACACCTCCGGCCCAATCCGTAAAAGCCCCGCATCCCCACGGCAGCTCTTTTGGCAGGATGCGTGAAGACCATGAGGAGGCAACGATACCCATGAACAGAAGATACCGTAAGACGATTATCGCCGGTAACTGGAAGATGAATAAGACCCTGTCCGAGACCCGGGCCTTTGCCGAGGAGCTCAAGCCCCTGCTGGGCAAGCCCAAGTGGTGCGAGGTTGTGCTCTGTGTGCCCTATGTGAACATCCCCGCCGCCGTCCGGCTCTTCAAGGAGTGCCGGGTGTCCATCGGCGCGGAGAACGTCCACTACGAGTCCCACGGCGCCTACACCGGCGAGGTCTCCGCCGAGATGCTCAAGGAGCTGGGCGTGAAGTACGTCATCATCGGCCATTCCGAGCGGCGCACCTACTACAATGAGACCGACTTTACCGTCAACAAGAAGGTCCACGCCGCGCTGGAGGCGGGCCTCTATCCCATCGTGTGCGTGGGCGAGAGCCTGGAGCAGCGGGAGCTGGGCGTGACCATGGACCTGATCTCCTACCAGGTCAAGGCCGCCCTGGCCGGCGTGCCCGCCGAGAAGATGCGCCATGTGGTCATCGCTTACGAGCCTCTGTGGGCCATCGGCACGGGCAAGACCGCCACGGCGGAGCAGGCCGGCGAGGTCTGCGAGGCCATCCGCGCCGTCATCCGCAAGCTCTACGGCGCCCGTGTGGCCCGGAGCGTCACCATCCAGTACGGCGGCTCCATGAACGCCAAGAACGCCCATGAGCTGCTCTCCCAGCCCGACGTGGACGGCGGCCTGATCGGCGGAGCCGCCCTGAAGGCCCCCGATTTTGTGCAGATCGTCAACGCTGCCAATCAGGAGTAAAAATTAAGAACGCGCGAAGAGAGATGGATTTCGCGAAGCCCGTTTGAAGTGAACCAGATTCTTCTATTTTCTTAATTTTATGCAGAACAGAGGTTTATCTATGAGTAAGACTCCGACTACCCTGATTATTATGGACGGATTCGGCCTGCGGGAGGAGACCAAGGGCAACGCCATCGCCAACGCCCGCAAGCCGTTCTTGGATCATGTCTTTGCCACCTGCCCCGGCTGCCGGCTGGACGCCTCCGGCCTGGCCGTGGGTCTGCCCGAGGGGCAGATGGGCAACAGCGAGGTGGGCCACACCAACATCGGCGCGGGCCGGGTGGTGTTCCAGGACCTGCCCCGCATCAGCAAGGCGGTGTCCGACGGGAGCTTTTTTGAAAACTCCGCCTATTGCGAGGCCATGGACGACTGCCGGGAGCGGGGGACCGCCCTGCACCTGATGGGCCTGCTCTCCGACGGCGGCGTCCATAGCCATATCACCCACGTCTTTGCCCTTTTGGAGATGGCCAAACGCCGCGGACTCTCCAAGGTCTATGTCCACTGCTTCCTGGACGGCCGCGACGTGCCCCCCACCTCGGGCAAGAGCTATGTGGAGCAGCTGGTGGCCAAGTGCGGGGAGATTGGAATCGGCCAGGTGGCCACCGTCATGGGCCGGTACTACGCCATGGACCGGGACAAGCGCTGGGAGCGCCTGCAGCGGGCCTACGACGCCATCGCCTGCGGCGAGGCGCCCTTTAACCCCGACCCCGCCGCCGCCGTGCAGAATTCCTATGACGCCGGCGTGACCGACGAGTTTGTGGAGCCCGTGGTCTGCACCAAGGACGCCGCCGTCTGCGAGGGCGACTCGGTGATCTTCTTCAACTTCCGCCCCGACCGGGCCCGGGAGATCACCCGCTGCTTTGTGGACCCCGCCTTCACCGATGTGGAGCGGAAGAAGGGATATTTCCCCGTCACCTACGTGTGTACCACCGAGTACGACGCCACCATGCCCAATGTGAGCGTGGCCTTCCCCCACAAGGAGCTGCACAACATTTTCGGCGAGTATATCAGCAAGCTGGGCCTGACTCAGCTGCGCATTGCCGAGACGGAGAAGTACGCCCACGTGACGTTCTTCTTCAACGGCGGCGCGGAGCAGGTCTTCCCCGGCGAGGACCGGGTGCTCATCCCCTCGCCCAAGGTGGCCACCTATGACCTTAAGCCCGAGATGAGCGCGTACGAAGTGGCCGCCGAGGCCGTGAAGCGCATCGAGAGCGGCGCGTATGACGTCATTATCCTCAACTTCGCCAACTGCGACATGGTGGGCCACACCGGCGTGTACGAGGCGGCCCGTCTGGCCGTCGAGGCGGTGGACACCTGCGTGAGCCAGGTAGTGGAGGCCACCAGCAAGATGGGCGGCGTGTCGCTCATCACCGCCGACCACGGCAATGCCGACCGGATGCTGGAGGACGACGGCGTGACGCCCTATACCGCCCATACCACCAACCAGGTGCCCTTCTATATCGTGGGCGCCGAGGGCAAGCTGCGGGACGGCAAGCTGGCCGACATCGCCCCCACCATGCTGGACCTCATGGGGCTGGAGAAGCCCGCGGAGATGGACGGCCAGACGCTAATCGTCACCCAGTAAGCATTTTTTCATCCCTTTGTCAGCCCCCGCGCCGGCCGCTCCGGCCGGCGGTCCCACGCCTGCGGGCGGGGGACGGGCAGAGATAGAACCGGCTCTCCCGAAAGGTGAGGGCGCCGGCAGCGTTTTGCCGGGGGAGGAGCATCCTCCCAAGTAAAGAAAGGAGTAGATTTCCCATGAAGCAGATCATTGAAATCGTTGACGTGGTCGGGCGCGAGATCCTGGACAGCCGCGGCAATCCCACCGTTGAGGTCGAGGTTTTCCTGGAGGACGGCACCGTCGGCCGCGCCGCGGTCCCCTCGGGCGCTTCCACCGGTATCTACGAGGCCTGCGAGCTGCGGGACGGCGATAAGAGCCGCTATATGGGCAAGGGCGTCCTGAACGCCGTGGAGAATGTGAACACCAAGATTGCCGAGTGCCTGGTGGGCATGAACGTGCTGGATCAGGTGGCCATCGACAAGGCCATGATCGAGCTGGACGGCACCCCCAATAAGACCAACCTGGGCGCCAACGCCATTCTGGGCGCCTCCCTGGCCTGCGCCAAGGCCGCGGCCGAGAGCCTGGGCACCAGCCTGTACAACTATATCGGCGGCGTCAACGCCAAGCAGCTGCCCGTGCCCATGATGAACATCCTCAACGGCGGCGCTCACGCCACCAACAACGTGGAGATTCAGGAGTTCATGATTATGCCCGTGGGCGCCTGCTGCTTCCGTGAGGCCCTGCGCATGTGCGCCGAGGTGTTCCACACCCTGAAGAATACCCTGAAGGAGAACGGCACGCCCGCCGCCGGCGTGGGCGACGAGGGCGGCTACGCCCCCAACCTGAAGAAGGACGAGGACGCCCTGAA
>DWYC01000084.1 GCA_019118925.1 Candidatus Flavonifractor intestinipullorum | reverse complement strand
TCGGCCTCCCTGCTCTCCCTGCTGGTGTTCTCGGTGGCCGGGTGGGAGACGGTGTCCAAGGCCGCCGCCGACGCCACCGGCCCCGCCGCCCGCAAGGCGGGGGCCGCCCTCATCACCGGCCTGATCCTAGTCACCGGTATTTTGTGCCTGGTATCCACCGCCGTGGCGGGCTGTATGCCCTGGAGGGAGGCGGTGGGCCGTACCGCCCCCTTTGCCGACGTGCTGGTGTCCATCACCGGCCTTCCCTGGGTGCGGCTGCTCTTCCTGGTCACCGCCTTTGTGGGGGCGGTGGGTGTGATGAACTCCACCCTCTACTCCTCCGCCCAGATGCTTTACGGCCTGTCCCGGTTTGCCCTGGTGTCGAGGAAGTTTGCCGTCCTCCACCCCAAGTACGGCACGCCGGTGCGGTGCATCTGCTTTACAGCCGCCTTTGTGGTGCTTACCCCCTTTACCGGCAAGCTGTTCTTTATTCCCTTTATCAATGTGGCCTCTTTGACCACCATTGTCATGTGGGTCATGTCCTTTGCCGCCGTGCTGTGGTTGCGGAAAACCCGCTCCGGCCTCCGTCGGCCGGTGTCCATGCCCGGCGGGAAGGTGACGGCGGTGCTGGGCGTTCTGGCCTCGGTGTTCCTGGCGGGCAACATCCTGCTGCCCATGAGCCCCGGCGCCCTCAGCGGCCTGGAGTACGGCCTGGCGGCGGCTCTGGCGGTGCTGGGCTGGGTGCTCTACCAGTTCCGGGACCGGTCCGTGGGCGCAGCGGAGCAGGAAAAGCTGATTTTCGGGGGCCTTCTGGCGGGAGAATTGCCCGCAACCCCTTGCAAAATCGAAGAAAAATGATATACTAGTGCCCACTGAGGTTAAATTTTACGAATCGAGGGAAATGGAAATGGAACGCACCAAAATCGCACAGATTTTTGCGGACCAGGAGCAGTTCGGCGGCAAGGAGATCACCGTCTGCGGCTGGGCCCGTACCATTCGTGATATGAAGAGCTTCGGCTTTGTGGAGCTGAACGACGGCTCCTGCTTCAAGAATTTGCAGGTGGTCCTGGACGCCAATGTGCTGGACAACTATAAGGAGATCGCCGGTCAGAATGTGGGCGCCGCCCTCATCGTCACCGGCACCGTGGTCCTGACCCCCGAGGCCAAGCAGCCCCTGGAGATCAAGGCTTCCAAGATCCAGGTGGAGGGCACCTCCACTCCCGACTACCCCCTGCAGAAGAAGCGCCACAGCGTGGAGTACCTGCGTACCATCCAGCACCTGCGGCCCCGCACCAACCTGTTCTCCGCCACCTTCCGGGTGCGCTCTGTGGCTGCCCACGCCATCCACTGCTTCTTCCAGGACCGGGGCTTCGTGTACGCCCAGACCCCGCTGATCACCGCCTCCGACTGTGAGGGCGCCGGCGAGATGTTCCAGGTCACTACCCTGGACCTCCAGAACGTGCCCAAGAACGAGGACGGCACTGTGGACTATACCAAGGACTTTTTCGGCAAGAAGGCCAACCTCACCGTGTCCGGCCAGCTCAACGCCGAGAACTTTGCTATGGCCTTCGGCAACGTGTACACCTTCGGTCCTACCTTCCGGGCGGAGAACTCCAACACCCAGCGCCACGCCGCCGAGTTCTGGATGATCGAGCCTGAGATGGCCTTCGCCGATCTGAACGACTATATGGACACCGCCGAGGCCATGATCAAGTATATCATCAACACCGTCATGGAGAAGTGCCCCGACGAGATGAACTTCTTCTCCTCCTTCGTGGACAAGGGCCTGAAAGAGCGCCTGGAGCACGTGGCCTCCTCCGACTTCGCCCGGGTAAGCTATACCGAGGCGGTGGAGCTCCTGAAGAAGAACAACGACAAGTTCGACTACAAAGTGGAGTGGGGCAGCGACCTCCAGACCGAGCACGAGCGCTACCTCACCGAGCAGATTTTCAAGCGCCCGGTGTTTGTCACCGACTACCCCAAGGAGATCAAGGCCTTCTATATGCGCCTCAACGACGACGGCAAGACCGTGGCCGCCGCCGACTGCCTGGTGCCCGGCATCGGGGAGATCATCGGCGGCTCCCAGCGCGAGGAGCGGCTGGAACTGCTGGAGCAGCGCATCCAGGAGCTGGGCATGAACCCCGAGGACTACTGGTGGTATCTGGACCTGCGCCGCTACGGCTCCTGCAAGCACGCGGGGTACGGCCTGGGCTTTGAGCGTATGGTCATGTACCTGACCGGCATCAGCAACATCCGCGATGTGGAGCTGCACCCCCGCACGGTGGGCAACGCGGAGTTTTAACACATAATCCATGCAAAAGGCCGCGCGTCCCACAGGGGCGCGCGGCCAAAAAAATTCCGCCGGTCAAAAACCGGCGGAATTTTTTCGCGTCTGTGCTGCCTCAGATCAGGCAGAGGATCAGGGCCACCAGGATAAAGGCGATGGCCACCCACTTGGTCCAGCGGGCCAGCTTGGCGTCCCAGCCCTTGGCCTTGTTTTTGGACATGAACGTATCGGCCACGCCGGCGATGGCGCCGGACAGACCGGCGCTCTTGCCGGACTGGAGCATAACTACCATGATGAGGGCCAGGTCGATCAGCACCAGAAGGATGCTGAGCACCAACTTCGGGATCTCCACGATACATCTTTCCTTTCGGCCCCAGAGGGCCCATACTTCGGATTTTGGGCACGACAAAACCGCGCCTGAAACGTGTCTTTTATCATAGCACAAGGCCGGGGTAATTGCAAGAGAGATTTCGTATTTTTAGGCGAAAAGGTCACAGATCCCGGATGATGCGCCGGCTTCCCCGGCAGGTGGCCAGAAAGTAGGCCCCATAGACCAGCAGGATAAAAAGCGCGGTGGTGAGGGTGCTGGCCACGGCGTCCAGATGGCCCACGGTGGCGATCACGTCGTTGGCGGCCTTCATGCCCACCGTGGCGTGGACAACCGCCAGGGAGAGGGGCAGGAGGAAGGCCAGGAGAACCTGAATATCCGAAGAGCGGTCCCGCATCTTCTCATCGGCGCCCAGCCGGGCGAGAATGCGGTAGCGGGCCAGATTGTCGGCGGCCTGGGAGAGCTGCTGGAGGGCCAGCACCGCCGCGCTGGTCACCAGAAAGATAATCCCCAGATAGAGCCCCAGGAAGAGGACCAGCAGCTTGGTGCCCATCGTCTCCATGTAGATGTCCTGACGGGTGTTCAAGAGCAGGCCGAAGCCGCTGGAGTCCGAAACCTGGAAAAGCTGGTCGGACAGGCGGTCCGAGGCGCCCCAGAGAGCGTCCTCGGCCCCATCCCGGTCCTGCGGGCGGTAATTTCCCGCCAGATAGAGGAAGCGCTCGACCACGGTCTCCCGGTCCAGAGTCTCCAGCACTCCGTCGGGCAGGAGCAGCATGGGAGAGAGCGGGATGCCGCTGGTACAGTAGGCCCCCTCCCGCTGGGCGGCGGGGGCCGGGATATAGGAGCCGGCGCCCAGGGTGACGGCCGCACCCCCGGCCCAGAGCTCCCGCAGCACATCGCCCTCCTCGGTGCCCCAGGCGATGCCGTAAGTCCCCGGCTCCAGCGTGAGGGGCTCCGCCCCCTGGAGGGCCAGGAGGGCGTTATAATCCGAAAGGGACATGGCGTAGGTGAGGATGTTCTCCAGAACATACGCCTGGGAGCCCACCTCCACCGGCTCAGTCAGCGGAATGGAGAGCATATACCGGGTGACGGCGGCGTAGGACTCCAGATGCTCCTCCGGAGGGAACCCGGACGCGGACAGGGCCTGAGTAAAGAGCTCGGGCGTGAAGTCGCAGTAGTAGTCCTCCAGACGGAGGGTCATATCCAACGGCGCGTCCCGGTCCACGTTGTCCTCCACCGTGTTGTTGACCCCCACCGAGCAGGCCGTGATGCCGATGGCCAGCAGCAGGAGCAGGCATACCACCGTCATGGACAGGTAGTTGGTGGTGATGCGGGCGCTGAACTGCCGCAGTACGAACAGATTCAGATCCCGCAGGTAAAGGCGCTTGTGCCGCTGGACCAGGCGCAGCAGAAAGCCGGACAGGGAGCGGAAGAAAAACAGGGTGCCCAGAGTTCCCAGAACCAGCATCAGGGCGAAGATCCGGTCCACCTGCAGCAGACCCCGCCGGAGGAGCAGGGCGTACGCCGCGCCCAGCAGCGCCAGGGACAGGAGAAACAGCACGACCGAGACCCGCACCGAGCGCAGCTTGAGCTCCTGATTTTTCTTGGCCGACTCCAGCAGGCGGATGAGCCGCTGCCGGGCCACGGTGAGGGAGTTGAAGAGCATCACCAGCAGGAAGATCCCGCCAAAGTACAGCGCGGTCTTGCCCACACCCTGCCAGGAAAAGAGGAATGTAAATTCCTCTACCCGGACCTGGAAAAGACTGGCCGTGAAGGCGGCCAGCACCTGGGCCAAAAGGACCCCGAGAACCAGTCCCGCCGCCAGCGCCGCAAGGCCGATAACCAGCGTTTCCAGAAAGAGAAGGAAGGCCACCTGACGCTGCTCCATGCCCAGGAGCAGATAGAGGCCCAGCTCCCGTTTGCGGCGGCGGAGCAGAAAATGGTTGGCGTAGAGGATCAAAAACGCCAGAACCGCCGTGACAAAGACCGACACGAGGTCTATCAGGCGGACGATGGCGCCGGCGTAGTCGACATTCCGGCTGTTCTCCATCAGCGCGCGCATGACCCACTGATTTTCCAGCGAATTAAAGACGTAAAAGACGCATACGCCGAAGAACAGCGTGAGGAAATAGAGGGTGTAATCCCGCACGCTCCGGCGCACGTTGCGCAGGGCCAGTTTACACAACATCGCCCGAGTCACCTCCCAGCAGGGTCACCACCTCGATGATCTTGGTGAAGAAGGCCCGGCGGCTGTCGTTCCCCCGCACCAGCTCGGTGAAGGGCTTTCCGTCCTTGATGAAAAGAATGCGCCGGCAGTAGCTGGCGGTAAAGGCGTCGTGGGTCACCATGAGAATGGTGGAATTCTGCTCCCGGTTGAGGGCCTCGAAGCGCTCCAGAAGCAGGCGGGCCGATTTGGAATCCAGGGCGCCGGTGGGCTCGTCGGCCAGCACCAGAGCCGGGCGGGTGACGATGGCCCGGGCGGCGGCCAGGCGCTGCCGCTCGCCGCCGGACATCTGATAGGGGTACTTGTCCAGACAGTGGGACACCCCCAGCAGGGCGGCCGTCTCCTGAACCTGGCGCGGAATTTCCCCGGCCGGGCGGCGCAGGATGGTCAGAGCCAGGGCGATGTTCTCGCCCCCCGTCAGCGTGTCCAGCAGGTTGCAGTCCTGAAAGACAAAGCCGAGCCGCTCCCGCCGGAACCGGGAGAGAGCCCGCCGGGGCAGGCGGGTGATGTCCTGCCCGTCGATGAAAATCTCTCCGGCGGTGACGGCGTCAATGGTGGCGATGCAGTTGAGCAGGGTGGTCTTTCCGCTGCCCGAGGCCCCCATGATGCCCACAAACTCCCCGGCCCGGACCGAGAAGCTCAGATCGTCAATGGCCCGCGTCACATTGCCGCGGACGCCGTAGTATTTTTGCAGATGGGTGACCCGCAGAATGGGTTCCTCCATAGCGTATCCCTCCTTTGCTGAGACCATTGTACCCCCGCCCCGCCCCGGACGCCATGGATTTTCCTTACGGAAAGGTGACAGTTTTGTAAGGTTTCTTACACCAGCCAGAAGCCGGCCCAGCCGGCGGCCGCGGCGAAAAGGGCCCCGGCGATGACGTCCCGGGGAAAATGGACGCCGCCCAGCACCCGGACCGCCGCCAGCACCACCCCGGCCAGAAAAAAGACCGCTCCCACCGGCGGGCAGAGGTACCACCACACCATATCGATCATAAAGACGCTGAACACATGGCGGCTGGGAAAGGATTTGCCCCGGGTGTCCTTGTGGATCAGGGGCTGAATGTCCAGGACCTGGTAGGGCCGCGGAGCGTTGAGACAGCGGCGGAAGAGGCTCACCAGCACGAAGGAGACGGCCGGTACCAGCAGAGCCCGCCAGAACCGCCCGTCCCGGCGGAGGGCCAGCGCCAGAAGCAGCAGGGGATAGCATACGTAACACAGCCGGGTGAGGAGGGTGTTGACCCCCTTCAAGATCCGCGGACCGTTGGGATGGCGGGCGATGGGGGCGCTCCAGCGCGCATACTGTTCTTTGGTCATGGAAAGGACCTCCTGATTTTGGGTTCTCCCGGCATGATAGCATGTCCCGGTGAGGCTGGCAAGGGGAGCGTTGTAATCTCCCGCCGGATGGGGTACAATGGAGACAAACGAGCGGGAGGGGCGGCGGGCCGGATGGAACTTTGGATGGCGGAGGCGGAGGACGGAAAAGAGGCGGCCCACCGGCTGCTGGGGCGGCTCCTGGCGGAGCGGGGGATTCCGGAGCCGGACATTGACCGCCGGCCCGGCGGCAAGCCGGTGCTGCGGAGCGGCGGACTTCAGTTCAGCCTCAGCCACAGCGGAATCTACGCCCTGGCGGGCGTGGGGGAAGCGCCGCTGGGGGTGGACGTGGAGCGGGTAAAGCCCCGCCGGACCGGCCTGCCCCGCTATGTGCTCTCCGACAGGGAGTTCCAGTGGTTTGCCGCCCGGGGGAGCCGCTGGGGCGACTTTTATACCCTGTGGACATTAAAAGAGAGCCGGGTGAAGTACACCGGCTCCGGCCTGGACCGCTCGCCCCGGACCATTGCGGTTCCCCTGCTCGCCCCCGGCGGGCGGGCCCGGATGGACGGGCTGTGGTTCGGCGCCTGGGCCGGGGAGGGCTGGCGGGCGGCCTGCTGCGGCGAGGAGGAGCCCCCCGCGGAGCTGAACTGGGAGGGCGGGCGCGTATGAGCCGGATTCATCCCCTGGAGCCCTGGTTTTTCCTCCTGTTTGGGGCCTTTCACCTCCACCGGGTGTGGGCCCTGGCGGACCGGGCGGGCTATGCGGCGTTCTGGATGGGCCTGCTGGAGCAGAAGGGTCCCCTCTATTTTCTCCTTATGGGGGCCCTGGCCCTGCTGTGCCTCTGGGGCGCGGCGCTGTTCTTCCGGGAGCGGCGGCAGCCGCGCTGGTGGCGCTGGGCCTATGTGCTGGGCGGCGGATATGTCCTCTTCGATCTGGCGGCCATTGCCGCCGGGTGGCCGCCGTGGCGGAGGCTGCTCCAAGCCATGTTTGATATCCGCGCGCCCGGGTGGGTTCCGCTGTGGAGCGCGTTTGTCCTGCTGGGCGCCGGGTCCTTTGCACTGGGCCTGTGGCTGATCCGGCGCAGAAGAAAGGAGTCCCCATGAGTCGATCCAATTCCATCACCATCACCGGCGTCTACCAGGCCGCGGGCCGGGGGTTCGGTTTTGTCACCCCCGAGGGAGCCCAGGGCCGGGAGGAGGACTATTTTATCCCGCCCCGGGCGGAAAACGGGGCCTGGAACGGGGATACGGTATCCATCCGGCCGGACGAGGGGCCGGTGGGGGCGGGCGAGCGGCGCACCGCGAAGGTGACCGGCATCCTCCGCCGCGGCAACCCCACCGTCACCGGGGCCGTCCGGCGGCAGGGGCGGGAAACCTGGCTTATTCCCGACGGGGACAAGCTCCGGGAGCCGGTCCAGATTGTGGGAAAGACCAAGGTCCGCTCGGGGGATAAGGCGGCGGTGAAAATGACCAGCTATGGGACGGCGAAACAGCCCCCCATGGGAACCCTCCTGGAGGTCTTTGGCCGGGACGGCAGCCGGGAGGCCGCCGTGGAGGCCATCCTCTTTGAGCAGCACATCCAGCGGGAGTTCCCGCCCGAGGTCCTGGAGCAGGCCCGGACAGCCCCCCGGAGCGTGGACCCGGCCGCATGGACCGGACGGCTGGACCTGCGGGACAAGTGCGTCATTACCATCGACGGGGCCCACTCCAAGGACCTGGACGACGCCGTCTCGCTGGAGCGGGACGGGGCGGGAAACTGGGTGCTGGGCGTTCACATCGCGGATGTAAGCCACTACGTCCCCATGGGCTCCCCGCTGGACGTGGAGGCCTGGCGGCGGGGCACCTCGGTCTACTTTGCCGACCAGGTTATCCCCATGCTCCCGCCGG
>DWYC01000083.1 GCA_019118925.1 Candidatus Flavonifractor intestinipullorum | reverse complement strand
GAGCCCCGAGATGGTGGTGAGGCTGCTGGCAGAGATGGAGGGGATGGCGGCGCTCACCGCCGCGATGCAGGCCTCCCGGTCCCCGGCGTGCTCCCGCTCCTCCAGGAAGCGGTGGAGCATGATGATGGCGTAGTCGATGGCCAGAGCCAGCTGCAGCACCACAGTCACGGAGTTGGACACGAAGGAGATCTCCCCAAAGATAAAATTGGTGCCCAGGTTCAGCAGGGCCGCCGCGATAAAGGTGAGGAGCAGCACCGGGATCTCCGCGTAGGAGCGGGAGGTGAGCAGCAGCACCAGCACAATAATGACCGCCGCCACCGCCAGAATGAGGTTCATCTCTCCGGCCAGAGAATCCGCCTGGGAGCTGCCCACGGTGCTGTCGATGTAGAAGTCATAGGGTTCCAGCAGCTCCCGGATGGCCGAGAGGGCCTCCAGGCTGACCTCGTCGTCCTCCTCCCCCGCAAAGGTCACGGAGATCAGGGCGTCCGCCCCCCTGAAATACGACTGGATGTCCTCCGGGGTCTCTGTCCCGCCGCCTTCCGCTGTACCTGCGCCGGGGGCGCCGCTCCCGAAGGTGGCCGAGGCGACGCCCTCGATCTGCTCCATCTGCTCCGCCAGGTCCGCCGCGATCTCGCAGGTCACATGGGAGACCATGACCCGGGCGGTGCCGAAGGTGGTGAACTCCTCCTCCATGAGAGTCAGCCCCTGGCGGGTCTCGGTGTCCTCCGGCAGGTACGCGGTGATGTCGTTGCATACGCGGACCCAGTTCCGGGAGAACAGGCAGAAAATCAGGGCGCAGGCGTAGAGAAAAAAGATCAGATTTCGCTTATCAACAATGAGGGTGGCCAGTCTCTCAAAAAACGATGGTTTTCCCGATTCTTTGCTCACAGTTTCGATTCCTCCTGGGCTGAAAATGGCGTGGGCCGCCTACGGATCCCGGCGCAGAAGCGCGCCCTCTCCGGGCCCCATCCGGCTTTGTATGGTGATTTGATACTGCTCTTGCATCGCCCTGCACTCCTTTCGGACCGGTTCCTTTCAGCTTAGAAAATCGCTCCCGAGAATGCAAGGTGCAGAATAGGGTCAAGTGTCAGATTTCTGACGCTTGACCCTATTCTGTATCTATGCTATGGTACAGTAAAACCGCGCGGTGAAACGACACGCCGGACAGGCAGATTCATGGAGGCTGGGATGAGAAAACGAACTTATGCGGCAAGCGAAGCGGCCAAGCGGGCGATCTGCGCCGCGCTCAAAAATCGGATGTCGCAGAAATCGCTCAATAAGATTACCGTTTCCGAGATCATGCGGGACTGCGGCATGGCCCGCCAGCATTTTTATTATCACTTCGAGGACATTTATGACGCTGTGCGCTGGATGTTCGACCAGGAAGCCGTGGCTCTGCTGCGGGAGCACGAGGGGGTTATGCTCTGGCAGGACGGCCTGCTCCAGCTTTTTGAGTACCTCCAGGAGAACCGCGCGGTCTGTCTGTGCGCTCTGCACTCCATGAGCCGGGAGCATCTGAAGCGCTTCTTCCAGACGGATATTCGCGCCATCATCCAGAATACGCTCCTGGGAATCGCGGCAGAACTGCAGTATCCGGCCAGCGCGCGGGAAGTCGCTCTGCTGACGGAGGTTTATGTCGGAGCTCTGGCCAGCATGATGGAGAACTGGCTGCTGGGAGAAATTCCCGAAAGTCCCGAGGAGTTGATCCGCTTTGTGGATCAGCTTTTGAAGGACCATCTCCGGGGCGCCATTTTGCGGCTTTCCGGGGCGGCTCCCGGTGCAGAAGCGCCGCCGCGGGGGGCGACCTGAGACTATCGGGGCCTTCCGTTTGCAAGCCGTCCGGCGGATCCCGTGCCGTCCCAGAAATTCCATTTTCGCATGGCCGGTCATGAAAACCAGGCATTTCCCTTTTCCCGTTCCAGGTAGTATCCTTTTCCTTGGGAAGATATCGATAACCTTTGCTTGAAACGGAGGTCGCACATGAAGTACACACGATTGGGAAATTCGGATCTGCAGGTCTCCCGTATCTGCATGGGATGCATGGGCTTTGGCGATGCATCCCACGGGCAGCACAGCTGGACCATTGACGAAGAACATTCCCGCAGCATCATCCGGCGCGGTCTGGAACTGGGCGTCAACTTCTTCGACACCGCCATCGGCTACCAGAGCGGCACCAGCGAGCAGTATCTGGGGCGGGCCCTGCGGGACTTCGCCCAGCGGGACGCGGTGGTGGTGGCCACCAAATTTCTGCCCCGCACCAACGAGGAGATTGCCGCGGGCGTTTCCGGCCAGGAGCACATCCGCCGCATGCTGGAGAAGAGCCTGCAAAATCTGGGCATGGACCATGTGGACCTGTACATCTACCATATGTGGGACTATCAGACGCCTCTCTATGACATTCTGGACGGCCTGAACCGAATGGTAACGGAGGGAAAAACCCGGTATATCGGCATCTCCAACTGCTTTGCCTGGCAACTGTGCAAGGCAAACGCCCTGGCAGAGCGGGAGGGTTTTTCCAAGTTTGTCTCGGTACAGAGCCACTACAACCTGATTTTCCGGGAAGAGGAGCGGGAAATGGTCCCCTTCTGCCGGGAGGAGAACATCGCCATGACGCCGTACAGTTCTCTGGCCGGCGGGCGGCTGTCCAAACACCCCGGGGAGACCTCCAAGCGGCTCCAGGAGGACAGCTATGCACAGCTGAAGTACGGCGGCATGGCGGAGCAGGACGCGCCCATTATCCAGCGCGTGGCGGAGCTGGCCGGGCGGCACGGCGTCTCCATGACGGAGGTATCCCTGGCCTGGCTGCTCACCAAAGTGACCGCTCCGGTGGTGGGCGCCACCAAGCTCCAGCACATCGAGGGGGCCGCCAGAGCGGTGGACCTGGAACTGACGGCGGAGGAGTGCGCGTACCTGGAGGAGCTCTATGTCCCCCATCCTCTGGTGGGCGTGATGGCCCAGAACACCCCGGCCGCAGCCAAAGAGAGCCACGTCTGGTCCACCGGAGCGCAGAAGATCTGAGGACTCTCTGCCGGTAAAAAAATCCGGACCGCTCTGCACAGAGCGGTCCGGATTTTGCTTTCCAGGGAATTACAGGATATGGCGGCCGTAGACATAGACCCGGCTGTAATAGCCCGAGTTCAGGTTGTCAATCTGGACGGAATATGTATTGGTCGAGGCGTGGATAAACTGGCCCCCGCCGATATAAATCCCCACGTGGGAGACCGGCTTGGAGGTATAGCCGCTGTTGAAAAACACCAGGTCGCCGGGCTGAAGCTGGCTCTTGGAGACAGCCGTGCCGTTGGCCAGCTGGTCGGTGGCGGTCCGGTTGAGCGTCACGCCGAAGTGGGCGTAGACATACTTGGTAAAGCCCGAGCAGTCAAAGCTGTTGGGGCCGTTGCCCCCGTAGACATAGGGCGTACCCAGGAACTGTTTGGCATAGGCCACGATCTGCGCGCCGATGCTGGAGCTGGAGGCCGCGGCGGCCGTTCCCCGGGAGGCAGTGCCCTCCCGCACGGTGTCCACATACTCGCTGCTCACATAGCCGGTCTGGCCGTTGTAGGAGATCTTATACCAGCTTCCGTCCACCCCGACAATCTGGAACGTGGCGCCGTCGGGAAGGGAGGCCAGCTTCGCGCTGCTGGTGGAAGGGCCGCTGCGCAGATTCAGAGTGGAGCCGCCCGCGTCCACCTGTCCATAGCCGATGGCGGCGTCGCCCTTTGTGGCGATGGTCAGGTACTCGCCGGACATATAGCCCTCCACGGACTGATAGTCCACCTTGTACCAGTTGTTCCCGGCGTCGGCCAGCACGATCACGCTCTCCCCCTTGGAGGCGGTGGCCAGGATGGACGACTCGGTATTGGCCGACTCCCGCAGGCGCAGGGCGTCGGTGTTGACGGTGCCGACACCCACACTGGCGGCGGCGGCGCTGACCACGCAAAGGCCGGAGACGGCGGCGGCGAGGACCATCATGCGCAGGGCTCTTGAAGCTATCATTGGTAACGACCTCCGTTCAGACTGTGGACCGCTGCGGGAGCGGGCCGTGTTCCTTTTCCTTGGTAAAAGCGGCCTTATTTCCCGGCCAGGGCCCGATCCAGCCAAACGGCGGCCACGTCCATGGCGGCGTAGAGGCTGTCCTTTTCACTTTTCTTGACCACCCGGTCCCGGCTCTTCAGATCCGGGTCGGTGAGCTGAAGCTGCACCAGCACTTTGCTGGCCACGTCCAGGTCCTTTACCTTGCGGGTGTTCATCACCTGGATCATGATGATATACTTATCGGCCATGCTGCCGTAATAGATGATGTTGTCTTTTCTGCGAAGGGGATGGCCTTTATAGACCAGAGGTAAGGTTTCGTTTGCCATGGAGCGCCTCCTGGTTCCGGATTAAAAACTGTAACCAAATTGTAACACATTGTTTCCGGCTTGTCAAACATCAAATCACGTTATGTCAAATAAATCGCAAAAGTGACAACCCTGTTATCGTTTGTTACCGTTTTTATGGCCCAGGCGCTCACAGGGAACTGGAGATGCGCCGCCCGGCGTCGGTCATCCGCAGGACCAGCGCGGCGGCCTCCGCCCGGGTGAGGGAGTTTTGGGGGCGGAAGGTACCCTGAGCGTCGGTTCCGGCCAGCACGCCCGCCCGGTAGAGGCGGTAGACGGCCTCTCCATAAGGGCTGTCCTCCTCCACGTCGGGGATCGCCGCGACGGTGTTGACGGCCTCCAGGGCCTCCTCCGGCAGGGACCGGTCCAGCAGGGCCGCGAACGCCCCCCGGGTCAGCACGGCCGAGAGCGCCTGCGGCTCCGGGCGGCGGTCCAGAATCCCCTGCTCCAGGGCGTAGTCCACATAGCCCTGATACCAGGGGCTTCCCCCCTCCAGGCCGTCTGAACCGGCGTGGTATATGCGGTGAATGCGCGCGGCCAGGGCGATGCCCTCGGCCGCCGTCACCGTCCGCAGGGGGGAAAACCTGCCCGCTCCGGTCCCCTGCATGAGCCCCCGGGCCCGGGCGTCGGCCACGTCGGCGGCATACCAGCTCCCGGCGGGTACGTCCTGAAAATCCCCGCAGACCGCTTCCTTCACCCGGCCGATGGCCGAGAGCAGGCTGTACGTCCGGTCCGAGGTGTCCTGGCTCAGCTCCCACGCCATCACGCCCCCCAGCTCCGTCAGGGCATAGCGGGCCTTCTTCTCCACAGTGCCCACCCCGTTGTACCAGACGGTCTTTCCCTGATAGACGGCGCTGTCCCGCTTCCAGGCGTCCGGTACGGCCGAGAGGAGGGTCTCATAGGTCACATAGCCTGAGCGGGCGTAGAAGGGCACGCCCAGCACAATCTTGTCCGCCGGGACGCCCCGGTCCTCCCGCCAGTGCCGGGCGGCATTTCCGGCAAAGTCATAGGTGGAGTGATCGGCCCCCTCTCCTCCGTCGTAGGCCATGATGTTGATCCAGTCCACCGC
The DNA here is from genome assembly GCA_019118925.1 of Candidatus Flavonifractor intestinipullorum. Taxonomy (GTDB): domain Bacteria; phylum Bacillota; class Clostridia; order Oscillospirales; family Oscillospiraceae; genus Pseudoflavonifractor_A; species Pseudoflavonifractor_A intestinipullorum. The sequence continues at coordinate 9,271 of DWYC01000083.1, read as the reverse complement.
CTGGAGCACCGCATCGGTGTGGGCGCTGGTGTCCCAAACCGCCCCGCCGGGGGAGACGCCGGCCTGGACCGCCGCGGTGAGGAGCTTGCCCCGGCTCTTCAATTCCCGGGAGAGCTCCAGCATCAGCGCCTCGTACTGCCGGTATGTACCATCGGAGAGGCGGGGATACTCCCAGTCCATGTCCACCCCGTCGAAGCCGTAGGCGTCCACCACCTCCAGAATGGCCCTGACCAGCCGCCGGCGCTTCTCCGCCGTGGCGGTGGCCGCGGCAAAGGTCGCCTCCAGCGGCACGTTGTTATAACTCCAGCCTCCCACCGCCAACAGGACCTTCACCCCCGCGGCGTGGGCCTGGGAGAGGATCTTCCGGGCCAGCGCGGGCTGCTCCAGAGGGCGGAGGCCCCCGCTCTCGGTGGGGATGGCAAAGGCGTAGTTGATGTGGGTGAGTACGTCGTACTGGAGCTTATGGACCGCTCCCGGCTGCCAGTAGGGGAAATAGCCCACCACCCGTCCTCCGGTCTGCTCGGCCTGCGCCCGGGCGGGGAGCAGGCCGAGCAGGGCGGCCAGCAGGAGGAGCAGCGCCCCTCCCCGTCTGAGCTGATACATGGTTGTTTCCTGCCTTTCTATGCGAGATATGGGCCATTATATCGGATTTTCCGAAGAAACGCCATGCAAAATCCCTGGTTCGGCTTCCAGACTCTCCCCCGGGAGGTTGAACCTGGCCTCCGGGCGTGTTATACTGCTAACGTCGAATCTGAATTTCCCAAGGAGGTCTTCCGGATATGAATATCGCCCATTCTCTCACCGATCTCATCGGCAACACCCCCCTCCTGGCCCTGGAGCGCGCCCTCCCCAACACCCGCGTACTGGGCAAGCTGGAGTGCATGAACCCCCTCTCCTCCGCCAAAGACCGGGCGGCCTGGTTCATGATCCGGGACGCCGAGGAGCGGGGCCTTCTCGCCCCCGGCGGCACCATTGTGGAGCCCACCAGCGGCAACACGGGCGTGGGCCTGAGCTACATCGCCGCCCTGCGGGGGTATTCGGTCATCCTCACCATGCCTGAGACCATGAGCCAGGAGCGGCGCAGTCTGCTCTCCGCCCTGGGGGCCCGGCTGGTCCTCACGCCCGGAGCGGAGGGCATGGCCGGGTCCATCCGAAAGGCTCGGGAGCTCCTCGCCTCCATCCCCGGGGCCTGGATGCCCGACCAGTTCAACAACCCCGCCAACGCCCGGGCCCACTACGAGACCACCGGCCCGGAGATCTGGCGGGACACCGGCGGCAGGGTGGACGTGCTGGTGGCCGGGGTTGGCTCCGGCGGCACCATCACCGGCGCGGCCCGCTTTTTGAAGGAACACAATCCCGGCCTGATCGCCGTGGCGGTGGAGCCGGCCGAGTCGGCCGTCCTCTCCGGCGGCAAGGCCGGTCCCCACGTCATCCAGGGCATCGGCGGGGGATTTGTCCCCGGGGTGCTGGACCGCGCTCTGGTGGACGAGGTGCTGCCCATCCCCGGCGCGGAGGCCATGGAGATGACCCGGACCCTGGCCCGGAAGGAAGGGCTGCTGGCCGGCATCTCCTCGGGGGCGGCGGCCGCGGCGGCGGCCCGCCTGGCCGCCCGGCCCGGCTGGGCGGAAAAGGTCATTGTGGCCGTCCTCCCCGACACCGGGGAGCGCTACCTCTCCACCGGCGTGTTCCAGGGCGAATAACCCGCAAAACGGCACAAAGCCGCCCATCCCGATCGGGATGGGCGGCTTTTGTTTGCACCGGTAGGGGAGCGGAGCTCAGTCCAGCTCCAGCGCGCCGGTATAGAGCTGATAATAGGTCCCTTTCAGGGCCAGCAGCTCTTCGTGGGTGCCCCGCTCGATGATGCGGCCGTGATCCAGCACCATGATGGCGTCGGAGTTCTTCACGGTGGAGAGCCGGTGGGCGATGACGAACACCGTCCGTCCGGTCATCAGGGCGTCCATGCCCCGCTGCACAATGGCCTCGGTGCGGGTGTCGATGGAGGAGGTGGCCTCGTCCAGAATCATCACCGGCGGGTCGGCCACCGCGGCCCGGGCGATGGACAGGAGCTGCCGCTGGCCCTGGGAGAGGCTGGCGCCGTTGCTCGAGAGGGGCGTGTCGTACCCCTGGGGCAGGCGGGTAATAAAGTCGTGGGCGCCGGCCAGCTTGGCCGCGGCGATACACTCCTCGTCACAGGCATCCAGGCGGCCATAGCGGATGTTGTCCATCACCGTGCCGGTAAACAGGTTGGTGTCCTGGAGCACCATGCCCAGGGAGCGGCGCAGATCGGCCTTTTTGATCTTGTTGATGTTGATGCCGTCATAGCGGATCTTGCCGTCGGCGATGTCGTAGAAGCGGTTGATGAGGTTGGTAATGGTGGTCTTGCCCGCGCCGGTGGAGCCCACGAAGGCCACCTTCTGCCCGGGCTTGGCGTAGAGGCTCACGTCGTGGAGCACCGTCTTTTCCGGCACATAGCCGAAGTCCACGTCGTAGAAGCGCACATCGCCGGTGAGGCGGGTATAGGTCACGGTGCCGTCGGCCTTGTGGGGATGCTTCCAGGCCCAGACGTTGGTGGTCTCGCTGCACTCCTCCAGCGTACCGTCGGCCTTCTCCCGGGCGTTGACCAGGGTCACATAGCCCTCGTCGGTCTCGGGCTGCTCGTCGATGAGCTGGAAGATCCGCCGGGCGCCCGCCAGGCCCATGACGATGGCGTTGATCTGGTTGGAGACCTGGCTGACATTGCCGGAGAACTGCTTGGTCATGTTCAGGAAGGGGACCACAATGCTGATGCTGAAGGCCATGCCCGACACGCTCACATTGGGCGCCCCCGAGAGGAGCAGCACGCCGCCCACCAGGGCCACGATCACGTAGAGGACATTGCCGATGTTGTTGAGGATGGGCATGAGCATGTTGGCGTAGCTGTTGGCCTTCTCCGCGTCGGCAAAAAGGGCGTCGTTGATGGCGTCAAATCCGGCCTTGGCCTCCTCCTCGTGGCAAAAGACTTTAATGACCTTCTGGCCGTTCATCATCTCTTCCACGAAGCCCTCGGTACGGCCCAGGGCCTGCTGCTGGCGCACAAAGTACTTGGCCGAGCCGCCGCCCACCTTGCGCACCACCAGGAGCATGCAGATCACGCCCAGCACCACCACCAGCGTGAGCCACAGGCTGTAGTAGGCCATGATGCCGAACACCGTGAGCACCACCACCGTGGAGAGCAGCAGCTGGGGAAAGCTCTGGGAGATCATCTGGCGGAGGGTGTCGATATCGTTGGTGTAATAGCTCATGATATCGCCGTGGTTGTGGGTGTCGAAGTAGCGGATGGGCAGGTCCTGCATGCCGTTGAACATCTTCTCCCGGAGCTTGGCCAGGCTTCCCTGGGTGATGATGGCCATGAGCTGGTTAAAGACAAACCCGGCGATCAGACTCAGGATGTAGAAGATGGTCAGCAGGCCCACCAGGCCCAGAATCTGTCCGGAGACGGAGTCCCAGTCGCCGCTGCGCCAGCTCTGCTCCACGGCGGCGATCACATTCTGCATGAACACCGACGGGATGGAACTGACCACCGCGTTGAAGAGAATGCACGCCACCGTCACGGGCAGCATCACCGGATAGAACTCAAAGAGCATCTTGATCAGCCGGAGCATGACGCCTTTGGGCTGCTTGGGGGTGTTACTGGACATCGTCGTCATCTCCCTTGTTCTGCGAAGTGTAGACCTCCTGGTAGATCTCATTGGTGCGCAGGAGCTCCTCATGGGTGCCCACCGCGTCGATGCGTCCGCCGTCCAGCACCACAATGCGGTCGGCGTCCTGAACCGAGGCCACCCGCTGGGCGATGATGATCTTGGTGGTCTCGGGGATGTACTCCCGGAAACCCTGGCGGATGAGGGCGTCGGTCCGGGTGTCCACGGCGGAGGTGGAGTCGTCCAGGATGAGAATCTTGGGCTTTTTCAGCAGAGCCCGGGCGATACAAAGGCGCTGCTTCTGGCCGCCGGAGACGTTGGTGCCCCCCTGCTCGATGTAGGTGTCGTAGCCGTCGGGGAACTGGCGGATGAACTCGTCGGCCTGAGCCAGGCGGCAGGCCTCCTCCATCTCGGCGTCGGTGGCCTCCTTGTTGCCCCAGCGCAGGTTCTCTTTGATGGTGCCCGAGAAGAGCACGTTCTTCTGGAGCACCACCGCCACCTGATTGCGCAGGGACTCCAGGTCGTACTTCCGCACGTCCACGCCGCCCACCCGGACGCTGCCCTCGGTTACGTCGTAAAGCCGGGGGATGAGCTGGATGAGGGTGGATTTCGAGGAGCCGGTACCGCCGATGATCCCGATGACCTCTCCGGATTTGATGTGCAGATCTACCCCTTCCAGGGCCATGCGCTCGGCCTTTTTGGAGTATTTGAAGCTCACGTGATCAAAGTCGATGGAGCCGTCCTGCACCGTGTGGACGGCGTCGGCGGGGCTCTGGAGGGCGCTCTCCTCGGTGAGAACCTCCACAATACGCTGGGCCGACTCGCTGGCCATGGTGATCATGACAAAGACCATGGAGAGCATCATCAGGCTCATGAGAATCTGGAAGCTGTAAGTGAGCATGGAGGACATCTGTCCCACGTCCAGCTCCAGGCCCCGGGTGGTGATGACCACATAAGAACCGAAGGCCATCACGAACACCATCACCGCGTAGACGCAGAACTGCATCAGGGGGCCGTTGAGGGCCAGGATGCGCTCGGCCCGGGTGAAGTCGGCCTGCACGTCCTCGGCGGCCTTGTTGAACTTCTTCTTCTCATAGTCCTCCCGCACGTAGGCCTTGACCACCCGCATACCCTTGATGTTCTCCTGCACGGAGTTGTTGAGGGCGTCGTACTTTTTAAAGACCTTGCGGAACAGGGGCATGGTCTTGCGGATGATCAGGATCAGGCCGATCCCCAGCAGCGGGATCACCAGCAGGAAGATCAGGGCCATCCGGCCGCCCATATAGAAGGCCATGACAAACGAGAACACCAGCATCAGCGGGCAGCGGATGGCGGTGCGCACAATCATCATGTAGGCCAGCTGCACATTGGTCACATCGGTGGTCAGACGGGTTACCAGGCTGGAGACCGCGAATTTGTCGATGTTCTCAAAGGAGTAGTCCTGGATTTTGTAAAACATGTCCTTGCGCAGGTTGCGGGCAAAACCGCAGCTGGCGGTGGAGCAGGCCTTTCCGGCCAGGGCGCCGAAGGTCAGGGACAGCGCCGCCATCAGCACCAGAATCAGCCCGTAGCGCAGGATCACATCCATCCCGCAGCCGGCCTTGATCTTATTGACCAGATTGGCCGTCAGGAAGGGAATGATACACTCCATCACCACCTCCCCTGCGACCAGGACAGGCGCGAGCAGAGAGGGCTTCTTGTACTCGCGAATGCTTTTGGCCAACACTTTTATCATGGTAACGATTCCTCGCTTTCCGGTCCGCTCACAGACCGTTTGTTTCTCCGGAGCCCCGGGCCTCCGCCTTGTCCAGGTTCTCCATCATCTTCTCCGCCGTCTCCAGAAAGAGCTGCACCTGCCCCGGCGAGAGATCCCGGCAGAGCAGGTCCTCCATCTCCCGGGCGCAGGCCTGCACCTGGGCGTCCAGAGCCTGGGCCTGCCGGGTGGGCACCAGACGCTTGAGCCGTGCGTCATAGGGTACGCTCTCCCGCTGGATGAGTCCGTCCCGCTCCAGCCCCTGAAGCATCCCCGTGGCGGTGGAGCGGCTCAGGCCGAACACGTCCTCCAGATCCTTCTGAAAAAGGGGGCCCTCCTGCGTCCGGACCAGGATGTAGTGCAGCACTCTGCTCTGCATCCCGTTAACCCCCAAGTCGGCCAGGCGGACGTTCAGATGCTTCTTGATCTTGTGAGAGAGCACATTGATCCAGCTTCCGCAATCCCGTTTCATGCCGTTGTGCCACACCTCTTTTTTGTTCGGTTGCGAACAATATACTAACGCACGAATTTTGCTTTGTCAATTGGTCAATTTTCACAGGAATCCGTCCATCTCACTTTTTTATTCTTTAATCGCAGTTGTCCCCCTTTAAAATCCTCTCTGCGGCGGTTGGGCGCTGCACATCCGGTCTCCTGATTTTGCGCCGGTCCGAACAAAGTGGCGCTCCCCTCCGGGACGGAAAAACCGCGGCGCGGGAACTCCCCCGCACCGCGGTTCCTGGTCCTCAGATCCACTGCAGCCATATCGCCGCCCACCACAGGGCCGTCGCCAGCAGCGCCCCCAGCGCTCCATACAGAGGGGGCGCGAACCGTCGCAGGGTTCGTGCGGGCGCGGCGTTGCGCCGGGCGTACCCCTGGGCGACCTTGTTGGCCTCCCGGACCACCTGGTCGGCGGAGACCCCGCCGCGCTGAAACGCCTCCTCTTTGACGATAAAAATGGCCTCTTCAAACAGGCGCGGGTCGGGCGACTTGACCACGATCACCCGGCGGGAGATTCCTTTGACCACGGAGCGCACTTCCTTTCTTCCGGTTTCTTCCAGTATGTCCCGTCCCGCTTTTCCTCATACCCGGGAGGAAAAATTTGTGCCCCGCCGCGGGAGCATAACCGGCGGGACGGGTCCGTACACTAAGTGCGTCCGGCGCTCTCAGGCCCGGGCGGCAAGACCCGGCGGATCCGTCCGCCGGATTGGGAGGCACAGCAGCTATGCAGCATCGACGTACCAGACTGGTCCTGGGACTGGTCGTTCTGTTCCTGATGAATCTTTTGCTGATCACTCTGCTCCAGTCGGCCGCCGGCGCGGCCACTTACCGGCAGGGCTCCACCGGTGAGGCGGTGCGCACCATCCAGACCAAGCTGAAAAACTGGGGCTACTACACCGGCGCGGTGGACGGCATCTACGGCAGCGCCACCACGGAAGCTGTGCGCTACTTCCAGCGCACCAACGGCCTGACCGCCGACGGCGTGGTGGGGCCCGCCACACTGAAGGCCCTGGGTATGTCCTCCGGCAGCGGGAGCGAGAGCCCCTCCTCCGCCCAGTCCTCGGAAGTGGAGCTTCTGGCCCGGGTCATCTCGGCCGAGGCCCGCGGGGAGCCCTACAGCGGCCAGGTGGCGGTGGGGGCGGTCATCCTCAACCGGGTGGAGCACCCCTCCTTCCCCTCCACCATCGCCGGGGTGGTCTACCAGCCGGGGGCCTTCACCTGCATGGTGGACGGGCAGTTTGACGAGCCCGTGGCCGACTCGGCCCGCCGGGCCGCCCGGGACGCCCTCAACGGCGCCGACCCCAGCGGCGGGGCCATTTACTACTTTAATCCCAGCACCGCCACCAGCAGCTGGATCTGGAGCCGTCCCCTCATCATCACCATCGGGAATCACCGTTTCTGCGCCTGAGCGCGCCCCTCAGTCCATCTCCCGCACCGGGCCGGAGGTCCACTCCCACCCGCCCGGGGGCACCTGGGGGAGGCACAGGGCGAAGAGATCGGTGCACCGGGCCTCCAGCCCGAAGAGCCGCGCCCCCCCGGCAGGCAGGCGCCGGGCGTGGGCGGGCTTGGTGACCACCGGGGCCCGGGCCCGGTCCCGCATCTCGCCCAGCAGGGCCCGGCCCCGCCCGGTAAAGCCCAGCACCCGGAGATAGGGGACCGCGCCGGGCCGGTCGGCCGCACGCAGCCCCAGAAAGGCCCACACCAGCAGCCGCCGCAGCCGGGCGTGGGCATAGCGCCGGGTTTTGGCGCCCGAGAGGAACTCCTCTACCGAGGCGGCCCGCCGCGCCCAGTCCGTCAGCCGGCCGGGGAGGCCCTCGGCCGCGCCGCTGTCGGGCAATTGGGCCCAGTCCTCCGGCCCCATGGTCCGGATGCGGGCCAGCAGGGCCCGCTCACACCGGGAAAACTCCGCCGTCTCCCACCGCCACGGCTCCGTGAGGTAGGGGGCGGCCTTTTCCTGCCCTCCTCCGCGGAGCAGGGTGCGCAGATAGGTGGCCGAGGCAAGGCCCTCTCCCGTCCCCCCGTGGTGGCCCACCCCCCGCCGGGGGATGGCCAGGGGGCGGATTTCCGGCGGGAGGGCGCGCAAATACTCCACCCCGAGATTGTCGTTGGGCCGGGCCAGACAGTCCGCATCTCCGCCCAGCAGGGCCCCGGCCGCCGCCTGCCGGGCGGCCGGGAAGGCCATTCCGTCCCGGACCAGGCGGCGCACCGCCTGGTGATACTCCGGCGTGTCCAGCCGCGCCGCCGTCCGCCGCAGGGCGGCCAGGTCCCCGCTCTCGCTGCCGAACGAGAGGGTGTCCACCACCCCCGTGGCCGCCAGGACGCCCACCGCCCCCCGGGCAAAGGTCTCCGCCGAGGCGCAGGCCCACACCGTGGGCACCTCCAGCACCAGATCCGCCCCGCCCCGCAGGGCCAGCGCCGCCCGGGTCCACTTGTCCGTCAGGGCGCACTCGCCCCGCTGGACCCAATTTCCGCTCATGGCGCACACCACCGCCGTATCCGCCCCCAGGGCGCGCCGGGTGGCCTCGATCTGCCACCGGTGCCCCCGGTGAAAGGGGTTGTACTCCGCCACAATGCCCGCGACCGCCATGCCGTTCCCTCCTGTATAAAAAATGCCGTTCATCCGGCAAAATACCGGTTGTCCTTTTTGGCACAATCAGTTACAATAAAAGTAGTCTCTGCGGTTTCCAGTTTACTACGCCGTACCCCCGCTCTGCAAGACGGGGGAATTCAAATCGAAGGAGCATTATGTGTCATGAAAGTTCTGGTTATTAACGCGGGCAGCTCTTCTCTGAAGTATCAGCTGTTGGACCCCGCCACCGAGGAAGTCCTGGCCCAGGGTCTGTGCGAGCGCATCGGCATCGACGGCCGCCTGACCCACAAGGTCCCCGCTACCGGCGGCAAGTTTGAGTTTGAAATCCCCATGCCCACCCACGCCGAGGCCATTCAGGCGGTGCTCGACGCCCTCACCAACGGCGAGCACGGCGTCATCCAGAGCATGAGCGAGATCGAGGCTGTGGGCCATCGGGTGGTCCACGGCGGCGAGAAGTTCGCCTCCAGCGTCCTCATCACCGACGAGGTCCTCGCCGCCATCGAGGAGTGCGTGCCGCTGGCCCCCCTGCACAATCCCGCCAACATCACCGGCATCAAGGCCTGCCAGTCGGTCATGCCCGGCGTGCCCATGGTGGCCGTGTTCGACACCGCCTTCCATCAGACCATGCCCGCCCACAGCTACATCTACGCGCTGCCCTACGAGTACTACGAGAACGACAAGGTCCGCCGCTACGGCTTCCACGGCACCTCCCACAAGTATGTCTCCGGCCGGGCCGCCGCCATGCTGGGCAAG